>NZ_JBEXRA010000051.1:0-66880 GCF_040612855.1 Streptomyces sp. NPDC006332
GAGAGACGGGTTTGGTGTGTGGGTTGTCGACCCGGAAGATCCGCACCCCGTGGGCCATCCAGTGCCGCAGCACCCGCAGGGTCTCGGCTGCGGGGGCGGCTCGGGTCGGTGGGCCTTCCGTGCGGGGTACTGGGCGGGCAGCGCAGCTGCCCGGGCCCGCCGGCCGGCGACAGGGTCAGGGGTACGGCGTTGTCGCCGGCCGGCGGATGCTGTCGCTGGGTCAGGCGGCGGAAGCGTCGAAGTCGGCCGACTTCGTCAGTGCCTCGTTCGCGCGGATCTCGGCGAGCATCGACTCCAGCTGCTCGATCGCCATGCCGTACGCCGGGGCGCCCAGCAGCAGACGCTGGGGGTGGGTGTCGGCGGCGAGGGCGGTGATGATCGCGCGGGCGGCGGCGTGCGGGTCGCCGGGCTCCTTGCCGGCGTCCGCGCGGAACGCGGCACGCGTCGCGCCGACCGTGTCGGCGTAGTCGGCGATCTCCCGCTCGGGCAGCGTCTCGTTGGCGGACCGGCCGGCCCAGTCGGTGCGGAAGGGGCCGGGCTCCACGAGCAGCGTGGTGATGCCCAGCGGGGCGACCTCCTGGCGCAGCGCGTCAGTCAGTCCCTCGACGGCGAACTTGGTGGCGGCGTAATAGCCGACGGCCGGGAAGGCACGCAGTCCTCCGATGGAGGAGAAGTTCACGATCGCTCCCGAGCGGCGCGCCCGCATGCCCGGCAGGACAGCGCGGACGACGTCGGACAGACCGAAGACGTTGATGTCGAAGATCCGGCGGATCTCGTCGTCGGTGCTTTCCTCCACGGCGGCGAAGTAGCCGATGCCGGCGTTGTTGACCAGCACATCGATGCCGCCGAAGTGCTTCTCCGCGGCCTCGACGGCCTCCCTGACCTGAGCGGCGTCGGTGACGTCGAGGGCCAGAGCCAGCGCCTGGTCGTTGCACTCGACGAGATCCTGGACCTGGGCGACATTGCGAGCGGTGACGACTGCCTGGTGGCCGGCGGCGAGGACCTCCTGGGTCAGAGCGCGGCCGAAGCCGGTCGAGCAGCCGGTGATGAACCAGACCTTCTGCTGAACAGTCACGATGCGGATCTTCCTCAGATTGGGCGCACCCGCTCCACGGCGATCACCACAGGTGACGTCGAAGGGGGGTGCGGTGTACGGGGGAAAGCGACGCCCGCCCCGGCGCCCGGACCAGCACACGGCAGGCGGGCCGCGGACCTTTCGAAGGTCGCTGCGATGGCCGCTCAACCATTGATGCACGCCGTGAAGCAGCAAACCAAGCCGTGAACGGGGGCCGTTGCTGCCGGGGAAAAACCTTCCCCCCCAGGCCAGTGGATCCCCGCCGCGAGCCGGGGAACACTGGCAGGCATGGCGAACAATGCCGAGGAGATCAAGAAGTTCCTGCGCACCCGGCGTGACGCGGTCCGCCCCTCCCAGGTCGGTCTGGCCAACTACCCGGGCCGGCGGGTACCCGGCCTGCGCCGCGAAGAGGTCGCGCAGCTCGCCGGAGTCAGCGTGGACTACTACACCCGCCTGGAACAGGGACGGCTCACCAGCGCCTCCGAAGGCGTCATCCTCTCCATCGCCGAGGCCCTGCAGCTGACCCAGGCCGAGACCCAGTACCTGCGCGACCTGCTGCGCCCCCAGCCCCGCCGCGGCACGGAAGAGGCGCCGCCCCAGCAGGTACGGCCCGATCTGCTGCGCATGCTGAACGGGCTGCACGACCAGCCCGCCTTCGTCCTCGGCCGCCGCAACGAGGTCCTGGCCTCCAACGACCTTCTCGACGCCCTGTTCACCCCGTTCAACCACCGCCCGCCCGGCGAGCGCAACCTACTGCGCTGGATGCTCCTCGACCCCGCCGCCCGCTCCCTGTACCTCGACTGGGCGCAGGTCACCTCCGAGGTCGTCGGTGTGCTGCGCGCCGAGGCCGGCCGCAACCCGAACGACCCGCAGATCGCCGAATTCGTCGCCGAACTGCGCTCCGCATCCCCCGAGTTCCGCACCTGGTGGGCCGAGCGGACCGTCGTCGAACGCACCTGGGGCAGCAAGCGGTTCAATCACCCCGTCGTCGGCCGCGTCGACATCACCTACGAAGCACTCTCCCTGCCGGGCGACCCCGACCAGATCCTCTTCGTCTACGCCGGCAAAACCGACGACGACCTCGAAAAGCTGCGCATTCTCGCCAGCTGGTACGCCCGGTCCACCCCCCGCCCAGCCTCTGCCGGAAAGGGCACTGCCCAGCAGCAACGGGAAGGGGCGGGCGAACAAGATCCCCGACACGCGTAGGCCCACCGCGGCGTTCCCCCCGGCGGCTACGGTCACGCCGTGTACGCCAGCTTCTCGCGTCGTACGGGATGCAGGAAGCCGCCCCCGGAGGCCCAGCGGGCGATCTCGGCGACGGCGTGCTCGGCCAGGCGCCCCCATTCGTTGCCCTGGGATCCGGCGAGGTGGGGAATGATGAGAACGTTGTCGCAGTCCCACAACGGGTGCTCGGGCGGCAGGACTTCAGGGTCGGTGACGTCGAGGACGGCACGGATGCGGCCGGCCGGGCGGTGTCGGTGAGCGCGTCCTGGTCGATGACCGCACCCCGGGCCGTGTTGATGAGTACGGCGCCCGGGCGCTTCGACTCGATCAGGGAGCGGCTGACGCCTTCTGGAAGATCGACGGGTTGGTGGTGACGCCCACGACGTGCTGCTGGTCGATCAGCTCGGCGAGGTTGCCGGACGTGATCCGCTTGCGCGACAGGTCGTCCAGCCAGATCGCCACGCCTTCCTCGGAGAGGCGCTTGAGTGCGTCTGTCATGACGTGGCCCCCTGGCGTAGGGATGCG
Organism: Streptomyces sp. NPDC006332; assembly: GCF_040612855.1. Lineage (NCBI taxonomy): Bacteria > Bacillati > Actinomycetota > Actinomycetes > Kitasatosporales > Streptomycetaceae > Streptomyces > Streptomyces sp. NPDC006332. Next base: position 2,825 of record NZ_JBEXRA010000051.1, read on the forward strand.
AGGGCGGCCGATACGACGTTCTCGGCAGTGAAGCCGAACTCGCGGAAGAGGATATTGCCGTCCGCCGAAGCACCGAAGTGCTCCAGCGAAACGATGCGGCCCGCTTCCCCGACGTAACGGTGCCAGGTCAGTCCGATCCCGGCCTCGACCGCGACCCGCGCCTTCACCGCAGGCGGCAGGACGCTGTCCCGGTACCCCTGGTCCTGCTCCTCGAACCACTCCACGCACGGCATGGACACCATCCGCGTCGGCACGCCCTGGGCCTGGAGCCGTTCACGCGCCTCGACGGCGACGTGCACCTCGGAGCCGGTCGCGATGAGGATGACCTGCGGCGTCCCGCCCTCGGCGTCGAAGCGGACGTAACCGCCCTTGGTCACGTCCTCGTCGGGCTCGTAGGTGGGCACGCCCTGCCGGGTCAGCGCCAGGCCGTGCGGGGCGCCCTTGCCGAACTCCTTGGTGTAGCGCCCCAGGATCTCGCGCCAGGCGATGACCGTCTCGTTGGCGTCGGCCGGACGGACCACGTTCAGGCCCGGGATCGCGCGCAGCGAGGCCAGGTGCTCGGCCGGTTGGTGGGTCGGGCCGTCCTCGCCGAGGCCGATGGAGTCGTGCGTCCAGACATAGGTGACGGGCAGCTGCATCAGCGCGGACAGCCGGACGGCGTTGCGCATGTAGTCGGAGAACACGAGGAACGTGCCGCCGTAGATACGGGTGTTGCCGTGCAGCGCGATGCCGTTCATCTCGGCGGCCATCGCGTGCTCGCGGATACCGAAGTGGATCGTGCGGCCGTACGGGTCCGCCTCCGGCAGCGGGTTGCCCTTGGGCAGGAAGGAACTCGTCTTGTCGATGGTGGTGTTGTTGGAGCCGGCCAGGTCGGCTGAGCCGCCCCACAGCTCGGGGATGACCGCGCCGAGGGCCTGGAGGACCTTGCCGGAGGCGGCACGCGTGGCCACGCCCTTGCCGACTTCGAAGACGGGCAGGTGCGCCTCCCAGCCCTCCGGTAGCTGGGCCGCGGAGATCCGGTCGAACTCCTCGGCGCGCTCGGGGTTGTTGGTGCGCCATTCCTGGAGCTGCTTCTCCCACTGGGCACGCGCCTCACGTCCGCGCTCACCCAACTCGCGGGCGTGGGCGAGAACCTCGTCCGCCACCTCGAAGTGCTGCTCCGGGTCGAAGCCGAGGACCCGCTTGGTGGCCGCGACCTCCTCCTCACCCAGAGCCGAGCCGTGAGCGGCCTCCGTGTTCTGGGCGTTCGGGGCGGGCCAGGCGATGATCGAGCGCATCGCGATGAAGGACGGCTTGTCGGTGACCGCCTTGGCCTTCTCGATCGCCGCGAACAGCGCGGCCACATCGAGGTCGCCGTTCTCCTTGGGCTCCACCCGCTGCACATGCCAGCCGTACGCCGCGTACCGCCCGGCGACGTCCTCGGAGACAGCGGTCTCGGTGTCGCCCTCGATCGAGATGTGGTTGTCGTCCCACAGCAGGACCAGGTTGCTCAGCTTCTGGTGACCCGCCATCGACGAGGCCTCGGCCGAGATGCCCTCCTGCAGACAACCGTCACCGGCGATGCAGTAGACGAAGTGGTCGAAGGGCGACTCGCCCTCCGGGGCCTCCGGGTCGAACAGGCCGCGCTCGTAGCGGGCCGCCATCGCCATGCCCACCGCGTTCGCGACCCCCTGGCCGAGCGGGCCGGTCGTCGTCTCGACGCCCTTGGTGTGCCCGTACTCGGGGTGGCCCGGCGTCTTGGAGCCCCAGGTGCGGAAGGCCTTCAGATCGTCCAGCTCCAGGCCGAAGCCGCCCAGGTAGAGCTGAGTGTAGAGAGTCAGGGACGAGTGGCCCGCGGACAGCACGAAACGGTCTCGGCCCGTCCACGCGGGGTCGGCGGGGTCGTGGCGCATCACCTTCTGGAAGAGGGTGTACGCGGCGGGCGCCAGGCTCATCGCCGTACCCGGGTGGCCGTTGCCGACCTTCTGTACGGCGTCGGCGGCCAGGACGCGGGCAGTGTCGACGGCCCGCGCATCCAACTCGGTCCATCTCAACGCGGTTGGTGACCAGTGCATGAGGGATTCCATTCCGTTCCGGTGACTTGACCGCTAGCGAGAGACCGAGCCGAGCGCTCCACGAGCAGGGGAAGGAGCCACGCGCCGGGTCTTGTTGCGGAGACCGAGAAGCAGCGCGAGGAGTCCGGCCACCACGAGGGGGTAACCGAGGACGTAGTAGCCCGTGGCCACGTCCGCGCCGCCTGCCAGAACACCGACGAGAACCGGTCCGATGATGCCCCCGAAGTTGCCGATGGCGAGCACAAGGCCGGAGGCGGTACCCGCATGGGAATTCGGTACGAAACTGAGAACCCAGGCCCACCACGGCCCGAACGAGGCATGCACCCCGACGCATGCGATCGACAGCAGGACGAGGCTGCTGCTGAGGCTGCTTTCCAGCGCACGGCTGATCAGCAGTGCCACTCCGGCCAGCAGCATCGGCCATGCCACGAAAAGGGTACGTTGCTGCGGTTTGCGGTCGGAGTACAGAGCATTGAGGAACATGCCCACTGCGGCGACGCCGTAGGGCACGGCTGTCAGCCAGCCGACCGTGAGAATGCCGCTGCCGGACAGTTCGGTGAGCAGGGTCGGCAGCCACTGGCCGAACCCGTACAGGCCGATGACCCACAACAGGTAGATGACGCCGAAGAGCCATACCTTGGGGTTGAGCAGTACATCTCGAAGGTTTCCGCGTTCCGTCTGACCGATGGCACGGTTCGTGATGACGTACGTGCGCTCCGCCGCACTGAGCCGAGAGTCCTCTTCAGGGTGGTCGGCGGCGAGCCAGGCGAACAGCAGCGCCGCGATCACGGGTGGGGCTCCCTGCAGGATGAACATCCAGCGGTAGTCCAGGGCGCTGATCATCCAGCCCCCCAACGGGGCCATCACGATGGCCGATATCGGGATCGTGATCAAGGAAACCATGGAGGCCCGCCCTCGCTCCCAGGAAGGGAACCACCGTACGAAGCAGACGGTGAAGGCCGGGTAGACCAGCCCCTCTCCCAGACCGAGCACAGCGCGGACCATCAGCAACTGCGTGGTGCCGGTGAAGACGCCGGTGGCCATCGAAGCACAGCCGAACACCAGGAGGGCCGTGACGATGGTGCGCTTCGGCCCCAGTCGGTTCACCACCCAGCCGGCGGCCCCCAGGCTGACGACGTATCCCCAGAAGAAGGCGGAGAGAAGGACCCCGATCTGGGCCTGGCTGAGGCCCAGCTCCTCCTTCATCGCGGGTGCCGCGATGGACATGTTGGTCCGGTCGATATAGGCGACCAGGTAGGAGAAGAACAGGAGGCTGCCCATCCGGTACCAGCGGGCCTTGGGGATGTGGGCGTCACTGGGAGTGGTGTGGGCAGATGGAAGCGCTTCGGGCATGAGCTGCGCATCCCTTCGAATCGGTACGAGTGACAGGAGCGGCATTCCGAAGAGGAAGCCGTCCATGGAGCGGTGATCGAACGCGTGCGGGGTCCGGCGACGGCTTCCGGGTTGGGGAGGGGAGGCCGAGCGTCGTGGGAAAGCGGATGCCTGGCACGTCTCAGGGCGGGCGCCGGTGCGGCCCGAGAGCGCGGGTCAGTCAGGCTCGATGAGGTGTGCCGGAGTTCGGGGGAGCCTCTTGCTCGTATCCGGAGATCGCAGCGACCTTGGCCGCGGAGGCGGAGCTGGTGTCGAAGCGGTAGTCGAGCCATTCGCGGGCAAGGCGGCGGGCGAGTTCCAGGCCCACGACACGCTGGCCGAAGCACAACACCTGGGCGTCGTTGGACAGCACGGCCCGCTCCACCGAGAAGCTGTCGTGAGCGGTCACGGCCCGGACACCCGGCACCTTGTTGGCGGATATCGCCATACCGAGCCCGGTGCCACAGACGAGGAGCGCCCGCTCCGCCTCCCCTGCCGCGACAAGCTTGGCCGCGGTGACCGCCACATGCGGATACGCGGTGTTCTCGCCCGGGGTCACCCCCACGTCGATGACCTCGGCGATCCGGTCGTCTGCTTGCAGGTCGGCCTTGAGGGCCTCCTTGTACTCCAGGCCCGCGTCATCGCACCCGACGACCAGTCGCAGGGGCTGCTGTGCGGTCATACGACGTGCTCCTTCGTGCGTACGGAAAGGACTGACCGGACACACAGGGCGTAGGACGTCGCCCCGGCGTCAGGTGTACCGATGCTGCGTGCCGCCAACGGGCGCGCCCGGCCTGTCTTCGGAACCAGGTCCGCGGTCGCCAGGGCAGCGGTGTGGGCCACGGCCGCTGCCTCGTCCCACGCGGTCCACAGGTCCACGCCACGGCCGATGGCGGTCTCCAGGGCATCAGCGAACGGCAGGGCCGCGTCCAGCAGAGTCTTGTCACCCGGAGCGGCCTTGCCCAGGGCGACGATGGTGTTCAGCCCTTGCCGAAGGGCGTCCGCGACGTCCTCGGCGGTGATGGTGGACGCGGTGTCGCTCAGGCGTGACCCGGCCGTACGCAACGCGGCACCCCACAGGGCACCGGAGGTACCACCCGCTTTCGCGGCCCAGGCGTCACCCGCGCCGATCAGCACGGTGGTCACGCCCGCCCCCCGCTCGGCAAGGGGCGTGGCCGCGTCGACGGCGGCGGTCACGCCCTTGACCATGCCCCGTCCGTGGTCCCCGTCTCCGGCGACCGCGTCGATGCGGCCCAGTTCGTCGGCGGAATCGATCAGAGCGGTCCGCATGCTGCTCAGAGCGGCGACGACAGCGGCAGCGGCTTGCCGGGCCGCAGGCGTCGCCTGCGGGATCTGTGCCGCCTCGATGGACGAGCCACCCTGTGCTGCCGGCGAACGCCGTCGGCTGGCGCCTTCATCCTGGGCGAGAAGGGCGAGCCCCTTGCGGTAGGCGGGGGTGTTCGCCGGTGCGCGCCACAGTGACTCCAGTTGCTCGTCGAGGAACGTCACCGTGAGAGAGACACCGGCCATGTCGAGGCTGGTCACCAACTCGCCCACTTCTGGTTCGACGACGGTGAGGCCTCGCTCGGCGAGGAGCCGCGAGACAGTGGCCCACACGACGAAGAGTTCCTCGTACTTGGTGGTGCCAAGTCCGTTGAGGATTACCGCGATTCGCCCCGAGCAGTCGGCGGGCCGCTCGGCGAGAACACCGTCGACCAGCCGGTTGGCCAGTTCGGAGGCGGACGGCATGTCGGCCTCCGACACTCCTGGCTCACCGTGGATCCCCAGCCCGACGCCCATGCGCCCCTCGGGCACGGTGAACAGAGGCGTCCGAGCGCCTGGCAGGGTGCAGCCGGAGAAGGCCACCCCGAGGGTGCGGGTACGGTCGTTGGCCCGGCGCGCTGCTTCCTCGACCGCGTCGAGGTCGTAGCCGGCCTCGGCCGCGGCACCCGCCACGCGGAAGACCACGAAGTCCCCGGCGACCCCGCGGCGGCGATCGGTTTCGGCGCCGGGTGCACTGGCGAGATCGTCGGTGACGAACAGCACCCGAGCGTCCGTGCCCTCACCGGTCAGTCGCTGCGCGGCGCTCGTGAAGTTCAGGACGTCGCCCGCGTAGTTCCCGGAGAGAATCAGCACCCCTGCGTCACTCGTGGCGGCCTTCGCCACGGTGTAGGCCTCCTGGGCGGAGGGCGAGGTGAAGATGTTCCCGACGACGGCACCATCGGCGAAGCCGCGGCCGACGATGCCGCAGAAGGCGGGGTAGTGCCCGGAGCCGCCTCCGACGACGACGGCGACCTTGCCCCGCGGGGTCTCCTGAGCGCGGACCACGCCCCCGGGCACGCCGGTGACGTAGCCGGAGTTGGCGTCGAGGAATCCGGCGAGCATGTCCTCCGTGAAGGCCGCCGGGTCGTTGAACAAATGGGTCATCGGTCGTTCTCCATGCTTGACGCGGACCCATCCGCACCCGCTTGTACGGTTCCCGGGCCAGGCCCGGCGGCGCGGTACGTGGTGATGACGCGGGAGTCGTCAGCGCGGCCTAGACCGGCAGTCGCGGCGGCACGGAACCTGCTTGCCGCTTCCGTGAGCAGCGACGCGTCGAATCCGACCGCGCCCGCGGCATCGGCGACCAACGTCGCGTCCTTGACGAAGATGTCGATGGCGGAGCGGACCGGCGGATCCTCCGCGAGCATGCGAGGGCCGCGGTCGGACAGCATCCACGACCCGGCCGCACCGCCCTTGACGATCTCGAGCACGGTGCCCGCATCCAGACCGAGAGCCTCCGCGAAGGCCAGAGCCTCGCCGGCCACGGCCAAGTGGACGCTGCACAGGAGTTGGTTGACCAGTTTGACCGCCTGCCCGTCGCCCACGGCCGGGCCGCACGGGACGACCCGACCCATCGGCGTCAGCAGGTTCGTGTGCCGGGCCAGCAGTTCCTGGTCGCCGCCGGCCAGCAGCGTCAGTGTGCCGGCCTCCGCTCCCGCCACTCCACCCGTGACGGGTACGTCCAGTACCTCGACCCCGCGATCGACGAGGGCCTCGGCGACCGTGCGGACAGCGTCGACACCAACGGTGCTCATGATCACGCAACCTGTCCCCGCGGCGATCCCCTCGGTCACGCCTCCCTCTCCGAGGACCGCGTCGTGCAACTGCTGAGGCGTCGCCACCATCACCAGGACGGCGTCGACGCCCGTGGCGGCGTCCCCGGGACCGGTTGCCGGATGCATCCCCGCTGCCGCGGCCTCGTCCAGCCGCGCCGGGGACGCGTCGAAGGCGACGACGTCGAATCCGGCCGTGACCAGATGCTTCGCCATGGGGAGTCCGATGGCTCCGACCCCGACGAATCCCACGCGCGTCATTGGCCCTCCCGGCTGTCGTGTCCGCTTTCGGTGGCTGCGAGGAACATGGCGGACAGGGCTGCCGCCACCTCGTCGTCCTTGCTGGTGTACGGGCTGTTGTGGGTCTCCAACTCCAGTACGTAGGCGCCTTGGTAGCCGGCTGATTCCGTGGCGTCGAAGAACCGGGCGAAGTCGACGTCTCCGTGGCCGACGGCACGCCGTATGTCACCGGGGACCGCGTCCCGCAACTGCACATGCGCGATCTGGTGGGCGCGCTGGGAGAACGCCTCCGCGGGGTCGGAACCACCCGCGGCGACATGCGAGGTGTCGAACACCAGCGGTAGCTGCGAACCCAGTTGGTCGGCCAGTTCGAGAGTGCGGGCCAGCCGGAGGTAGTGCGGTGCCTCGACAGCCACCCGCACTCCGTATCGCTGCCCGACGGCCGCCGCCAGGAGGGAACCTTCGATCACCCGGGCAATCCGATCCCTGACGTCACTGGCCGCAGCGCGGTTGTCGCCGGGATCCAGGGCAGCACCGCCGGGAAGGATGAGCACGGGCGCACCGACGGTGGCGCAGAATTCAGTCAGTCTCTCCACGCGGTTCAGCACCACGGCGAAGTCCGTCTCGTCGAAGGACTCTGGATCCGCGTTCAGCGCGAGTGGCTTCAGACCGCCGGCCTTGACGGCGGCTGCGGCCTTCCGCAGCTGACCCGGCTCACCGTCGGGGGAGATGTGCTCGCACAGCCCACGCAGCGCTACGAGGTCGACGGCTTCGGCGCCCAGTGAGGCGATCCGTTCCAAGGCGGGGGCCAGCTCGAGGTGCCGGAAGCAGACGGTGGAGACACCGATGCGCTCGGCAATGGTGCGCCCGTTGGGCGCGACGACAGGCATGACAGGTCCTTCCGGACAGGTGTGCTGACGGGGAGGTGAGAGAAAGTGGCGCGCTATGTCCGGGCGGCCGTGAAGAAGGAGCGGAAGTGCCCGGCGAGTTCCTCCGGCTGCTCGTCGGGGACCCAGTGCCCGCATTCGTCGATCACCACCTCGGTGACGTCCTTGGCCATCGTTCGGCAGGAGATGGCCACTTCGGTCCCTCGTCCCCAACTGGTGCCGCCCCCGACGGCCAGGACCGGCATGTCCAGTGGCGGCAGCCCGGTGTTGTCCGCGACGTCCTGGGTGACGCTCCGGTAGTAGGCGAACCCGGCGCGGGTGGCGCCGGCGGAGGTGTACACGCGCAGGTACTCGGCGATGTCCGCGGGGTCGATGGCATCGGGCCGGTGCCCGTAGTTTCGCCAGAACCAGCCCAGGTAGTGGTGCTCGCGTCCTTCGACGAGTGCCTCGGGCAGGTCGAGGGTCTGCAGGAAGCGATGGTGCCAACGGCGTCCGCCCTGGCCGATGTCGGGGGCACCGTCGCCGGGAATGGCGACGTCGACGATGGCCAGTCGGCTGACGGCGTCGCGGTGGTCGGCGGCCAGCCGGAAGGCGACCACTCCGCCCCAGTCGTGTCCGGCCAGATGGAACGTCTCGATACCGAGCCGGTCGTGGACGAGTTCCCACACATCCGCCGCGACGGTCTTCTTGTCGTACCCACCGGCCGGGCGGGAGGTGTCCCCCAGCCCGCGCAGGTCAGGCATGATCACCCGAAAGCGGTCGGTGAGGAACGGCAGGGTCTTCTGCCAGCACAACCAGGTCTGCGGGTAACCGTGAAGCAGCACCAGCGGCTCGCCCTCACCGGCGACCGTGTAGTGCATCTGCACCTCGGACAACTGCGCATAGTGGTGTTCGAGCTGTGTCATGGCCTGGCCCTCCTGCTGCCGTGCCGCCGACAAGTCGGCTGCGGATCGGATGTGGTGACGACGCTCATGCCGGCGCTCCGTCGGCCTTGGGCAGGGGCGGTCCGTCGGTGCGACCCGTGGTGGCGCGTACTTCGTCCACGGTCAGCGGTGCGTGGTGGTAGTGGCCTTCGTGGGCCACCACCGGGGACCGCGGGGCCGAGAGTTCCGGGTAGCGCTCTTCGAGGGCCGTGCGCTGCTCCAGCGCTCTGCGCCAGTGGGTGACGACCTCACGGTTGCCCCGGTGGGTGCCGAGCCAGGTCGTCGGGGCCTCGCGGCTGCTCGGCGGCAGGCTCGCGGTGCCCGTCAGGCGGGCCCCGGCGGCCGGCTGACGCCGGGTGTTGGTCCCGCATGCCGGGCACGCGGGGTGAGGTGAACTCCAACGGGGGACAAGTGCCTCGAAACGGTGTCCGTGGCCGCACTCGTAGTCATAGATCGGCATGGGATGTCCTTCGGGCCGGGCGGCGGAATGGGTGCCGTCACGTGTAGTAGGCCGGGGCGGACCGTACGAGCTTCGCCTGTTCGGCGTCGTGGCCGAAGATCACGGTCGCGTCGGTGCGTTCGGCGATCCCTCTGATCTTCTCGACCGATGCCAGCCACTTCTGGCTGTCGTGCACGATGCCCGGCGTGACGCTCGGCGGGCCGAAGTTGTCCCCCCGGAAGATGGCATCCGAGGTGAAGATCATGGTGCCGGTGTCCGGCAGGTCCACCTGGAGCGACATGGTGCCCCAGGTGTGCCCGGGGGTCTGGAGCAGCTTGACACCGGGCAGGATCTCGGTGTCCTCGCTGACGGTCTGGAAGGGCAGTTCGCCGTAGTCGCTGCGGATGAAGGGGCCGTCGCAGTAGCCCTCGAAGCCGAACGCGCCCTCGTACTCCGCCTGGCTGCACACGACCTTGGCGTCGGTGCCGTTGAACATCCAGCCGTTGCCCGCGTGGTCCCAGTGCAGGTGGGAGAAGACCAGGAAGTCGATGTCACCGGTCTCCACTCCGGCCTGTCGCAGACGGGAGTCGAACCACTCCTGTTCCTCGGCGACGACCGGCCAGTAGTCGGTCAGTCCGGTCGGCGCCCACTTGGTCTCCCAGTCACGCGGCAGCCCGGTGTCCCAGAGAAGGTTGCCCTCGGGGTGCTGGATCAGCACGGAATGAACGGGCACGTCCACCCACGGTGCCGGCCTGTGAGGTTCCTGCCGGGTGCCGACCACACGTGCGGGGTCGAACAGCAGCCAGCTCAGGCTGGCCTCGAACTTGCCCACCGGCATGACGGTGAGCTTGATCTCGTCGCTGCTCATCTTCAGATGCCTCTCTCTGGTCAGATGTACCGGCTCAGCGTTTCTCCGCCGTCGACGCTCAGCAGGTGCCCGTGGACCATGCCGGATTCGTCGGAAGCGAGATAGACAGCGGCGTTCGCGACGTCGGCTGCTTCACCCCAACGGCCGAGCGGCAGTCCCTGGGCCAAGGAGTTCTGGAATTCGGTGTCGTCGAATTCGTCACGAGTGAAGGAGGTCTTCACGAAGGTGGGGCAGATTCCGTTGACCCGGATGCCCTTCGGGCCGTAGTCGGTCGCCAGGGACATGGTGAGCAGACGGGTGGCACCCTTGCTGGTGTTGTAGAGCGCCTGGCGCGGATGACCGCGCAATCCGGAAGTGGAGACCATGTTGATGAGATTGCCGCCGCCCCCCTGATCCAGGAACACCTTGATGGCTTCCACGGAGCCGAAGTACGTCCCCTTCACGTTGACATCGAGGATCCGGTTCAGCTCGTCGTCGCTGTATTCGTGGGCAACCCGCCCGTAGCTGCGGACGGCTGCGTTGTTCACCCACTGGTCGAGCCTTCCGAACCGCTCGACGGCCGCGTGCGCGAGTGCCCGCACTTCGTCGTGCGCCGAGACGTCACAGGGGACGAACACGGCCTGACCGCCGCGTTTGACTATCAGGTCGGCCGTCGCCACGTCACCGTCCGCTTCGAAACCGCCTTCCCGCGGGGTCGCGCGCACATCGCTCACGACCACCTTGGCGCCTTCCTCGGCGAACCGTAGGGCGATGGCACGGCCGATGCCTGAGCTGGAGCCGGTGATCACGGCCACCTTGCCCTGCAACCTGTTCATTGACTGCTCCTTTTCTGGTCAGGCCTTCGCGTCGGTACGCAGAGTGCACATGGAGATGCGTACCGGAATCGCGATCAGATGCCTGGTGAGGCGGTCGTAATCGGCGACGTGTGGGGAATCGAGATGCCGCCCGAAACAGTCCCTGGATTCCCACTCCTCGTAGAAGAGGAAGTGATCAGGATTCTCCAGGTCCTGGAGTATGTCGTAGCTGATGTTCCCGGCCTCTTTCCGGGTGGGCTCCACCAGCTCGGTCAGATTCCGCCAGAGTTCTTCGGCCTGACCAGGATGCGCCGTCACTTCGGCGACGATTCGAATCGGTTGACTGGGCATGCATTGCCCCTTTCGCTTCTTGGGCTTCTCCGCTCTTTCCCTCTTACAGTCAAGAGGCCTTGGCCCGTCGGCGCGCGCTGAGAGAGTCGAAGGAAACCGCGACGAGAATGATCGAACCGATGACCACCTGGTGCCAGAACGTGTTGACGTTCAGCAGGTTCAATCCATTGCGCACCACTGCCATCAGGGCCGCGCCGATCGCTGTGCCGGCCAGAGACGCCTTGCCGCCATTGAGGCGGGTGCCGCCGATCACGACAGCGGCGATGACATCCAGTTCGTAGTTGGTCGCCGCCTCCGGCATCGCGGCTTCGAGCCGGGAGGTCAACAACAGCCCTGCCAGCGCGGCGGCGAAGCCTGTCATCACATACACCGACACCTGAATCCGCGAGATGCCGATCCCGACCAGCCGCGCGGCTTCCCGGTTGCTGCCGATGGACAGCACATACCGCCCGTACTTGGTGCGGTACATCAGGTACCAACAGACAGCGAAGACGAGGACCATCACCAGCACCGGCACGGGAACCCCGGCAATGGCGCCCTGGCCGAACCACTGGAACTCGGAGAACGCGAGCCCGGTCATCGGGACTCCCTGGCTGTACACCATGATCACCCCTCGGAGGATGATCATGGCTGCCAGGGTGCAGATGAACGGCGAGATGCCGAGTCGGTCGATGAGCAGGCCGTTGACGAGGCCTATCAGGCCGCCCAGCAGCAGGCCGGCCAGCACGGCGAGGTAGATGTTGATGCCCTGCAGTATCAGGTCGGCCATGAACAGACCGGTCAGGGCGGTGGTGGCGCCCACCGAGAGGTCGATGCCACCCATGCCGATCACGAACGTCGCCGCGAAGGCGATGACGGACACGAAGACCATCTGCCGCAGGACGTTGGTGATGTTGTCGACGGTGAGGAAGTCGTTCGCCGTCAGGCTCAGCGCCGCGACGATCAGCACGAAGACGGGAAGGATACGCCCCGCGCTGCTGCTGAGCAGCGCGGATGTGAAGCTCACCGCTCGGGGTGGGCGGGCAGTCGCGGCCTGTGGTGCCAAGGAGGCTCCGGAAGCCGTGGGTGTCTGGGGGTACGTCTTGCTGTCACTCATCTGCGGCCTCTTCGGCGCGTTGGACGGAATAGTGAGCGATAAGTTCCTGGGTGGCCTCGCCGGCGTCCAGGACCGCCGCGACGCGGCCTTCGTACATGACCAGAACGCGGTGGCAGATACCGAGCAGTTCGGGGCTCTCGGAGGAGACCACGACGAAGGACTTCCCGCGCCGCGCGTAGTCGGCGATGTGCCGGTAGACGTCGGCCTTGGCTGACACGTCGATGCCGCGCGTCGGCTCCTCGAGGATGAAGACCTCCGGATCGACCGTGAGCCAGCGGGCGAGCAGTACCTTCTGTTGGTTTCCGCCGCTGAGCAGGGTGATGTCCTGCTCGCCGGACGCGGCCTTGACGCCCAGCTCACTGGTGTAGCGGTCGGTCACCTGTCGTTCCTGCTCCCGGTGCAGGCGCACTCGTGAACCACGCCGCAGGCCTGCGATGGTCAGGTTCCAGCGGATGGAGTGCCCGGTGAACACTCCCTCCGTCTTGCGTTCGGCCGGCAGGAAGGCCAGGCCGCATGCCGTTGCGTCCTGGGGGCTGCGAATCGTGACCTGTCGCCCGGCGACTGCCACGGTTCCCTTCTCCGGTGGCCGGATTCCGTAGACGGACCTGACGAGCGCGTTCTTGCCTGATCCGTTCAGCCCGGCGATGCCGAGGATCTCGCCGCGCCTCACCGCGAAACTGACCTTCTCGAAGTTCCGTGCCAGGGTGAGGTCCTCGACCTGGAGAACGGTCTCCTCGGCCGGCGGTGGCAGCGTCGGATACTGCTGTTCGAGAGAGCCGCCGATCATCAGCGAGATGATGGTGGCGACGTCCACCTGATCCGTCGGAGCCGTCGACACGTGGCTTCCGTCGCGCAGTACGGTGATGCGGTCACAGAGGCCGACGACCTGGTCGAGCTGGTGCGACACATAGATGACGGACTTGCCGGCGTCTTTGAGTCTGCGCACGGTGGCGAACAGTTGCTCGCGTTCTTCGGCCTCCAGCGCCTCGGTCGGCTCGTCCATGATGATGATGTCCGCACGGGAGTGCAGCGCCCGTGCGATCTCGATGAGCTGTTTCTCCGCCAGGCTCAGCCTGCTGACCGGAACATCGACGTCGATGACGACCCCGAGGTCCTCCCGGAGGAGGTCGTGGGTCCGATCGCGCATGGCGTTGCGGTCAAGGGGGCTCAGGATCCACGGACGTCCGCCCCGGCACTTCTCATGCCGGACGAAGATGTTCTCCACGGCCGTGAGGTCCGGGAAGAGCGACAACTCCTGGTAGATGATCGCGATGCCCAGCTCTTGCGCGTGCGCGGGTCCGCGGAGGTCAACGGCCTTGCCCCGGATGCGGATTTCGCCGTCGTCCTTGCTGTACGCGCCGGAGAGGATCTTCATGATGGTCGACTTGCCGGCGCCGTTCTCCCCGACCAGGCCGAGGACTTCACCCGGGAAGAGGGTGAGATCGACATCGCGCAGGGCGTGCGTGGCACCGAAGCGCTTGGTGATGCCCCGCATGTCGAGAACGGGGCTGCGGGCGGACGGGTCTCGCTCCTCCGCGTGACTGCGTGCTGAGGTGGTCATCACTGATCACTTCTTCTTCGCCGGGGGCACGTAGACGTAGTCGTCGGGATTGAAGTCGGCGATGTTCGTCTTGTCGTAGACCGTGACCTTGCCGAACACCGTCCGGGGCACGCGCCGGCCGTCGGCCACGTACTTCTCGATGGTGCTGATGATGTTGCGGCCTTCTTGCTTGGCGCCGGTGTCGACGGTCGCGGCGAAGTCACCCTTCTTGATCGCGGCGTTGGCCTCGCTCATGTTCTCGTAGCCGACGACCGCGACCTTTCCCTGCAGGTTGCGCGCCTTGAGCGCCTCCAACCCCCCGAGCGCCATTTCGTCGTAGAGCGAGACCAGGATGTCGATGTCGGGGTGGGCGGTGAGTATGTTCTCCGTGACGCTGAGGCCCTGGGCCCGGGTCCAGCCGGCCGGCTGGGAGGCAACCACCTTGAGGTTGGGGTACTTGGAGATCACCGAGTTGAAGCCGCGCATCCGTTCCGAGGTGTGCGGGCCCGGCAGCCCTTCGAGCATGGCGATCTTCACGGTGCCCTTGTTCTTGTAGTGGTCGACGATCCACTGCGCCTGTGCGCGGCCACCTTCGCTCTGGTCGTAGCCGATGTTGCTGACGTAGTACGGGCTGCACACCACCGGCGAGTTGAAGGTGAAGATGGGAATGCCCTTCTCCGATGCCTTCTTGAACAGCGGTTCCAGGGCGTTCTCGTTGTAGAGGGCGATGGCGATGGCGTCGTAACCCTGTGAGATCCACGCCTCCACGCTGCGGACCTGGTCGTCGGTGGCCGACTGGCTGGCGGGGGCCTGGACGTCCAGCTTGACTTTGGACTTGCCGCCTGAGGCGTCGATGCCCTCTTGTACGCCGGCCAGGACCCGCTTGTAGTACGTGTCCATCGCCGTCGGGCTGAAGCCGATCCTCAGCCGGCCCTTCTTCTTGGTGGGAGGAGCCTCCAGTCCCGAGGACTTGACGTTCCCCTCCTTGGTGACGTCGCACTTGGCGGCGGCTCCCGCCTTCTGGCCGCTGGATGACGAGGCCTCATTGGAGGTCGCACAACCGGCGGCGACGAAGGAGAGGGCGGCTACGAAGGCCGTGGCCCTCAGCCGTGTACGTCTGCTGGAGCGTTGGGTTCGCGTCATGGCTTCGACTGCCTTTCGTATGCGGACACGCGAAGCGGAGCTGTGGAGGGGGGCGGTGCGCGGTGGGGAAGGAGCGCGCCCCGCCCGGATGAAGGGAGCAGCAGTGACAGGAGGTTCGGTTCTCGCAGATATGACGTCTGCGTCACCAGCGCGTGTCGCGGCGGTCACCGTTGCAACGAAGGTAGGTATCGCTGTGGACGCTGTCAACGAATTGGTCCAACAAATTTGGGAGGGCGTGTTCACCCTGGGCCCGCGACCGTTCTGGCGACTGAGCGCTACCGGCCGGCTCTCGCCGTGCTTCGGGCACGTCGAAGAGCCCGCGCGCCGAGGGCGCGCGGGTATGGTGCTTCAGGGAAGGGTGGCCGGAGGTCCGGCCGCTGTCAGTCCGAGGTCTTGCCGGTGATCTGCTGCCAAATCTCGTAGTGGTGCTTCACGGCGAGCGTCGCGGCATCAGGGTCGTTCGCGGCGATAGCGTCCGCGATCTCCTCGTGGACCGAATCCGTCACCCGGCGGCGCGGCGTGCCGCCGACCTTCAGGTCCTCGGCCTCCCAGGCGGAGCGGCGACGATCGTGCAACAGCCCGCGCAGTGCCGCTGACAGGCCGTCTGTGAGCAGGTCCAGCACCGGGTTGTCGGCGATCCGGTAGAGCATGCGGTGAAATTCGTAGTCGGCGCTGTCACCACGTTCGACGTCGTCGGCCGACGAGGCCGCGTACATCTCGTCGATCTGGGCGCGCAGCCTGCTCACGTCCTGAGCGGTCGCGCGTTCCGCGGCACTGCGCACGGCCGCCGTCTCCAGCATTTCCCTGGCGCGCTCCAGTTCGGGAGTGGAGATCTGGCCGAACCTGACGGCCAGGCTGAAGTACAACCTGGCGAAAGCCGGATCGGGCGCCTCGAGGTAGGTGCCGCTGCCCTGCTTACGCCGCACCATGCCCATCGCCTCCAGGGTCGCGAGCCGCTCACGCAGGGTGCCGCGACTCACGCCGAGCTGGGCCCCGAGTTCACGCTCCGTAGGCAGCCGACCGGAGTCTCCGTCCGCGGTGGCCTGGGTCAACAGGTTCACCAATAGTTCGGTCTCCTCGTCCATACGCAACCCCTCCTCGCCCTCGTGGGGCCCTGTCGCCGCACGTCCTGACCATGCCGGAAGCACAGCACTAGCACACCTGCGCGTGTGCGGACGCGCGCGCCGTCCTGTCTGGAGCGCGCTTCATCACTGATCGTCGCAGGGTGAATATTTGTTGGACCAATATATCGCTCGATCGACGGGAGGAGGGTAGCTTTGACAGTGATGAGGATTGGTCCAACGAATTACAGAGAGGACCACACCATGAACAGCGTCCCCTCCCGCCGACCACTGGCACTGGTGACCGGCGCCTCCGCCGGCATCGGCTACGAACTCGCCCTGCTCTTCGCCCGCAACGGTTACGACCTCATCGTCACCGGTCGCAGCGACAACATCCACAAGGTGGCGCCCGACTTCGAACACCACGGTGCCGAGACGATCCCCGTTCAGGCTGACCTTGAGGACCACCAGGGAGTGGAGAACGTCTGGCAGGCCGTCACGAAGACCGGCCGGCCGCTGGAGGCAGCCGTCCTCAACGCCGGTCGCAGCATCGGAGGCGCCTTCCTCGACACCGACCTGGACGACGAGCTGGGCCTGATCGCGCTGAACGTCACCTCCGTCGTCCACCTCGCCAAACACGTGGCCCGGCACATGGCCGAACGTCGCCGCGGCCGTATCCTGATCACCTCTTCGATCTCCGCCACGATGCCGACGCCCTACGAGACCATCTACGGTCCGTCCCGGGCGTTCACCTTCATGTTCGCCGAATCCCTGCGGCAGGAGCTCAGGGAACACGGCGTCGGCGTCACCGCCCTGTTGCCCGGCGCCACCGACACCGACTTCCACTCCCGCGCCGGCATGGACAACACCGCGCTCGGCCCCGGAGCCAGGAAGAACAGCCGACGTGTGGTCGCACAGCAGGGATATGACGCACTCATGGCCGGCAAGGACCATGTCGTCGGAGGCGACCGTGCCACCAAGCGCATTGCCTTGATCAACCGCGTACTGCCCGAACCCGTCAAGGCCACCCGCCAGGCACGCATCACCAAACCCCGCGCCTGAAAGCAGGCGCTGCTTCCGGCGTCGTCATCGACGGTCGCCCGATCGACAGGTGGGGTGTTCTTTCAACGAACAAGACGTACTCGCCCGCGTCCGCGACGTCCCAAGATGAGGGCGACGGCCTTGCGGCACCGGGCGCTCCATGGGGCTGTGCCCGCTCTGGCTGTGTTCGAACGCCGACCGAGGAGACATGGCCATGGCTGGACGACTGGCGGGCAGGACCGCCGTTGTGACCGGAGGCAGTACCGGCATCGGGCAGGAGATCGCCAGGCGGCTCGCGGCGGACGGAGCGGACATCGCGATCGCGGACGTCGATCCGGCGGACGAGACGCGGGAACTGGTCGCGCGGACGGGCCGTCGGTTCTTCAGCGACAAGGTCGACGTCTCGGACGAGGACGCGATCAACGGGTTCGCCGCGAGGGTCCGCGGCGAGCTCGGTTGCGCCGACATCCTGGTGAACAACGCGGCCGTGGTTCTGCTGGCCGACCTCGACCATGTGACGTACGAAGAGTGGCGACGCACCTTCGCCGTCAACGTGGACGGTCCCTTCCTGGCCTCCAGGGCCTTCCTTCCGGACCTGAAGAAGTCCGGGTCGGGACGGATCATCAACATCACCTCGTCGAGCTACTGGACCGCGCCGCCGCCCTTCGTCTCCTACGTCTCCGCCAAGGGCGCGCTGAACGGCCTCACCTCCGTCCTGGCCGCCAACCTCGCCGCTCACGACATCACCGTCAACGGCGTCGCGGCGGGTCTGGTCCGGACCGCCGCGGCTGTGGCGAACACCAGCGACGCCTTCTTCGAGCAGGCCGTGCAGGTGCAGAACATCAAGCGGGTGCAGATGCCGGACGACGTCTCGGGCGTCGTGGCGTTCCTGGCTTCCGAGGACGCCGCGTTCATCACGGGGCAGATCGTCGTCGCGGACGGCGGCAGCACACGTCGCTGAGTAGCTCGGTGGAGGCCCGGCGTCCCCGCTCACAGTCGACGCCCCCAACCCCAGGGGGCGACTTCCAGTGACCGGACGTACCCCTTGGGGCCGGACCCTCGGTGCCGAAGCATCACTGACGACTTGTTCGTCCAACGAACATGTCCATTGAGCGTGACGGGGGACGCTTCCTACGTTGTCGCTGCTCGGTAGGACGGTCACCACGCCGGGCGACCTGAATCAGGGTTGGTCGCAGAGCCACGCGGAGGCGGTCCGCGCAGGCCCCGGGGCGGTTCGGCAGCGGTGTCTCCGCATGGCCGCACACAAGCACCCAGCAAGGTCCGGCGGCGAACGCCGGTTCCGACAGTAGCGCGCGCCGCGCGCAAGGAGTCGTCCATGGTCCAGATCGATTCACCCGCCGAGGCAACCGGAGAGAGTGCCAGATACACCCTGCGGCCAGGCACGCTGGCCGCAGTGGTGTTGGCCGTGTGCCTCTCGCAGATGGCCCTTTCCGTCCCCTCGCTCATCACCGGGCTGATCCAGCAGGATCTGACGCCGTCCTCGGCGCAGCTGACGTGGATCGTCGACGCCTTCTTCATCCCCGTCGCCGCGCTGGAACTGGGCTTCGGCGTGTTCGGTGACCTGTTCGGCCGCAAGCGTCTGCTCGTCGGGGGAGCCGCGCTCATCATCGTGGGCTCGACCGTCGCGGTCCTGGTGCCGGGGGCGGGGTCGTCGACGGACACCCGGGTGACGTTGCTGATCATCGGCCAACTCCTCAGCGGTATCGGGGCCGCGGCCATCTTCCCGACGAGCCTCGCCATGGTGGCGGCCGGCACGCACACCACCGCCACCCGCGCGCGTGGCGTGGCGGTCTGGGCCGCCGCACTCTCGATCGGCGGCTTCCTCGGCCCCCTGCTGGCAGGCGTCGCCGCCAAGATCCACACCGGCTGGGATGGAAACGGGAACTGGCGCTGGGCCTACGTCGGCATTCTGGTCATCGCCGCGGTCAGCGTGCTGCTGTCGCTGGCTCTCGCCCAGAACTCCGCCGCGCCCGAGGGCCGCTCCCTGGACTGGCCGGGGCAGATCACCGCCGCGCTCGGTCTGTTCGCTCTGCTGTACGGGGTGATCCAGGGGCCCGAGAGCGGCTGGGGGAGCCCGCAGATCGTCATCGCGTTCATCCTGGCGGGCGTCTTCCTCGTGCTGTTCGTCCTCGCGGAGGGCCGCGTGGCCCAGCCGCTCCTGCTCCTGAGCGCGTTCAGGAACCGGGCGTTCGCCGTCAACTCGGTGGTCACCCTGATCGGCATGTTCGGCTTCCTCGCGATCATGTACTCCACCAGCATCCGCCTCACCACCGTCCAGGGATTCAGCCCGCTGAAGAGTTCCGTCGCCTACCTCTTCTTCGGAGGCATCGGTTTGGTGCTGTTGCCTCTCACGTCGAAGCTGCTGGAGCACTACAACCCCCGGTGGGTTCTCTTCGCCGGCCTGGGCCTCATCGGGGTCGGCGGGTTGTGGTTCGCCGGAGTCCCGGCGAGCGACCGGGCGCTGGGCTCCATCGTCGGACCGCTGATCCTCGCGGGCATCGGCTCCGGACTCGCCTTCGCCGCCATGAGCGCGGTCGCGGTCAATTCGCTGCCCAACCATCTCGCCGGGATGGCGAGCGGTGCCACGAGCACCTTCCGGGACCTGGGGTTCGCCTTCGGCCCCGCGATCGCGGGCGCTGTCGCGCTGGGACAGGCCGGCAAGGAGATGGCCCGCGAGGTGGCCGGCAACCCCGGCCTGAGTAAGGCGTACGCGGCTTTCCAGGCCGCTCCGGCCCATGCCCCCGCGGACCAGAGACCGCAGCTGGAGGCCGCGGTGCATGCCGTTGGCTCGGGACCGCTCGGCGCCAACTCGGTGCCGGCGACCGTCACTTCGCCGGACGGGCAGGTCATCCCCTTCAACCCGCTCAAGGACGTCGCGTTCCACGCCCTCAGCAACAGTTACTCCCACGCGTACGTGCTCGGCGGCGTGGCCGCTCTCGTGGCCGCGGCACTCACCCTCGCGGGCGGGCGCGGTGGTCCGGGAGAGACGCATCTCGACGACGATCCGCGCACCCTCGACGACTGACCGCTCGACGCACCGGCCGGCGCCGGACCAAGGCATCAGGCCGCCTGGAACACCGGGACGCCCGCCGCGACTCCTTCCTGGGAGGAGCCACCGCGGCGGGCGAGGCCGTACCCCGCACAACGATCACACCCAACCCACTCGGACAGGAGTCGGACCATGACCACCACACAGTCAACGCCGGGCAGCAAGGACGACGTCCGCGGGCTGGACACGGTCTCCCAGGCAGAGGCGGCGTGGCTCGTCGCGATCACCCAAGGGGACGAGGAGCAGCGTGCGCTCATGCTCCCCGACTGCGTGATCGTGCACGGGCCGGTCGGGAACGTCCACGACCGCGAGCGCTTCCTCGCTTACAACGCGTCGATGGGAGCCACCGTCGAGGCCGAGACCAGCGAGGTGACGTGGCGGGAACGAGAGGGACGGGCCATCGTGACGTGTTTTCAGAAGATGCGCATCCGGCGCGTGCCCGACCTGCCGCCGTTCCTGGTGCAGGCGGTGGCCACCCGGGTGTGGTTCGCGACCGACGAGGGATGGCGGCTCGGCCACATGCAGCTCTCCCGGCGGCAACCCGCGGTATGACGCGCCGGACTTCCCGCCGCGCGCGAGGTCACGACGTACGGATGGGAATGCCCGGCCGCCAGCCAAGGCTCCGGGACAGCCCCAGCCCGCTCGCGACCAGCGAGGGAACGGCCGCCTGGAGTTTGATCGAGCCCGCGGCCACCACGACGGACAGTGCCGCGACGACCTTGCCGCGGCCGTCGACGATGCGTGTCGCGACCGACTCGGCGCCCTCGCTCAACTCCTCCTTGACGACAACCGTTCCGGTCGAGCGACAGGACGCCAGTTCGCGACGGAGTTCGGCCGGGTCCACGATCGTCCTCGGAGTGAAGCGCCGCAGTCTGCCCGCCAGCACCTCGTCGATGAACTCCGGACTGCTGTGGCTCAGCAGCACCTTGCCGACACCCGAGCAGTGCAGCGGCAGATGGCCGCCGACCTGCGAGGTGAGCCCGACGGCGTTGACCGCCGAGAGGCGTTCGATGATCACCGCCTCGTCGTCCTGGAGGACGGCCAGCTGCACATGCTGGCGCAGAGCCGTGTACAGGTCCTCCACGAAAGGCTGGGCGGCGCTGCGGAGCGTCTCCGCGCGGGGTGCGAGTGTGCCGAGACGCCACAGCCGCAGGCCGACCGCGAACCGGTTGTCGCTGGTGCGCTCCAACGCACCGGCCTCCACGAGTTCGAGCGTGAGGCGCCGCGCGGTGGCGTGCGGCATGCCGGTGCGCCTGACCAGGTCGGCGAGGCTCAGCTCCGTGTGGTCGGGGTCGAAGGCGAACAGCAGGTCCCACAGCCGAGAGCTGACGGTCCGGCCGGGCTCGTTCGCGCGAGGCATGGGCCTCTCCTTCGTCGTTCCTGACTCTGGCCACTCTACTTTCATGTTCGTTGGATGGATACAGCAGTTCTAACAACGCGCACTCCGCCGAACTCTTGCACGGAGCGAAGAACGGCTGGATCAACGACTACGACTCGGAGGTCGCCGTCTCATGAAGATCACTGCGGCGGTGTCACGCGAAAGCCGGACCGTCCCCGGGCTGGAGCCGGTCGACCTCGGTGAACCGAGGCCGGACGAGGTCCTGGTGCGCATGGTGGCGACCGGCATCTGCCACACCGACATCCATGCGCACAACGGCCGTGGTGTTCCCGTTCCTCGCCCGATCGTGCTCGGCCACGAGGGCGCGGGCGTCGTGGAGGCGGTCGGGGCCGGGGTGACGCGGCTCGTGCCCGGTGACCACGTGGTGCTCTCGGGCAACTCCTGCGGTGCGTGCCCCCGCTGTCTCGACGCGCGGCCCACCTACTGCCGGGAGGCGATGCGGGTGGCGTTCGGCGGCGCGCGACTCGACGGCAGCTCACCGATCACCCAGGACGGTGACCGGATCGCGGCGATGTTCTTCGGACAGTCCTCCTTCGCGACGTACGCACTGGCGCCCGCACGCAGCGCGGTCCTCCTGCCGAAGGACGTCCCGCTCCACCTGATGGGACCGCTCGGCTGCGGTGTCATCACGGGGGCGGGCTCGGTCCTGGAGTCGTTCCGGCTCCGCCCCGGACAGTCGATCGCGGTGTTCGGCACCGGAGGCGTGGGACTGGCGGCCGTCATGGCGGCCCGTCTCGCAGGTGCCCGGCACATCGTCGCCGTCGACATCAACCGGCCCCGGCTCGACCTCGCCCGGGAGCTGGGAGCGACGGACACCGTGCTGGGCGGCGCCGGTGCCGAACAGGCGCTGCGAGACCTCGACCCCGACGGCTTCGACTTCGCGTACGTCACCGCGGACGTGCCGTTCGTCTACGCGACCGCGACGACGTGCCTCTCTGTCGAAGGCACCCTGGGCTTCGTGGTGGCACCCGCGGGCGAATGGGTTCCGGACACCGGTTTCCTCCTCGCCGGGGGCCGCAGGCTCCAAGGGATCATCGGAGGCTCGGCCAACCCCCACGTGCTGATCCCGCAACTCGTCGAGTACTGGCGGGCGGGTCGGTTCCCCTTCGACCGGATGATCGAGGAGTTCCCGTTCAGCGAATTCGCCCGAGCGTGGACGGAGACCGGTTCCGGGCGGGTGATCAAGGCCGTGCTCAGGATGCCGGAAACCTGAGATCGCTTCCGCGCACAGCCCGTCGGCGGGGTCACGATCGTGCGATGTCGATCAAGGCTTTGGCCGTCCAACGAACACAGTCATTGTCGTACCCCACGACCTCACCCAGACTGCGGCACGGGCGGCCCGAGACGCGGCCCGGCCGCAGCGCCCCTTGTCGAAACCCGAGTACGTTCAGAGAGGCGGACCACCGTATGGCAACCGCAACCGGTAGTGGGCTCGTCGTCAGAACGCTGCGGCGAGCCGGGGTCGACGTGGCCTTCGGTCTGCCCGGAGCGCACATCGACGGCATCCTCCAGGATGCCCTGGACGCCAAGCTGCGGGTCGTCGACGTGCGCCACGAAGTGAACGCCGGCCACGCGGCCGAGGGCTACGCACGGGTCACCGGGGAGCTGGGTGTCGCCGTCGTGACGGCCGGGGGCGGCTTCACCAACGTCCTGACCTCGGTCGCCAACGCCTATCTGGACCGAACGCCGGTGCTCTACATCGCGGGCTCGGGCCCGCTGGAGACGGACCAGGTCAACGACCAGCAGGCCGGGTTCGACCAGGTCGCCATGGCGACCCCGGTGACGAAGTTCGCGCACCGCGTCACCCGTGCCGAGCTGATCCCGCGTCTGGTCGCCCAGGCGATCCGCACCGCACAGTCGGAGCCCAAGGGCCCGGTGCTCCTCGACATTCCCTGGGACGTCCTGCGCCAGACGGTCGACGTCGACGAGGCCGAGAACTACCGCGTCGAGATCGACGGCACCGGCATCGCCCCCACCAGTGGCGTCGACCGCATCGTCGAGGCACTCGGCGCCGCCCGGCGGCCGATCGCGCTGGTCGGCAAGTCCTTCGTCACCGCCGAGGCGCGCGCACTGTTGCACGAGTTCGCCGCCCGAGCGGGCGTGCCCCTGTTCTCCGACTGGGAGGGACTCGGAGCGATCGCCGGCTCCGCACAGCAGGTCGGTCTCGTCCAGACCCTGGCCACCGTCTCCGAGGACGAGCGGCCCGACCTGGTCCTGCTGCTCGGGCTGCGCTTCGGAATGGCCACCCAGTTCGGCACCGGGCGGCTGCTCCCGAAGAGCGCGCGGATCTTCCAGATCGACCCCGACGGTCGTGAGCTGGGCCGTCTGCAGGAGGTCGAGCTCGGCGTCCAGGCCGACCCCATCGGCACGATCGGCCTGCTGAACGAGCGGCTGGGCGACGGCCCCGTACCCTCAGGGCGAGAGGACTGGCTCACGGCCCTGCGGGACATCTCCGCCACCCGGCGGTCCGCGCTCGCCGCCGAGACCGAGCAGCACGAGGACGCGGCGATCCACCCGTACCTCGCGGTCCGTACGATCGCCGAGAGCGTCCCCGACCAGGCCACCGTCGTCGTCGACGGCGCTCTGACCGAGCTGTGGCTCTCGGAGACGATCGCGCTCGCGCCGCTGTCCCACTACCTAGGGCACGGATACCTCAGTTCGATGGGCAGCAACTTCGGTGTGGCGCTCGGAGCGCAGTACGCGCATCCCGACAGGGCGACGATCCTCGTCACCGGCGACGGCGCCGTCGGCTACAGCCTCGCCGAGTTCGACTCCCTCGTCCGGGCGGGACTCCCGGTCGTCGTGATCGTCCTCAACAACCGGGCGTGGGGCGCCACCCTGCACACCCAGCAGTTCGTCTTCGGACAGGACCGTGTCACCAACAACCGCCTGGAGAACGGCTCCTACAGCGGCGTGGCGCGAGCCCTCGGCGCGGACGGCGTCGACGTCACCGAGCTGGACCAGCTTGGCCCGGCGATCGAGGCCGCCCTCGCGGCCCGCCGGCCGACCTGCATCGACGTACGCGTGAGCCTCGCGCCCATTCCTCCGGAGGAGCGCGTCCTGAACGGCGGAGCTCCGTTCGGTGGCGTCGAGATCGACGCCTGAGCCACCTTTCGGAGCGACCAGAAGGAGCGTCATGAACGACACGACCGACGCGGGACGTTCCGAACCGGCCGTCGGGGCCCGGCGGCAGCGCTTCCTCGGGAAGACCTGCCTCGTCAGCGGCGGCAGCAGAGGACTGGGACTGGCAGCCGCTCAGGCCTTCGCGCGTGAGGGCGCGCGCGTGGTGATCATCGCGCGGGACCCGGACCAGTTGAAGGTCGCGAGCGGTCTCATCGGTGACGGCACGATCACCGTCGCGGCCGACCTCTCCTCGGTGGCCGGCATCAAGGCCGCGCTCAGCGAGGTCACCGCGGAGGTCGACCACGTGGACGCCGCCTACCTCAACGCGGGGCACGCCGGCATGAAGCGCCTCGACGACATGGACGAAGCCACCTGGGACAGCGTGTTCGACACCAACGTCAAGGGCTCGTTCTTCCTCATGCAGGGGCTCAGGCCCTTGCTCGCACCCGGCGGGGCCGTCGTCTTCTGCGGCTCGGCGGCCGGCCGAAGGGCCGGCGCGGGAACCGCCGCCTACGGAGCCAGCAAGGCCGCACTGGAGCACCTGACGCGCATTCTCGCCGCCGAGGTCATCGCCGACGGTATCCGCGTCAACATCGTCATTCCGGCCGGCATGAACACCGATATCGCCTCCCGTACGACGGGCCTGGCGCCCGGGGGAGCGGACGCCTTCCGAGAGCGGATCAGGCTCAGTACTCCCATGCTTCGGGAAGGGGAACCGGACGAACTCGCCGACGCCGTGCTCTTCCTGGCCTCGTCGGAAGCCGGCTACATCACGGGTGCGGCCCTCCCGGTGGACGGCGGCCTCACCAGCTTCATCCGTCCGTCGCCCTAGAGAGGACGACCACCGTGGATTTTCCCTTCGGCCAGCCGACCGACGCCGTCGTCCAGGTCGCGTACACCGTCCCCGACCTCGCCATCGGAATGCGCTGGTGGACCGACCACCTCGGCGTCGGCCCCTGGTTCGTGAACCAGAGGATCGGCGGCGAGGGTTCCACCTACCGCGGTGAGCCCGGGAAGGCCGAGTTCACCCTCGCGCTCGCCTTCTCGGGGCACATGATGATCGAGCTCGTCCAGACCCTCGACGACGAGCCTTCGATCTACCAGGACGCATACGACCGCCACGGCTACGGCTTCCACCACGTGGCCAAGGCCGTGCCCAACGTCAGGGAGGAGGTCGAACGCCGCGAGGCGAGCGGGGCGATGGTGCGTTTTCACGATGTGGCCCCGGGTGGCGAGGTCTTCTTCCTGGACGGTGGTGAAGACGCCCCGGGGATGATCGAGCTTGTCCAGGACAGCGAGATCACGCGGCAGATGTTCACCTCTGTCTGGCGGGCGTCGGTCGACTGGGACGGCTCGCGACCTGTCAGGGACTTCGCGGAGTTGCTGCCTGACTGACATTCGGCCGGTACGACGGAGGGGCGGTCCTGCCGGACCGCCCGTCCATCATGTGTCCGGGTCCCGCACCCGTCGGCTGATCGGCTGATCGGCTGATCGGCGCTACTTTCCGGCGGTGATTTAGACGTAGGTGGTGCCGGTGACCTTGCGGTGGTCGTAGGTGCCGGTGACCTTGGCGCTGCGATCGTTACGGCGTGGAGAACAGGCCGGGCCCCGAAGACGCGGGGCCGTCGGCGTGGACGCCGCCCGTGACGCGCAGGAACTCCAGTTTTTCCGCGTCGGTGGAGCCCGCGGCGACCGTGTAGACGACGAGGCGGATGTCGCAGCCTGGGACGGTGAGCACGTCGCAGTCGCAGATCACCTCGCCCACCTGGGGGTGTACGACGGTCTTGCGGGCCGAGACGTGCGGGCCGACCGTGCCCTCCTCCCACAGGCGGGCGAACTCCGCGCTGGTGGAGCGCAGTTCCTCGATGAGGTCGGTCAGGCCGCGGTCGCGGGGGTAGCTGATGAGAGCTGTGCGCAGGTCGGCGACGAGGGCGGGTTTGAGGGCGTCGTCGTCCCGGAGCACGGGCCAGGCCGCGAGCGGCCTGGGCACGTCGACGAAGACCGACCGTGCCAGGTTGCGCTCGTGGTGGGTCAGTGCGCTGGGGTCGCCCATCAGTACCGCCCATGCGGGGGTCCAGGACAGCAAGGTCCAGTCGGCACTGAACACGCCTGCGGGGAATTCCCCGAGGCGGGCCAGCATCCGTTGGACCCCGGCCGGGACATGCGTGGAGACCGTTCCCTCCTGGGGCGGCAGGAGGCCGGCCAGCCGGTAGGCGTGATCGCGCTCCATGGGCTGCAGCTGCAGTGCCCTGGTCAGGCTCGCGACGACCTGCGCCGATGGGCTGGTGGCGCGGCCCTGTTCCAGGCGGACCACGTAGTCGACCGACAACCCGGCGAGTTCGGCCAGTTCCTCGCGTCGCAGCCCCGCCGCGCGTCGTCCGGGCCGTGAGGTCAGTCCGACGTCGGTGGGAGAAAGCCGGTCGCGCCAGCGGTGCAGTGCCGTACCCAGGGTTTCGTCCACTTGGCCATTGTGTCCGCTGGGCGGGCGTTGTGCCTGGTACTGGCGGTCCTACCGTCGCAGAGGGCACTGGTTGTCCCTTTGTCGCACGCCGACAGTGGACGCATGACAACAACGTTCATCACCGGAGCCAACAAGTCCCTCGGGTACGAGACCGCCCGTCGCCTGATCGAGGCCGGCCACACCGTCGTCGTCGGCGCTCGCGACCCGGAGCGCGGCCGGGCGGCAGCCGACGCACTCGGTGCCCGTTTCGTCCAGATCGACGTGACGGACGACGCCTCGGTCGCCGCGGCCGCCGCCGACATCGAGGCCCGCGAGGGAAGCATCGACGTCCTGATCAACAACGCGGGCGTCTTCGGGACGCACAGCCACGCCGACCAGATCACGGCCGCTGACGCCGGCGAGGTCTTCGAGGTCAATGTCGTGGGGATCGTCCGGGTGACACACGCGTTCCTGCCGCTGCTGCGCAAGTCCGCGCACCCGGTCATCGTCAATGTCTCCAGCGGCATGGGGTCGTTCGCGGCCACCCACGACCCCGGGCGCGTCGAGTCGAGGAACCTCGCGCCGCTCTACACGGCCTCGAAGGCCGCCGTGACCATGCTGACCACGCAGTACGCGAAGTCCTGGCCGGACGTGAAGGTGAACGCGGCCGACCCCGGCTACACCGCGACCGACTTCAACGCGCACAGCGGCCCGCAGACCGTGACCGAGGGCACCGACGCGATCGTCGAACTCGCCACCATCGGGGCGGACGGACCGACCGGAACCTTCCGTGACCGTCATGGTGAGATGGCCTGGTGACGACCGGTCTGTAGACCACCTCCATCCCAGCCAGACCGTCAGTGCGGTGGTCATCGACCAGTTCACCTAGGGTCACCCCGTCCAGATGGCCGGTCGTCACCAGCCGCACCGACCGTCGCCGGGAGCGGAAGGCGTCTCACAGTGAGACTCATCCCGTCGTCGTCTTCCGGCATGCTCAGGCCGACGTGCCAGGGCGGAGCCTGAGGAGTGTGGGCGGACATGGCGAAACGGTCGTGGGGGCACCGAGAACGGCTGCTGGCTCTGGGCGGGGAGCGGCACACGACGCTGACGGCGTCCACCTGTCGGACCGGACGCTGTCGGGCGCCACGTCACTCCCCGGCATCAGCCCTTCTCCGGCGTAGCTGGGACAGGGAGGCCCTGCGGATGCCGGTCGCCTGCGTCGGTGCCATGGGATCGCGTCGCACCCACGCCGATCGTGAGCGCAGCTTGCGCGAAGCCGACCTGAGCGAACGGGAGTTGACCAGGCTCAGGTCACCGGTCTGCCTCGACCTCGGCGCCCGTACGCGCGAGGAGACCGCCCTGTCCATCGCGGCGGAGATCGTCGCCACCCGTCACGGCGGCACCGGCGTCCCCCTCACCGACGCCCAGACGCCCATCCACCCGGACACAGGTCAGCAGGCGGTACTGCGGACCGCACTGGGAGTCGCCTGATGGCGGCGCCCGGGAAGCAAGGAACCGAGCCTCTCCCAGGTCGAGCACGCGGACGTCTTTCGGACGGTGCCCGAGACCTCGGCCAACGACAACACGACCACCGTGGTCGGTGGCCTGATCACGGCGCCGCCCGCGTTCGGTGCCGAGGAAGCGGCGGTCGCCGAGGCGCCGCCGGGCAGTCGCGTTTCCCTGACGGTCCACGGCGTCCGGCGCACCGTCACGGTAGACAACCGCACCTCGCTGCTGGACCTGCTGCGCGAGCACCTGGACCTGACCGGTTCAAAGAAGGGCTGCAACGCCGGTGCCATGCGGCGCCTGTACCGTCCTGGTCGACGAACGCCGGGACAATTCCTGTCTGACGCCGGCGGTGCGTCTCGAAGGCGCCGAAGTCACCACGATCGAGGGCTTGGAGAACGGGGAGCGGCTCCACCCGCTGCAGCAGGCGTTCATCGACCAGGACGCCTTCCAGTGCGGCTTCTGCACCTCAGGCCAGATCGTGTCCGGGTGCCGCGTGCATCCAGGAGGGCCACACCGACTCCCCGGAGGAGATCCAGGAGTGGACGCACGGGATGGGGTCACGCGCCGAGTGCGGCGCGGACGGCCTTGACCTTCTCCTCGGTGAACACGCCGCTGTCGAGGAGGGAGAGGACGGACAGCACGCCGCCGCTGGAGCCCCAGCTGCCCTCGTCGATGACGCGGAGATTGACCCACCAGCTCGCCGACGGCTTCGACAGGCCGCAGGCGTCGGCCATCGCGGCCAGGACCCGCTCGACGACCGCGGATCTGACCTCCTGCCGCCAGTCCCCGTCCATCACCGCCACGTCGATCACCATGACGTCGGCGTCCGGGCCGATATCCGCGAGGAGCCGTCCGCCGATCGCCATCATGTCGGGCTCACGCTCGACGAAATGCACCTGGAAACCGACCCGTGCGGGCGGAGCGAACTGTCCCACCTCGGGCACGAGGACCGCGTCCGTCAGGGTCTCGGCCAACGTGCGACGCTGCTCGTGGCTCAGGCGCCCCGTCGGGGCGTTCACGGTGATGATCGTCATGGCATCTCCTATGACAGTCGTTATAGACGGCCTCAGGGTACACCGCCCTACCCCGCCGTACAGGGCCTGCCGGCGGGCTTGCGGTATCGACCAGAGCCCCGGCCCATGGCAGGGTGGGCCCATGAGCGAGGCCGACCCGGGGCTGTTCGGGCCCTCCTCCGTGACCTGGCAGATGCACGGTGACCCGATGATGTGGGTCGCCGGGATCCGCGCCCTCTATCTCCAGGCACTGCACCCGCGGGCGGTTCGCGGTGTCATGCAGAACTCCGACTTCCACAACGACGCGTGGGGCCGGCTGATGCGTACCGCCGGCTTTGTCGGCACCACGACCTACGGCACCACCGAGGCCGCCGAGAGGGCGGGCGCCCGGGTCCGCAAGATCCACCGGATGCTCGGCGCCACCGACCCCGACACCGGTGAGCGCTACCCCGTCGACGAGCCCGAACTGCTGCTCTGGGTGCACTGCGCTGAGATCGACTCGTACCTGCACGTCGTCCGCCGCTCCGGCTTCCCGCTCACTGACGCGCAGGCCGACCGGTACATCTGCGAACACCGGGTCAGTGCCCGTCTGGTGGGCCTCGACCCCGACGACGTACCGGCGGACCAGGCCGAGATGACCGCCTACTTCGAGAAGGTGCGCCCCGACCTGGCCGCCGGAGAAGACGCACGCACGGTGGACGACTTCCTGCTCCGCCCTCCCACGCATCCCCTCCTGGTCCCGGCGCGAGAGGTGCTGTGGCGGCGCGTGGCCCACCTGGCCTACGCCTCCCTGCCGCCGTACGCCCACGAGTTGTACGGCAGGCCGGCCCCGGAACCGGCGACCGTCACCCGGCGGCTGCGTGCCACGGGCACCCTGCTGCGCTGCGTTCCCGCACGTCTGCGCTGGCAACTCCCGCCCAAACACATCCTGCGCGCCATGGCCCGCCTCGGACCGACTGCTCGCCCGGCACCGTACAAACTCGGACGATAGCTCGCCATACTGGACCCGCCAGGGGTGGGTGAGGTGGAGTCGACGGGGGCGGTCGCGGGAGATGGGGGACGACAGGCTGATCCAGGGCCGGTACAGGCTGCTCGACCTGATCGGGCGGGGCGGTATGGGTGAGGTGTGGCGGGCCCGCGACGAGTCACTGGGCCGGCAGGTCGCCGTGAAGTGCCTCAAGCCGCTGGGCGGGCACCACGACCAGGCCTTCACCGCGGTCCTCAGGGAGCGGTTCCGGCGCGAGGCGAGGGTGGCGGCCGCGCTGCAGCACCGCGGGGTGACCGTCGTCCACGACTTCGGTGAGTGGGACGGCGTCCTCTACCTCGTCATGGAGCTCCTGGAGGGACGCAACCTCAGCCAGCTCCTGGAGGACAACAAGCAGCACCCGCTGCCGGTCCCCGATGTCGTGGAGATCGCCGAGCAGGTCGCCGCCGCCCTCGCCTACACCCATCAACAGGGCATCGTGCACCGCGACCTGAAGCCGGCGAACATCATGCGGCTGACCGACGGCACGGTGAAGATCTGCGACTTCGGCATCGCCCGCCTCGGCCACGACATCGGCTTCACCTCCCGGCTCACCGGTACCGGCATCGCCATGGGCACCCCGCACTACATGTCGCCGGAGCAGATCGGGGGCGTCGAGGTCGACCAGCGCAGCGACCTGTACTCGCTGGGCTGCGTGCTGTACGAGATCGCCACCGGCGCCCCGCCCTTCGACCTCGACGACCCCTGGGCGATCCTCATCGGCCACCGCGACACACCGCCCCGCCCGCCCCGCAGCCACCGCTCCGACCTGCCCGCCTACCTGGAGAAGGTCATCCTCGACCTGCTCGCCAAGCGTCCCGAGCAGCGCCCGGACGACGCCCGCGAGCTGGTCCGCCGGATCAGCACCGGCCGCGTCGCACCGATGTACGTGCCGACCGTCGTAACCCCGCAGCCGACGCCGCGCCCGTCCGAGCCGGCCACCTCGCGCGCGGCGGCCCGCCTGCCGTCCTGGACCCGGGGCATGACCACCGGTCACAAGGCCACCGGCTCCTCATCGCGCGCCAAGGCCCCCGACGCGGGCGCCGGCCTCACCGGCGAATGGATCCCGCGCCCGCCCGGCGGCAGACCTGAGGAACCGGTGCCCGACGCACCGCCCGCCCCCTCCCCGGAGGCGGTCACCGCGCTCGCCGGGCGCCACAACGCCGGGCTCAGCCTCGGACGGCTCGGCCGTTGGGCCGAGGCCGGTGAGGTGCACCGCGCGGTCGCCGCCGAACGCGAACACCTCCTCGGCCCCGACCACCCCGACACCCTCGCCAGCCACTACGAGGTCGCGTTCACCTACAGCCGCACCGGCCGCGCCGCTGACGCCCTGCGCGAGTACAAGCACGTCGCCCGCGCCCGCAGCATCGCGCTCGGCCCGGACCACCCCGACACCCTCGCCGCCCGCCAGGAAATGGCCTACGTCCTGGGCCAGTTGGGCCGCCACTTCGACGCCCACCAGGTGTACAACTCGGTGCTCGCCGCCCGGGAGAGCAGCATGGGCGCCGACCACCCGGACACCCTGCGCTGCCGCCACAACCTCGCCTTCAACCTCAGCAGGCTGGGCCGTCTGGAGGACTCGTACCGCATGGCCTGCGAGGTGGCCGCCGCGCGCGCCCGCGTGCTCGGCCCGCACCACCCCGACACCCTGGTCACCCGCTACGAGGTCGCCTACGCGCTCGGCCAGTTGGGCCGCTGGCCGGAAGCCCTGGGGACCTACCGCGAGGTGGCCGAGGCCCGTGCCCAGGCCCTGGGTCCCGACCACGCCGACACCCTCGCCGCCCGCTACGAGGTCGGCATCAGCCTCGGCCGTCTCGGCCGCAGCACGGAGGCGCTCGAGCTCTACCGCGAACTGATCGACGACCGCACCCGGATCCAGGGCCCCGCCCATCCCGAGACCCTGCGCGCCCGCCACGGTCTGGGCGTCAATCTCGGCCGCCTCGGCCGCTGGGAGGAGGCCCTCGCCGAGTCCCGCGACGTGTGCGCGATCCGCGAGCGCGTCCTGGGCGCCGACCACCCGGACACCCTGGTCAGCCGTCGTGAGGTCGCCGTCGGTCTCGGCTGGCTGGGCCGCTGGCCGGACGCGCTGACCGAGTACCGCCGGGTGGCCGCGGCCCGCGAGCGTGTCCTGGGCGCCGGTCACCCCGACACCCTGGCCAGCCGGAACGACGAGGCCCACTGCCTGGAGCAGCTCGGGCGGGGCGCGGAAGCCGTGGAGCTGTACCGCCAGGTGGCCGAGGCGCGGCAGCAGGGCACCCCCGGCGGCCACTGACCCGGGTGCGGCCCATCTCTGGCCGATGTGGATCACCCCGTGTTACGAAGAACCATGCCTGCACACGAGGGACACCGGACGTACGACGCCGTCGTCATCGGAGGCGGCCACAACGGGCTCGTCGCCGCCGCCTACCTGGCCCGGGCGGGACGCTCGGTGCTGGTCCTGGAGCGACTGGAGCGCACCGGCGGCGCCGCCGTCTCCACCCGCCCGTTCACCGGCGTGGACGCGCGACTGTCACGCTACTCGTACCTGGTCAGCCTGCTGCCGAAGAAGATCGTGCGGGACCTCGGGCTCGACTTCCGCGTCCGCACCCGCACCGTGTCGTCGTACACCCCCGTCGAGCGGGACGGCCGGCCGACCGGACTGCTGGTCGGCGGCAGCGAACGACGCACCCGGGAGGCGTTCGCCCGGCTCACCGGCGGGGAGGGCGAGTACCAGGCCTGGCAGCGGTTCTACGCCATGACCGGCCGCGTCGCCGAGCGGGTCTTCCCGACGCTCACCGAGCCGCTGCCCACCCGTGACGAGTTGCGCCGCCGCATCGACGACGAGGACGCCTGGCGCGTCCTGTTCGAGGAACCGATCGGCGCGGCGATCGAGGACCGTTTCGCCGACGACCTGGTGCGGGGCGTCGTCCTCACGGACGCCCTCATCGGCACCTTCGCCGACGCCCACGACCCCTCCCTACGGCAGAACCGCTGCTTCCTCTACCACGTCATCGGCGGCGGCACCGGAGCCTGGGACGTACCCGTCGGCGGCATGGGAGCCCTCACCGACGCGCTGGCCGAGGCGGCACGAGCGGCCGGCGCCGTCCTGGCCACCGGACACGAGGCCGTCCGTATCGACACGGACGGGCGCACCGCGGAGGTCACCTACCGGACCGCCGACGGGGAGAGCACGGTCGCCGCCGGGCACGTCCTGGTCAACGCCTCCCCGCGGGAACTGGCCGCCCTCACCGGCGACCGGGCCCCCGCGCCCGCCGAGGGCGCCCAGCTCAAGGTGAACATGCTCCTCGAACGACTGCCGAGGCTCCGCGACGAAACCGTCGATCCCCGAGAGGCGTTCTCCGGCACCTTCCACATCGCCGAGGGCTACGAGCAACTGGCCTCCGCCCACACCCAGGCCGCGTCCGGTGAACTGCCCGCCGCCCCGCCCTCGGAGATCTACTGCCACTCGCTCACCGACCCGACGATCCTCGGCCCGGACCTCGCCGAACAGGGCTACCAGACCCTGACCCTGTTCGGGCTGCACACGCCGGCCCGGCTCTTCGAGCGGGACAACGACGCCGTCCGCGACGAACTCCTGAAGTCCACCCTCGCCCAACTGGACGCCCACCTCGCCGAGCCGCTCGCCGACTGTCTGGCCACCGACGCCGACGGACGGCCCTGCATCGAGGCGAAGACCCCGCTCGACCTGGAGCGGGACCTGCGCCTTCCCGGCGGCAACATCTTCCACCGGGACCTCGCCTGGCCGTACGCCCAGGAGGACACCGGCCGCTGGGGCGTGGAGACCGGGCACCCCAACGTGCTGCTGTGCGGGGCGGGCGCGGTGCGCGGGGGCGGAGTGAGCGGGGTGCCGGGACACAACGCGGCGATGGCGGTGCTGGAGCGGGACGGTGGCGACGACTGAGGGCCGAGTTTCGCAAGCAGTCGCTGCGGGACGTCCCTGACGGGCTTGCGGCCGACGCCCCCGGGACCCTAGTCCGCCGACGGCACCCACCCGGCCGCCTCGACGCGCGCCGCGTCCGCCGGACGCGCCTCGTCGAACAGGACACCGGCCGCCGCCTCGACCCGCACCCCGTCGACGTAGGCGCCGCGGCCGACGTACCGTCCGTCGGTCGTGTACCGCCAGCGCAGGACCAGGTGGCGGGCGGTCGGCAGGTCGGCCGTGAGGTGGTGCCAGACGCGGCCCGACCAGCCGGTGGCCGTGCCGTCCGGGTGGTGCAGCGGCCGGCCGCCGGGTCGTTTCGTCGTGAACGGGACCGGCAGCCAGCTCGCGCCGCCGTCCGTCGAGGCCTCCAGGACGAGCACATCCGTCCGTGGCTCGGTGTCCCACCACAGTGCGCAGCGCAGTCGCGCGGCGTCCGAGGACGTGTCGAGGCCGGGAAGGCCGAGCGTGGCGGTCGTGGAGCTCGCCATGCCCGAGAACCAGGCGCCGCGTCCGTGCGCGGGCCGGACCGCGACGGCCCGTGCCATGTCGTTGCCGGCCGCCACCCGGGGAGCGGACCCCGACCGCCAACCACGCACCGGGTGCACCGAGTTGCCGAGCACGATCAGGAAGGAGTCGGTCGTCGGGTCGAGGACCAGCGAGGTCCCGGTGAACCCGGTGTGGCCTGCGGTGCGCGGGGTGGCCATCGCGCCCATGTACCAGTGCTGGTAGAGCTCGAAGCCGAGGCCGTGCTCGTCGCCGGGGAAGGCGGTGTTGAAGTCGGTGAACAGCAGCTCCACCGACTCCGGCCGCAGGATGCGGGCACGGCCGTAGGTGCCGCCGTTGAGCAGCGTCCGGCCGAGGACGGCCAGGTCCCAGGCGTTCGAGAACACCCCGGCGTGACCGGCCACGCCACCGAGGCTGAACGCGTTCTCGTCGTGCACCTCACCCCACACGAGGCCTCGGTCGAGCCCCGACCAGGGGGCGCGGGCGTCCTCCGTCGCGGCGATCCTGGGTCTCCAGGACGCGGGCGGGTTGTAGCGGGTGTGGCGGAGGCCGAGCGGCGCGGTGATCCCGTCGTGGAGGAGGGCGTCGAGTGAGCGGCCGGTGATCTTCTCCAGCACAAGTTGCAGTGAGATCAGGTTGAGGTCCGAGTAGAGGTAGGCGGATCCCGGCGGGTTGAGCGGCGCCTCGTCCCAGATGAGCCGGAGTTTCTCCTCGTACGACGGGGCCTTGTAGAGGGGTATCCAGGCGCGGAACCCCGAGGTGTGGGTGAGGAGTTGACGGATCGTGATGTCCTGCTTGCCGACCCCGCCGAACTCCGGAAGGTATCGGGCGACCCTGCCCTCCAGCTCCAGCGCGCCCCGCTCGATCTGCTGCACCGCGAGGATCGAGGTGAACAGTTTTGAGACGGAGGCGAGATCGAAGACGGTGTCCTCGGTCATGGGGATCTGCTGGGCGGCCGGGAACTCGACGCCCGTGTCGGTCGTCTCGTCGTACGACCGGTAGCGCACCGCCATGCCGATGGGCTGGTGCAGGGCCACTGTGCCGCCCCGCCCGGCGAGCAGCACGGCGCCCGCGTACCAGGGATGGCTGGGGGAGGGGCCGAGGAAGGCCTCGGCGTCGGCGACGAGTTGACGCAGGTGTGCGGGAAGCAGCCCGGCGCGCTGGGGGGAGCCGTATCGCAGGGTGGGACGTCCGGTCGGCCGGGTCGCCCCGGCCGCGTCGGTGGGTCCCGCCGGGAACGGGGCGAGAGTGAGGGCGCCGCCCAAGCTCACTGCCACGCGCCCGAGTTGACGGCGAGTCGGTCCGCTGCCCTTCGTCCCTCTGTCCGCCGTGTCGTCCTTCATGGGTGAACCTCCCGCTGACTGAAAGTATCTTTCCGGGATCACCTTGCGCGGTGAAACTTTCGTGTCAGGTGGGCGCTGTGTCAACGGGACGTGCGGCCACCCAAGAAAACTGACGGAGCATCAGAAAACCTCTTCCGTCGTCCGGAGGACTGCGGCATCCTGCGCCCATGCAGACGGAGCTGAGCAAGACACTCGGAGTCGAGCACGCCGTCTTCGGCTTCACGCCGTTCCCCGCCGTCGCCGCGGCCATCAGCCGGGCCGGCGGATTCGGGGTGCTCGGCGCGGTCCGCTACACCGCCCCCGACGACCTCAAACGCGACCTCGACTGGATCGAGGCGCACATCGGCGGCAAGCCGTACGGTCTCGACGTCGTCATGCCCGCCAAGAAGGTCGAGGCCTCGGGGAACCGGACACTGACCGAGGCCGACGTCGAGGCGATGATCCCCGAGGGGCACCGGCAGTTCGTCCGGGACACCCTCGCCAAGCACGGCGTACCCGAACTCGCCGAGGGCGAGGCCTCCGGCTGGCGCATCACCGGCTGGATGGAACACGTCGCCCGCACCCAACTCGACGTCGCCTTCGACTATCCGATACGGCTGCTGGCGAACGCCCTCGGCTCACCGCCCGCCGACGTGGTGGACCGCGCCCACGACCAGGGCGTGCTCGTCGCCGCGCTCGCGGGCAGCGCCCGGCACGCCCGCAAGCACCAGGAAGCGGGCATCGACATCGTGGTCGCCCAGGGGTACGAGGCCGGCGGTCACACCGGCGAGATCGCCTCCATGGTGCTCACACCCGAGGTGGTCGAGGCCGTCGACCCACTGCCGGTGCTGGCCGCCGGGGGAATCGGCAGCGGGCAGCAGGTGGCGGCAGCGCTGGCGCTCGGCGCCCAGGGGGTGTGGCTGGGTTCCCTGTGGCTGACCACCACGGAGGCGGACATGCATTCGCCCGCGCTGACCCGGAAGCTGCTCGCCGCCGGTTCCGGCGACACCGTCCGTTCCCGCGCCCTCACCGGCAAGCCGGCCCGCCAACTGCGCACCGAGTGGACCGACGCCTGGGACGACCCGGACGGGCCCGGCACCCTCCCCATGCCCCTGCAGGGACTCCTCGTCGCCGAGGCCGTCTCACGCATCCAGACGTACGAGGTCGAACCGCTGCTGGGTACGCCGGTCGGTCAGATCGTCGGCCGGATGACCAGCGAACGCAGCGTTCAGGCCGTCTTCGACGACCTCACCCGGGGCTTCGAACGGGCCGTCGACCGTGTCAACCGCATCGCCGGAAGGAGCGGCCAGTCGTGAGCACCTCTCCCGCTGCCACCCCCAGCACACCCCCCACCGGCTTCTGGGCCCAGGCCACCGCGGACCCGAACCGCACGGTCCTCATCGCACCCGACGGTGAACCCTGGACCGCCGGGCGCCTGCACGCCGCCACCAACCGCCTCGTCCACGGGCTGCGCGCGGCCGGACTGGAACGCGGCGACGCCTTCGCGGTGGTCCTGCCCAACGGGCCGGAGTTCTTCACCGCGTACCTGGCCGCCACCCAGGCCGGCTTCTACCTCGTCCCCGTCAACCACCATCTCGTCGGCCCCGAGATCGCCTGGATCGTCGCCGACTCCGGCGCCAAGGTCCTCCTCGCCCACGAACGCTTCGCCGGGCCCGCCCGCCACGCCGCCGACGAGGCCGGCCTTCCCGCCACCCACCGGTACGCGGTCGGCACGGTCGAAGGTTTCCGGCCGTACGCCGAACTCCTCGACGGACAACCGGAGTCGGCGCCCACCGACCGCACCCTCGGCTGGGTCATGAACTACACCTCGGGCACCACCGGCCGCCCGCGCGGCATCCGGCGCCCGCTGCCCGGCAAGCCACCCGAGGAGGCGTACCTCGGCGGCTTCCTCGGCATCTTCGGCATCCGCCCGTTCGACGACAACGTGCACCTCGTCTGCTCACCGCTCTACCACACCGCCGTCCTCCAGTTCGCGGGCGCGTCCCTGCACATCGGCCACCGCCTGGTCCTGATGGACAAGTGGACGCCCGAGGAGATGCTCCGCCTGATCGACACCCACCGGTGCACGCACACCCACATGGTCCCCACCCAGTTCCACCGCCTCCTGGCCCTGCCGGCGGACATACGGGCGCGCTACGACGTGTCGTCCATGCGGCACGCCATCCACGGCGCCGCGCCCTGCCCCGACCACGTCAAACGGGCAATGATCGACTGGTGGGGCCACTGTGTGGAGGAGTACTACGCGGCCAGCGAGGGCGGCGGTGCCTTCGCGACCGCCGAGGACTGGCTGAAGAAGCCCGGCACGGTCGGCAAGGCCTGGCCCATCAGCGAGCTCGCGATCTTCGACGACGACGGCAACCGGCTGCCCCCCGGCGAGCTCGGCACCGTCTACCTGAAGATGAACACCGGCGGCTTCTCGTACCACAAGGACGACGCCAAGACGCGGAAGAACCGCATCGGTGACTTCTTCACCGTGGGCGACCTCGGCTGCCTCGACGAGGACGGCTACCTCTTCCTCCGCGACCGCAAGATCGACATGATCATCTCGGGTGGCGTGAACATCTACCCGGCCGAGATCGAGTCGGCCCTGCTGGCCCACCCCGCGGTCGCCGATGCCGCCGCCTTCGGCATCCCGCACGACGACTGGGGCGAGGAGGTCAAGGCGGTCGTCGAGGCGGCACCCGGCCACGAGCCCGGGCCCGCCCTCGCCGCCGAGCTCCTCGACCACTGCGCCGGTCAACTCGCCGGGTACAAGCGGCCCAAGAGCGTCGACTTCATCGCCGAGATGCCCCGCGACCCCAACGGCAAGCTGTACAAGCGGCGGCTGCGGGACCCCTACTGGGAGGGCCGTACGCGACCGGTGTGACCAGCGGCCGTCCCGGCGAGTTGTCACCTACGGGGTGACGCCGCCGTCACCCCGGAACCTTCCCCCGGGGACGGTCGGCGACCGGGACGGCGCCTTCTCGAACGAAACCGGACCGACGTGTGCGCGGCTCCACCCCGAACCGGCGCCGCCGCCGAGCAGATTGGCGCGAGGGGTTCGTGGCGGAGTTGACTGGTACGGCCACGGCGCGACGAACGCGGCCACCGCACACGCCCGCGCCGCGCATCGAACGACTGGGAAGGACACGGGCATTGGAAACCCCGGAACCGGCGGCCGAGCAGTTCGAGACATACCGTCCGCTGCTGCTCGGGCTCGCCTACCGGCTGCTCGGCAGCATGGGGGACGCCGAGGACATCGTCCAGGACGCCCACCTGCGGTGGACCGGCACCGATCGCACCGGGACCCGCGTAACCGGGGCCTTCCTCGTCACCGTCGTCTCGCGACTCGCCCTCGAACGGCTCCGGTCGGCACGGGCGG
This sequence comes from Streptomyces sp. NPDC006332, assembly GCF_040612855.1. Classification (NCBI taxonomy): domain Bacteria; kingdom Bacillati; phylum Actinomycetota; class Actinomycetes; order Kitasatosporales; family Streptomycetaceae; genus Streptomyces; species Streptomyces sp. NPDC006332. Next base: position 42,436 of record NZ_JBEXRA010000051.1, read on the forward strand.
CCCGCGAGGCGTACCCCGGGCCCTGGCTGCCCGAACCCGTGGCCACCGAAGCGCTCGGTCCGCTGGACACCGCGGAGCGGCGGAACACCGTCGCCTATGCCACCGTCCACCTGATGGAACGTCTGTCACCCCCCGAGCGGGCGGTGTTCGTCCTGCGTGCGGTTTTCGAACTGTCCTACGGCGAGATCGCGCGCGTCATCGACACCACCGAGACCAGCTGCCGCCAGATGCACCTGCGGGGCGCCCGTCGACTCGCCGCCGGACGCGACCGGTTCGCTCTCGCCGAGGACGAGCACGCCAAGCTGCTCACACGGTTCCTGGAGGCCGTGCAGAGCGGTGACCTGGCCGCCCTCACCGACCTCCTGACCGATGACGTGACCGCTTGGAACGACGGCGGCGGCAAGGTCAGGGCGGCTCTGCGGCCCATCGAGGGCCGGGACCAGGTCGTCCTGTTCCTCTCCGGCCTGGCCGTCCGACGACCGTTCGGGACGCCCCGCCGGGTGGACGTCAACGGCCGCCCCGCGATGGCGCTCACGGTCGACGGCATCGACCAGCTCGTCACGATCGACGTGCGCGACGGCCTGATCGACGGCACCTACGCGGTACTGAACCCCGACAAGCTCGGCCATGTGCGGGCCCGGCTCGGGCCTGCCGACGCCGTCGGGAACGAGCGGTAGAGCGCACCGACGAACGGGCGTCCCGAGGCGGGGTTCTCGACGGTGCTTGACCTCCCTCCGCGACGGACCGAGGATCATGTGTCATGACGCCTGGACACGGCAGTACGGTTGACGGGGTGCTGCGCCGCAGCGCCCGACGCACCCCGGCGCGCGTGGCGGTGGAGTACGCCGACCGCGCCTGGACGTACGACGAACTGGACCAGGCCGTCTCCCGGGCGGCCGGGCTGCTTCTCGGTGAGGGACTCGTCCCCGGCGACCGGGTCGGCGCCTACGGCCACAACTCCGACGCCTACCTGATCGGTTTCCTCGGCTGTGCCCGCGCCGGCCTGGTGCACGTGCCGGTCAACCAGAACCTGACCGGCGACGACCTCGCGTACATCGTGAACCAGTCGGGCACCTCGCTGGTGCTGGCCGACCCGGACCTCGCCGGTCAACTCCCGGACGGCGTACGGACGTTGCCGCTGCGTGACACCGAGGACTCGCTGCTGGCGCGGCTGGCCTCGACACCCGCGTACGACGGCCCGGAGCCGCGCGGTGAGGACCTGGTGCAGTTGCTCTACACCTCCGGCACCACGGCCCTGCCCAAAGGCGCGATGATGACCCACCGTGCCCTGGTGCACGAGTACCTGAGCGCGATCACCGCTCTCGACCTCAGCGCGGGCGACCGCCCGGTGCACTCGCTGCCGCTGTACCACTCGGCCCAGATGCATGTGTTCCTGCTGCCGTACCTTGCGGTCGGCGCCACCAACACCATCCTCGACGCCCCGGACGGCGACCGCCTGTTCGACCTGATCGAGTCCGGCCGTGTGGACAGCCTCTTCGCCCCGCCCACGGTCTGGATCGCTCTGTCCGGCCGCCCCGACTTCGCCACCCGTGACCTCGGCGGACTGCGCAAGGCGTACTACGGCGCGTCGATCATGCCGGTGCCCGTCCTGGAACGGCTGCGGGAGCGGCTCCCGAAGCTGGCCTTCTACAACTGCTTCGGCCAGAGCGAGATCGGCCCCCTGGCGACCGTCCTCGCCCCCGACGAGCACAAGGGCCGGATGGACTCCTGCGGCCGGCCCGTCCTGTTCGTGGACGCCCGGGTGGTCGACGAGGACGGCAAGGAGGTGCCCGACGGCACCCCCGGCGAAGTCGTCTACCGTTCCCCGCAGTTGTGCGAGGGCTACTGGGACAAGCCCGAGGAGACCGCCGACGCCTTCCGTGACGGCTGGTTCCACTCCGGCGACCTCGCGGTGCGGGACGCGCACGGCTACTTCACCATCGTCGACCGGGTGAAGGACGTCATCAACTCCGGTGGTGTCCTGGTCGCTTCACGCCAGGTCGAGGACGCGCTCTACACCCACGACGCCGTCGCGGAGGTCGCGGTGATCGGCCTGCCCGACGACCGGTGGATCGAGGCCGTCACCGCGGTCGTCGTCCCGCGCGGCGAGGTCACCGAGGAGGACCTCCTCGCCCACGCCCGCGAGAAGCTCGCCCACTTCAAGGCGCCGAAGCGGGTGGTGTTCGTGGACGAACTCCCTCGCAACGCCAGCGGGAAGATCCTCAAGCGGGAGCTCAGGGACAGGTTCTCCCACAGTTAGACACCTACCTCACTGGCGTGGACGCAGGTCCTCGATCCGGCGGATCTTGCCCACCGACCGCTCCAGCGACTCCGGATCGACGATCTCGACCAGGGCCGACACGCCGATACCGTCCTTCACGGCCGCCGTGATGGCCCGCGCTGCCGTTTCACGGTCCTCGGGCGTGGCACCGGGGCGGGCCTCCGCCCTGACCGTGAGGGAGTCCAGGCGGCCCTCGCGGGTGAGCCGGAGCTGGAAGTGGGGTGCGACACCCGGCGTGCGCAGCACGATCTCCTCGATCTGGGTGGGGAAGAGGTTCACCCCGCGCAGGATCACCATGTCGTCGCTGCGGCCGGTCACCTTCTCCATCCGCCGGAAGGCGCGGGCCGTGCCCGGCAGCAGGCGGGTCAGGTCCCGCGTCCGGTAGCGGACCACCGGCATGGCCTCCTTGGTGAGCGAGGTGAAGACCAGCTCGCCCCGCTCGCCGTCGGGCAGCACCTCGCCGGTGATCGGGTCGACGACCTCGGGGAAGAAGTGGTCCTCCCAGATGTGCAGCCCGTCCTTGGTCTCCACGCACTCCTGCGCGACCCCGGGGCCGATCACCTCGGACAGCCCGTATATGTCCACGGCGTCGATCGCGAACCGCTCCTCGATCTCCTGCCGCATCTGCTCGGTCCACGGTTCGGCGCCGAAGACCCCGACCCGCAGCGAGGTGGAGCGCGGATCGACGCCCTGCCGCTCGAACTCGTCGAGGATCGTCAGCATGTACGACGGCGTCACCATGATGATCTCGGGCCGGAGGTCCTGGATCAGCTGGACCTGGCGGGCCGTCATGCCGCCGGACGCGGGAATGACCGTACAGCCGAGACGTTCGGCGCCGTAGTGCGCTCCGAGCCCGCCGGTGAACAGCCCGTAGCCGTACGCCACATGCACCGTGTCACCGGGCCGCCCGCCCGCCGCGCGGATGGAGCGCGCCACCATGTCGGACCACAGGGAGAGGTCGCCGTCGGTGTAGCCGACGACCGTGGGGCGCCCGGTGGTGCCGCTCGACGCGTGCAGGCGCCGGATGCGGTCCCGGGGCACGGCGAACATCCCGTACGGATAGTTCTCCCGCAGGTCCGCCTTGGTGGTGAAGGGAAATCGGGCCAGGTCGGCCAGCGAGCGGCAGTCGTCCGGGCGGATCCCGGCCTTGTCGAAGGACTCCCGGTAGAAGGGCACATGGTCGTAGGCATGCCGCAGCGAGGCGCGCAACCGCTCCAGCTGCACCGTCCGCAGCGCCTGCGCGTCGAGCCGTTCCCCCGGGTCCAGCAGGTCCGTCGCGTCCGTCATGCCGACCTCTCCCTCCGCACCGTCCAGGCGACCGATCATTCGGTCGACGTGTTCGGGATCAGTAATCCAGGCGGCCCCCGGCGGGGCAAGGGGAGGGCCCGCACTTTCTGCCAGGCAACCCCGTCGCGGCCCTCCCGCCCGGTCACCCGGATCGCCGACACGCCGAACTGTCACCCCTTCAGGGCCGGTGCCCCGCCTCTGCTGTCGGCAGAAGCGGGCCGTGGTCCGTCGGTCCCGCGGATACGGTCATCGGCATGGACATCGCACCGCGCACCGTCAAGGCGAACGGCATCACCCTCGCGTACCGTGCCTGGGGTCCTGAGGGCGCGCCGCCGCTGCTCCTGCTGCACTGCAGGGGCGCTGACGGCGCGGACTGGGCGCCGATCGCCGCGCGGCTGGCCGTGGGTGTCCCGGCCCGCCGTGTGTACGCCCCCGACCTGCGCGGTCACGGCCGCAGCGACTGGCCCGGCACCGAACCGGGCGCGGGCCCCGAGGTGTACGCGTACGAGGCGATGTGCGCCGACGTCCTGGACTTCCTCGCCGCCCTCGGTATCGAGCGCGCCGACGTGGTGGGGCACTCGCTGGGAGGCGCCGTCGGCTACCTGCTCGCACAGCGCGCACCCGAGGTCGTACGACGTCTCGTCCTGGAGGACGTGCCCGCGCCGATACCGCTCGACCCGCCCCGCCCGCCCGCCGCCCGACCCGACGGCGACCTGCCGTTCGACTGGGCCATGGTGCGGGCCACCGACGGACAGCGCAACGCCCCCGATCCCGTGTGGTGGGACCACATGGATCGGATCACCATGCCCACACTGCTGATCGGGGGCGGGGCCACCAGCCTCATCCCGCAGGATCAGATCGCCGTCCTCGCCGAACTGATCCCGGACTCCCGGCTGGTGACCATCGACGCCGGACATCTGGTGCACGAGACGCGACCGGAGGAGTTCCTGGCCGCGCTGGAGGACTTCCTGACGGCCTGAGGCATCACTTCCCGTACGCGGTCATGAAGCGGTCGCGGAACTTGTCCATGCCCCAGGCCGGTGCGTTCTCGGCAGGCTTGAGCCCGTCGCTCCAGCCCCAGTCGGATATCCGGTCCAGCACCTTCTTGTCGTGGGCGACGATCGTGATCGGCACGTCCTTGCGGTTGTCGCCGGCCGTGACCGTGGGGACCGGCTGGTGGTCGCCGAGGAAGACCAGGACCGTGTTCTCGTCGCCGTAGCGCTCGACCCACTCGGTCAGACTCTGCAGCGAGTACTGGACGGCCTTCCGGTACTCGGTGCGCACACGTTCCGGCTTCTGCCAGACCTCCGTGGGGTCGGTGCCCTCCTTCTTGATCTGCTCGAAGACGGATCCGTCGCCGAGCTTGTCCCAGTCGGTCATGCGCGCGATGGGGGACCAGGGGTTGTGGCTGGAGGCCAGGATGATCTCCGCCATGATCGGATCGCGGTTCTTCTTGCCGTGCTCCAGGCGTTCGAAGGCCTCTAGGCTGAACTGGTCCGGCACGGGCGTCCAGCTGAAGTACGGGCCGTTGTAGCCGAGATGTGTGGAGTCGTAGATGTGGTCGAGGCCGAAGTACTTGCCCTCCGGCCAGGCCTTGCGCACACCGGGGACGACGCCGACCGTGCGCCAGGCACCGGTCTTCTGGAAGTAGCTGGTGAGGGTCGCGCGGTCGCCCGTGGTCAGGGCCCGGTACCGCTGCTGGTTCTTGACCCACAGGCCGGACAGGAACGTCGAGTGGGCGAGCCAGCTGCCGGCGCCCGCCACCGGCGACCTGAGCCAGGCGCTGCGCGACTCGAAACCGGCCGCCTTGAGCCGACCCGTGCCCTCCTTCAGGGTCGCGTCCAACTCCGGTGCCATCGCCGGGTCGTCGAGGGCGACACGGCCGTAGCTCTCGATGAACGTGAACATGACGTCCTTGCCGCGCAGTCCGGTCAGCAGCTGGTCCGGCGGGGTGGCGGCGAAGGCGTCGACGGCGGCCTGCTTCTCGAAGACCTTGGCGTCGCCCAGGCCGTTGCGCACGCTCTCCACCCGGTTGGCGAGGAACTCGGTGTTGCCCTTGGTCGCTATCGTGACTCCGCCGACCTGCACGCCCAGCGTGAAGCAGGTGATCCACGCGGTGCCGAGAACGAGGGTGGTGGGGACGGCCGCCGGACGGTGCCGGGCCATGACGTTCGTCAGCCGCACCACCGCGAGCGTGCTCAGCGTGAGGACGGCGATCAGCAGGACGATCACCCCGACCACCGCGAGCACCTCGCCCGCGCGGCCGAACGACTCCCTGACGAAGTCGGCGGCGTCGTCCAGCAGGATCCAGTCGAAGACGAGGTCGAAGGGGCGGGCCAGGAACTGGTTGAAGCCCATGTCCATGAACTTCAGGACGGTGAACAGGCCGAGGAAGGACCCTGAGACCACGGCCGTGATCCGCCGCGGCTTTTCGGGAAGCGTGAGCAGCAGACACGCCAGGACGATCCCCTCGACCGGCAGGCGGAGGAAGGAGAACAGCGTGAGCTTGTCGAGCCGGTTGGGCATGAGCAGCGCGGCGAGCACAAACGCTCCGGCCAGCACGCTCGTTCCTACGGCCACACCGCGTGCGGCGCTGGGATAGCGGCGGCGCCAACCGAACCAACCGGGTTTCGGCGAGCCAACGGCCTCGCCGAGGTCGGGCTGGTCCTCGGCCGCCGCTTGCGCCGGATCGGCGGCGGTGCCGTCCGACGCCTCCGGCGCGGCTGCCTTCTCCTCGTCGGCTGGTGCTCCTGCCCGTCCGTCCTCGTCCGGTGCTCCCGCCTTCTCCTCGCCGGCCGGTTCTCCGTCCCGTCCGTCCTCGTCCGGTGCTCCTGCCTGCTCGCCGTCGGTCGTTGCTCCCGTCCGCGTGTCCTCTTCCGGTGCGGCTTCTTCCGGCTCTACGGCCGTCCCCTCCGCCGTACCGACACCTCCGCCCGCCTCGTCCTCTCTCGGCCCGTCAGCCACAGCGGAATCGCCGCCGTCCGGGACCGCCTCACCCTCGGTGTCGGGCAGTTGACGATGGCGAGTGAAGAGCGACACCCGGCGGTCCTTCCGTGCAGTCGTGCAATGGCATGGCAAACAAGGCCCGAGGGCCGAACCTGCCACCACCAGTACGTCCACACGTCGTCATCGGTTCAACCGAGGGACCCGGAATTCATTCTTCCGCCGCCGCGGCCACCTCCCGGGCCCACCGGTAGTCCGCCTTGCCGCTGGGCGAGCGCCGGAGCGTCTGGGTGATCACCAGCCGACGCGGGATCTTGTAACCGGCCAGCCGGGCACGGCAGTGCGTCTGGATCTCCTCCAGGGACAGCCGCGGGGCACCACCGCGCAACTGCACCACGGCCGCCACCTGGTGTCCCCACTTCGCGTCCGGCACCCCGGCCACCAGCGCGTCGTACACGTCCGGATGGGACTTGAGCGCCTGCTCGACCTCCTCCGGATACACCTTCTCCCCGCCCGTGTTGATGCACTGCGAGCCCCGCCCGAGAACGGTGACCACACCCTCCTCGTCGACGGTGGCCATGTCGCCGAGCAGCACCCACCGCTCGCCGTCCTTCTCGAAGAAGGTCTCGGCGGTCTTGCGCGCGTCGTTGTAGTAGCCGAGCGGCACATGACCGCACTGGGCGACCCGCCCGATCTCGCCCACGGCGACCGGCTCGCGGGTCGCCTGATCCACCACCTGCGTACGGGAGTTGACGCGGACGCGGAAGCCCCGCTCGGGGCCGGAGTCCGCCGTGGCCGTGCCGTTGAAGCCCGACTCCGAGGAGCCGAAGTTGTTGAGCAGCATCACGTTCGGGACGAGCGCCTGGAACTGCCGGCGGACCGTGTCCGACATGATCGCCCCGGAGGACGACACGTTGAACATCGAGGACATGTCGACGCCCTTCAACGGACCTTCGAGCGCGTCGATCAGCGGACGCAGCATCGCGTCGCCGACCAGCGACATGCTGGTGACCTTCTCCTTCTCGATCGTCCGCAGCACCTCCTCCGGCACGAACTTGCGGTGCAGCACCACCCGTTGGCCGAAGTTGAAGCCGATGAGGGCCGTCAGCGTGGAGGTGCCGTGCATCAGCGGGGGAGCGGGCAGGAAGGTGAGCCCCGCCCCGCCGGCCGCGACCCGCTCGGCCAGTTCCTCGGGTCGCTTCACCGGGTCACCGGTCGGCGCGCCGCCGCCGAGCCCGGAGAAGAACAGGTCCTCCTGGCGCCACATCACGCCCTTGGGCATCCCGGTCGTGCCGCCGGTGTAGATGATGAACTGGTCGTCTCCCGAGCGGGACGCGAAGCCGCGTTCGGCGGACGCCGCCGCCTCGGCGTCCGTGAAGGCGACCGCCGCGACCTCGGCCGCCCCCGGTGCCGGCGTTCCGACCCGCACCAGGTGCCGCAGCGCGTCCGTGTGCGGCAGTGCCGCCGCCACCAGGTCCGTGAACTCCGCGTCGAAGACCAGGCCCACCAGGTCGGCGTCCCGGTAGAGATAGACCAACTCGTCTTCCACGTACCGGTAGTTGACGTTGACCGGCACGATCCGCGCCTTCAGGCAGCCGAGCACGGTCTGCAGGTACTCGACGCCGTTGTACAGGTGCAGCCCGACGTGCTCGCCGGGACGCACTCCGCTGTCGAGGAGATGGTGGCCGACGCGATTGGCGGCCGCGTCCAGCTCCGCGTACGTCAGACGGCGCTCCGCGCCGGTGCCGGGGTGGTCGACGTACACGAGTGCCTCGCGGTCCGGGACCACGTCGACGACGGACTCGAACAGGTCGGCAAGGTTGTACTCCACCGCTCCTCCTGACCCCGGGTGCCTGGCATCGGTCGGTTCGCCGTCATCAGAGCAAAGGGCGCCGCAACTGTGAAGGGCCCGCACCGAAGAAATCTGACTGTGTGTCAGAAAACCCTTGAAGTGCCCCGGCCACTCCTGCAACCTGTTCTCGTTCTGTCAGAGGGGAGATGGCCCATGGCTGGGACGGAACACCTCACGGTGCGACGCGAAGGCGCCACACTGGTACTCACGCTCAACAGGCCCGACGCCAAGAACGCGCTCTCACTGTCGATGCTGGTCGGTCTGTACGACGGCTGGATCGAGGCCGACGCCGACGACGAGATCCGCTCGATCGTGCTCACCGGCGCAGGCGGCGCGTTCTGCGCGGGCATGGACCTCAAAGCCCTCGCCGGCAAGGGGATGGAGGGCGAGCACCTCCGGGACCGACTGAAGGCCGACCCGGACCTGCACTGGAAGGCGATGCTGCGCCACCACCGCCCGTGCAAGCCGGTGATCGCCGCCGTCGAGGGGTACTGCGTCGCCGGCGGTACCGAGATCCTCCAGGGCACCGACGTCCGCGTCGCGGGCGAGTCCGCGACCTTCGGCCTGTTCGAGGTCAGACGCGGCCTCTTCCCGATCGGCGGTTCCACGGTCCGGCTGCAACGCCAGATCCCCCGCACCCACGCGCTGGAGATGCTGCTCACCGGCCGCCCCTACAGCGCCCGCGAGGCCGCCGGCATCGGCCTGATCGGTCATGTCGTCCCCGACGGCGACGCGCTCGCCAAGGCGCTGGAGATCGCCGAACAGATCAACGCCTGCGGCCCGCTCGCCGTCGAGGCCGTCAAAGCCTCGGTGTACGAGACCGCGGAACTGACCGAGACCGACGGCCTCGCCGCCGAACTCGAGCGCGGCTGGCCCGTCTTCGACACCGCCGACGCCAAGGAAGGCGCCCGCGCTTTCGCGGAGAAACGACCGCCCGAGTACAAGCGCGCCTGACCTCCTGCCCGGACCGCACCCGACCCTCCCTCGAAAGGAGACATCCGGGATGCCCGAAGTCCTCCAAGCCCCGCTCGTCGTCGAGTTCCCCTTCACCCGCTCCCTCGGACCCGTCCAGAGCGCCTTCCTGACCGGCCTGCGTGAGCGCGTCGTCCTGGGCGTACGCACCGGCGACGGCCGCGTCCTCGTCCCGCCCGTCGAGTACGACCCCGTCACCGCCGAGGAGATCGGCGACCTGGTCGAGGTGGCCCCCACCGGCACGGTCACCACCTGGGCCTGGAACCACGCCCCGCGCCGTGGCCAGCCCCTGACCACCCCGTTCGCCTGGGCCCTGGTCCGCCTCGACGGCGCCGACACCGCCCTCCTGCACGCCCTCGACGCCCCCGGCCCGGACGCCGTGCACACCGGCATGCGGGTCCGGGTCCGCTGGGCCGACGAACGCTCCGGCGCCATCACGGACATCGCCTGCTTCGAGCCGTACGACGGCACCGAGCAGCACGAACCCGCCGGTCACAGCGGCGAGTTCGAGAACCCGGTCACCGGCATCGTCGCCGCCGCCCGCCTCGACTACACCTACTCGCCCGGCCGCGCCCAGTCCGCCTACATCCACGCACTGGGCGACCGGCGCATGGTCGGCGAACGCTGCCCGTCCTGTACCAAGGTGTACGTCCCTCCGAGGGGTGCGTGCCCTACATGTGGTGTCGCCACATCCGAACAGGTCGAGGTGGGGCCGCGCGGCACGGTGACCACGTACTGCATCGTCAACATCAAGGCGAAGAACCTCGACATCGAGGTGCCGTACGTCTACGCCCACATCGCCCTCGACGGCGCCGACCTCGCCCTGCACGGCCGGATCGGCGGCATTCCCTACGACCAGGTGCGCATGGGCCTGCGCGTCGAAGCCGTGTGGAGCGACGACTCCCGCTACCCCGACCACTACCGGCCGACCGGCGAACCCGACGCGGACTACGACACCTACCGGGAGCTGCTGTGACGCGAGAGATAGCGGTCGTCGCCTTCGCGCAGACCGACCACCGGCGTACCTCGCACGACGTCTCCGAGGTCGAGATGCTGATGCCGGTACTGCACGACGTCCTCGCGCAGACCGGCCTGCGGACCGCGGACATCGACTTCACCTGCTCCGGCTCCAGCGACTACCTCGCCGGGCGTGCCTTCTCCTTCACCCTCGCCCTCGACGGCGTCGGCGCCTGGCCGCCGATCTCCGAGTCGCACGTCGAGATGGACGGGGCGTGGGCCCTGTACGAGGCGTGGGCCAAGCTGCTCACCGGCGACGCCGACACCGCGCTCGTGTACTCCTACGGCAAGTCCTCGCCCGGCTCGGTGCGTGACGTGCTGACCCGCCAGCTCGATCCGTACTACGTGGCCCCCCTGTGGCCCGACTCCGTCGCGCTCGCCGCCCTCCAGGCCCAGGCCCTCATCGACGCCGGCGACACGGACGAGCCCGGGCTCGCGGCCGTCGCCGCCCGAAGCCGGCAGGACGCGGCGGCCAACTCCCACGCCCAGCTGCGAGGCGCGGTGCCGCAGGGGGGATACGAGGTACGCCCGCTGCGCACCGGCGACTGCCCGCCCATCGGTGACGGCGCCGCCGCCGTGATCCTCGCGGCCGGGGACCGCGCCCGGGAACTGTGCGCACGGCCCGCCTGGATCCGCGGCATCGACCACCGCGTCGAGGCGCACGGTCTGGGTGTGCGGGACCTGACCGACTCTCCCTCCACCCGCCTGGCCGCCGAGAAGGCCGGCGCCTTCGACAGGCCCGTCGACACGGCCGAGCTGCACGCGCCCTTCACCGCGCAGGAGGTCGTCCTGCGCAAGGCGCTCAGGCTGCACGACGACGTGCGCGTGAACCCGTCCGGAGGAGCGCTCGCCGCCCATCCGATCATGGCGGCCGGACTCGTCCGGATCGGCGAGGCCGCCGCACGCGTCCACCGCGGCGAGTCAGACCGCGCCCTCGGACACGCGACCTCCGGCCCGTGTCTGCAACAGAACCTGGTCGCCGTACTCGAAGGGGATCCGCGATGAGCAAGGAGCCCGTGGCCGTCGTAGGCATCGGCCAGACCAAGCACGTCGCGGCGCGCCGCGACGTGTCGATCGCCGGGCTGGTCCGGGAGGCCGCCCGGCGCGCCCTCGACGACGCCGAGCTGACCTGGGCGGACGTCGACGCCGTCGTCATCGGCAAGGCGCCCGACTTCTTCGAGGGCGTGATGATGCCGGAGCTGTACCTCGCGGACGCGCTCGGCGCGGTGGGCAAGCCCATGCTGCGGGTGCACACCGCGGGGTCCGTCGGCGGGTCCACCGCCCTGGTCGCCGCGAGCCTGGTCGCGGCCCGCGTCCACCACACCGTGCTCACCCTCGCCTTCGAAAAGCAGTCCGAGTCGAACGCCATGTGGGGCCTGTCCCTGCCGATCCCCTTCCAGCAGCCCCTGCTCGCCGGGGCCGGTGGCTTCTTCGCACCGCATGTGCGCGCGTACATGCGGCGCAGCGGCGCGCCCGAGACGGTCGGTTCCCTCGTCGCCTACAAGAACCGGCGCAACGCGCTGAAGAACCCCTACGCGCACCTCCACGAACACGACATCACCCTGGAGAAGGTCCAGGCCTCGCCCATGCTCTGGGATCCCATCCGCTACTCGGAGACCTGCCCCTCCTCCGACGGCGCCTGCGCGATGATCCTCACCGACCGCGCCGGAGCCGCCCGCGCGCCCCGCCCCCCGGCCTGGATGCACGGCGGCGCGATGCGCAGCGAACCCACCCTCTTCGCCGGCAAGGACGCCGTCTCGCCCCAGGCCGGCAAGGACTGCGCGGCCGACGTCTACCGGCAGGCCGGGATCGCCGACCCGCGCCGGGAGATCGACGCCGTCGAGATGTACGTACCGTTCTCCTGGTACGAGCCCATGTGGCTGGAGAACCTCGGCTTCGCCGACGAGGGCGAGGGCTGGAAACTCACCGAGTCCGGGGTGACCGAACTCGACGGTGACCTGCCCGTCGACATGTCGGGCGGTGTCCTGTCGACCAACCCCATCGGCGCCTCCGGCATGATCCGCTTCGCCGAGGCGGCACTCCAGGTACGCGGACAGGCCGGGGAACACCAGGTGGAAGGGGCGCGCAGAGTACTCGGGCACGCCTACGGCGGTGGATCCCAGTTCTTCGCGATGTGGCTGGTGGGGTCACGGCCACCCGACTCCTGAAAGGTCCCCCTCACGTGGCCTGTTGGCGCCCGGAACCGGTCGCTAGGCTGGCCGCGGACGACGCAATCGGGAGGAGCACGGACGTGGCCGAGACCACCATCCAGCAGCAGCCGCTCATGGGCTGGGACAAGCCCGAGCTGGACCTCAGCAACGCCGACTGGCACTCCAGCAGCCGTGGCCTGGGGGATGTCCAGATCGCCTTTGTCGAGGGATTCATCGCGATGCGCAACAGCGGCCGCGCGGACAGCCCTTCCCTGATCTTCACGCCCGCGGAGTGGGGCGCGTTCGTGTCGGGAGCGCGGGAAGGAGAGTTCGACCTCACCTGACCGCCCCACCGGCCATCACGCACGTCATCGCACGAGCGGCTGGCGCCGTGGCGAAACACTGTCCGCCACGGCACCAGGTCCGCCCACACGCCACGGACCCGGCGCGGCCACGTACCATGGCGGCATGTCGTTCCTCCGCCGCCGCAGCGCCACTCCCGCCGGGCCCGACTTCGACGTCCTGGCCATGGACCCGAGCGACTGGCCCGGCAATCTGAACGCCGGCCTGCTGCCCGCCCCCGACGGTACCTGCCAGGGCCTGTACCTGCGGTACGACCTGTTCGGAGGCCGCGGCCCCGCGATGATCATCGGCAACCTGCCGGAGGGCTCCCCGGCCCGCGACATCGCCGACGACGAGATCCCCTTCGAGGTGGGACAGCTGCTGCTGGCCCTGGAGAACGACGAGGAGGTGAGCGTCGTCAGCACCGAGGACATGCCGGTGATGCAGGGCGACAACCTCCTGATCGTGCGTCGCCTGAAGCTCTCCGAGAGCCGGATCTCCTGCGTGCAGTTCGACCGCAGCGACAACGTCCTGGTGACCATCGCCGCGTGGGACCGCCCCATCACCGACGACCTGTACGCCCTGCTGAAGCCGCTCCCGGCGGAGCTGTTCCAGCAGGGCTGAGGCGGCTACCCTGCCGACGGCACCACCTGTACGTCGGCGGCCCGCACGAACGCCACCCGGTGACCGAACTGGATCTCGTAGTACAGGTCCTCGCCGGTCACCACCTTGTGCGAGTCGGTGCCGAAGGTGACCGCGTAGAAGTACTCGCCCGGCACTCTGTCCCCGATCACGTACTTCTGCCCCGCCGGCAGCTGGTACGGCAGCGGCGACACCGCCTGGACGGGCACTCCCGTCGGATAGGCCGCCGCCTCCGGGTAGGCCCTGCCGTACACCGGGACGCTCGCCAGACCGGCCCTCGGCGTCACCACCCGCCCCCTCGCGTTCACCGCGGTCGGGTGATTCCTCGGGTTGTTGAACCAGGCCTTCTGACCCAGGAACCAGATCGCCGTCCAGTCGCCGTGGCGGTCGGCGACGGCGTACTGCTGGCCGGTGGAGACACGTGAGGACAGGTCGTTCACCCCGGGCGTGGGGGCCGTGCCCAGACCGATGTCCTTGATCAGGGCGGAGTTCTCGTCGTGGTCGGAGTACAGGCGGACCTCGCTGGAACCGTGGGCCGCGCAGGGCTCGCCCTGGGTGACGCAGCCCGTGTACTCGGGCTGGTTGTGGGCGTAGTCGGGGCGGATGGTCACCAGCCCGCCACGCGTGCCCGCGCTGGGCTCGAACGGGCGTCCCAGCAGCTCGAAGTAGTGGCGCCAGTCCCAGTAGGGGCCCGGGTCCGTGTGCATGCCGGGGACGGTCGACGTGGTGGGGCCGGGCACATTGTCGTGGCCCAGGATGTGCTGCCGGTCCAGCGGAATGTCGTACTGCCTGGCCAGATACCTCACCAGTCGTGCCGACGAGCGGTACATCGCCTCCGTGTACCAGGCGTCCGGGTCCGCCAGGAAGCCTTCGTGCTCCAGTCCGATCGACTTGGCGTTGACGTACCAGTTGCCCGCGTGCCAGGCCACGTCCTTCGCCTTCACATGCTGGGCGATGTGACCGTCCGTGGACCGCAGGGAGTAGTTCCACGACACATAGGTCGGGTCCCGCACCAGGTCGAGAACGGTGTCCCAGGTGCCCTCGGTGTCATGGATGACGATGTAGTCGATGCTCTGGGACGCCGGCCTCTCGCCCAGGTCGTGGTTGCCGTAGTCACCGTCGCCGAACTCCTCGTAGGGGGCGGGGACCCACTCGCAGGACACCGTCCTCGGGCACTCCGTCCCGCCCGGGTCGAGGGTCCGCAGCCCCGTCCGCGCGAGCTGCGCGGTGTTCGGGACCAGGCCGGGCTGAGCGGCCAGGGCGAGCCTCCGGCCGGTGTCGGTGGTGCGTTCCTCGCCGGTGCGCAGGACGTCGTACACGTCGTCGGCGTACGCGGCGGCCGCGGCGCTGTCGTCCGCGCCGGAGAACCGGGCCACGGCCCCGTACCAGTCCGCCGGATCCTGGCTCAGGGGTTCGCCCAGGTCCTTCTGGGCGGCGGCGAGGAGTGCGGCGCCACCGGCCACGTTCGAGGCGGGGTCGGTCCGCAGCCGCTCGGTGCTGAGCCCCGTCAGCTCCGCCGCCCTCGGCAGGGTCCTGAGCCGGGCCGGGAGCGCGGAGGCGTCGGGGACCTTGGCCTTCGGGTGCAGCGGCGGACGGGCGCCGTCACCCCGCGCGTCCTCCGTGCCCTCGCTGTGGTGTGCCGCCGCGCGGGTGAGCGCGCCGCGGGCGTCGGTGAGATGCATCGGCCCGTAGCCGCCGGTGACACTCGGCGCCCCGTCGTGGGTGTCCCAGCGGGACTGGAGATAGGAGACGCCGAGGAGGACGCTCTGCGGCACCTGGTACTCGGAGGCCGCGGTGACGAAGGCCGACCGGAGAGGGTCCGTGGCGCTCTGTGCCCCGGAGGGGGCCGCGCCGAGCAACGGAAGGAGCAGCGCGGCCGAGCCGAGCGCCCCTGCGGTTGATCGGACGGCTCTGTGCCCGGCCTTCCTGCTGGGGGCGGTGAGGGATCCTCGCAATGCAGCCTCCTGGGAAGGACGAGCGATGAACCGCGCGGGGCCGGGCGTACGTCAGTGCTACCCGTTTCCGACGATCCGTCAATCATGCCCAGGGGCGGATGAATTCCCATGTCAGCCCGGTCCACGGGAGTTTCGTGGCGCAGGCCCGCGGACCTGCCGGGCGTCAGTGGTGTACGCCAATGACCAGAAAAGTCGCCCGTCCGGCCCTCCCGGACATACGAGAATCCGCGGCGCGCCGCTGCTCGGCGTGCCGCGGATCCTCGTCCCGTCAGCGAGTGCCGACCGCCGCGCGCACGGCCCGGCGGGCCAGCTGGCAGTCGTCGTGCAGCCGCCTCAACAGCAGCCGCTGTTCCTCGCCGGACGGCGCGGCACCAGGGTGGGCGCCTCCCGGTGCCGTGGGGGTCGCGTCGTGCATCGAACGCTGAACGGCCATCTCGTAGGTACGGATCTCACGGGTCAGTACCAGCATCAGGTTCACCAGGAACGCGTCCCGCGACGCGGGTCCCGCCGACTGGGCCATCTGGCTGATCTGCCGCCTGGCCACCGGGGCGTCCCCGAGCACCGACCACAGTGTGGCCAGGTCGTACCCCGGCAGATACCAGCCCGCGTGCTCCCAGTCCACCAGCACTGGACCGGCCGGGGACAGGAGGATGTTGGACAGGAGCGCGTCGCCGTGACAGAACTGGCCCATGCCCTGGCGGCCCGCGGTCGCCGCGATGCCGTGGAGCAGTTTCTGCAGGTCACCCAGGTCCCGGTCGGTGAGCAGCCCCAGCTCGTGGTAGCGGTTGATCCGGGTCGCGTAGTCGAGCGGGGCGTCGAAGGTGCCCGCCGGCGGCCGCCAGGAGTTGAGCCGGCAGATCGCGCCGAGCGCCGCTCTGATGTCCGCGCGGGGCGGGGCCTCGGCGGGGTGCCGGTGCAGTGCCGCCACCCGTCCGGGCATCCGCTCGATGACGAGGGTGCAGTTGTCGGGGTCCGCCGCGATCAGTCTCGGCACCCGCACCGGGGGGCGGTGCCGGACGAACGAGCGGTATGCGGCTATCTCGTGGCGGATCCGCTCGGCCCACGCGGGGGAGTGGTCCAGTAAACACTTGGCGACGGCGGTGCTGCGCCCCGTCGTGCCGACCAGGAGCACGGAGCGTCCGCTGCGGCGCAGCACCTGCACCGGGGCGAATTCCGGGCAGATTCGGTGCACCGACGCGATCGCCGTGCGCAGCTGGGCGCCCTGGGGGCCGGACAAGTCGAGTCTCCCGCTGAGCGGTTGGGTGCCGAGCCCCGGCACGCGCCGTGTCCTGCCCGCACCGAGCACGGGGGCCGTGGGACGTGCGGGGTCGAGATAGGGGCCGCCGCCCGCAGGCCGGGGATGCAGCGAACGGGGTGGGGCGGACACGGAGGACGATGCTGCGTACATGGGCGAGACAGATCCCTTCGTGTGCCTGCTACAACAGTGCGCTGCCCGGCCCGGTCCCCTGGGCGCACCCTGGGGAATGCATCCGTTGTTCCAAGAAGGCGACCGGGTCGGGGTGGCGCATTCCTACCTGACACCCGATGACCACTGGCACACCATCTGGCGCACCCTGGCGAACCGTGGCGAATAGTCGCCCGGCAACTCTCACCGGGCTACTGTCAACTCAGCCGAGTACCTGGGGGCTTGACGTGAGCGGACAACCCAACACCCGCCTGTCGGACCTGTTCGGCCTGGCCGGCTGGTCCAAGGGCGAACTCGCGAGGCTGGTCAACAAGCAGGCGGCGGCCATGGGCCACCCCCAGCTGTCGACCGACACCTCACGGGTGCGGCGGTGGATCGACACGGGAGAGATCCCGCGCGATCCGGTGCCGAGAGTGTTGGCGGTCCTGTTCACCGAGCGTCTCGGCCGTGTCGTGACCATCGAGGACCTCGGTCTGGTCCGGCACGGGCGTGCGGGAAGACGGCAGGGCGGCGGGAGTGCGGAACATCCCGACGGCGTGCCGTGGGCGCCCGAGCGGACTGCCGCGGTCCTCACCGAATTCACCGGAATGGACCTCATGCTCAACCGACGCGGCTTGGTGGGCGCGGGCGCCGCGCTCGCCGCGGGATCCGCACTCAGCAGTGCCATGTACGACTGGCTGCACACCGATCCGGCGCTGACCGCCGACGCTCCCCAGTTCGACGACCCCCTGCACGCCGACCCCGCCGGACTCGATCGCTACGAGGCCGCTCCCATCGGATCACAGGAGATCGAGGAACTGGAGCGTTCGGTCGAGGTGTTCCGGGCCTGGGACGCGGCCCGCGGCGGCGGGCTGCAACGCAAGGCGGTCGTGGGCCAGCTCAACGAGGTGGGCGGCATGCTCGCCTACCGGCACCCCGACCACCTCCAGCGGCGCCTGTGGGGCGTCGCCGCCAACCTCGCCGTCCTCGCGGGCTGGATGTCCCACGACGTCGGCCTGGAACCCACGGCCCAGAAGTACTTCGTCATCGCCGCCCATGCCGCGAGAGAGGGCGGCGACCGGCCCCGCGCCGGGGAGGCGCTCTCCCGAGCGGCTCGCCAGATGGTGCACCTGGGCCGGCCCGACGACGCGCTCGACCTGATGAAGCTCGCCCAGTCCGGCTCCGGTGACGAGGTGCTGCCGCGGACCAGGGCGATGCTCCACACCATCGAGGCCTGGGCCCAGGCGTCCATGGGCAAGGGCCAGGCGATGCGTCGCACCCTCGGACAGGCGGAGGACCTCTTCGTGTCCGACCGGGGCGACGTGCCGGCGCCGAGTTGGATGCAGACCTTCAAGGAGGAGGATCTGTACGGCATGCAGGCCCTGGCCTACCGCACGCTGGCCGAGCACGATCCGGGTGCGGCCGTGCACGCCCAGCACTACGCGGAGAAGGCGCTGGCCCTCAGGGTCGACGGTCGCCAGCGGTCGAAGATCTTCGACTTCCTGTCCATGGCATCCGCCTGCTTCATCGGCGACGACCCCGAACAGGCGGACCGGTACGCACGGCTCGCCCTGGTGTCGATGGGCTCCAACTCCTCCCACCGCACCTGGGACCGACTGCGCGAGATGTACCGACTCACCGCCGAGTACTCCAGCTACCCGAAGATCAACGAGCTGCGGGAGGAGATCAGGCTGGCGCTGCCCAGGCCGAAGGGCAGGGGTGGCAACACCGCGCCGGCGTAAGGGGGTTGGCTCTTGGGCCTGTCCGGCGGTGGCGAGGCGGTGGTTACGACATCACCTTGGCGACGAGCACGCAGGCGGCGTCCTCGCGCTCGTCCTCGCCGAACTCCGCCACGACCATCCGCACACAGTCCTGAGCGGTGCGCGCCTCGCCGAAGCGCGGGGCCAGGTCGAGCAGGCGGTTCGCGGCCGTCGTACCCCTTTCGGGGTCGGCTTCGCCCGGGTGGGGGGACTCCCGTCGCCCGGGCGCGAGCCCCTCGGTGTGCAGCACGAGCAGGTCGCCCGGGCGCAGGGTCTCCTCGGCCTGCTCGTAGACGGCAGCGGAGGTCGCACCGAGCAGAACGCCCTCCGGAGCGCGCAGCCTGCGCCCCGTCCCGTCGCGGAACAGCAGCGGGGCGGGGTGTCCGGCCTGCGCCCACACCAGGGTGCGGCTCCCTGGCCGGTAGCGACAGCAGACCGCGCTGCCGAGGGCCGGCTGCACGGTGGCGTCGAGTAACTGGTTGAGCCAGGCCATCAGTTGGCCGGGCTGGGTGCCGGCCACGGCCATTCCGCGGACGGCACCCAGCAGGGTCGCCATGCCGGAGGTCACGGCGACCCCGTGGCCGGTGAGGTCACCGACGCTCAGGAGGGTCTCGCCGTCGGCGAGTTCCAGGGCGTCGTACCAGTCACCGCCGATCAGGGCGCTCGTCGTCGTCGGCAGGTAGTGCGCCGCGAGGTCGAGTGTCTCCGGTCCCTGGTGCGGGAGCCGCAGGGAGCCGCGCCACGGAGGCAGCACGGCTTCCTGCAGCTCGACCGCGAGCCGGTGCTCGCTCTGCGCCTGGTGCCGGTGGCGGTGCAGCGAGTCACGGGTCTCGCTCACCGCCCGCTGGCTCCGGCGCAGTTCACTGACGTCCCGCAACACGGCCCACATCGAAGCGGTGCTGCCGTCAGGGTCGAGCACGGGCTCGCCCATCATGTGCACGGTCCGTATGTCGCCGCCCGGGTGCACGACCCGGAACTCCCCGTCGATGGGCTTGGCGTCGATGAGGCAGTCGGTGACCATCGTCGTCAGCTTCGGTCGGTCCGCGTCCCACACCAGGGACGGCAGCTCGTCGAGCGTCAGCGGGGGAGAGGCGGGGGCGCGGCCCAGGATCTGGTAGAGCTCCGCGGACCAGCTGGCCTCGTCCGTGAGGAGGTTCCACTCGGCGCTGCCGACCCGGCTGATCAGAGAGCCGCGCCGGGGAGTGGGCGGCACGGCTCGGACGGTGGGCTCCGGCTCCGGCGACGTGGGGGCGGCGGGCACCGGCGGCGGGCCGTCCCGCAACTGTGCCAAGTGCTGGTCCAGGTCGTCGAGTTGGTGCAGTGCCAGGTCGTACAGCGCGCGTTGCCAGCGGTCCTGGGGGTCCGAGCCGTCCGGTCGGGTGTCCCTTCGTACGGCGTCCATGTCGCCCTTGAGTTGCCGCGTCTGCGAAATGAGCGCGTCGACCGAGCCGCGTCCTGGCGGCTGGGCGGCTGGGCGGTCCGCAGAGAGATGGGACGGCATGACGCACTCCGATGCGGGACGGTACGACCAAGGCGGACGGAAGGACCGGTTACGACTGTTGCACAGCCCGCGACGCGCTGTAAGGGATTTGGCAACACACGATACGGTGGTGCTTCTGGCATATGCCACAGTCTTCGGGGAGTGCTCTGTTCCTCGCCTGTCGGAGGGTGCGGGGCGGGGTAAGTCGTAGGTGGCGTACGGGATTTGATGGAGTGCGACAGTGGCGATACCGCACCCACTCAGACGTTCGACGGTCTTGCGTTCTAAGGGAGTGTGGCAAGGGGGCCCGAATTCAGACCACCCTCCGTTAATGTGACTCAGGTCACACCATCCGATCCGGACCGCAGCACATCAATCGCGGACACTCTCCGGGCCGCAGGAACTGCCGTCCGGCGGGAGCGAGCCGTACAGCAGGAACGCGACGACCTTCCGGTGCACGCACTTGGAGGACGCGTAACCCGTGTGCCCTTCACCCTTGTTGTCGAGCACCACGGCCGAGTCGCCGAGCCGCTGAGCCGTCTCCACGGTCCAGCGGTACGGCGTGGCCGGATCGCCGCGGGTGCCCACGAGGAGCATCTTCGGGGTGCGTACGTCCCGGACCTTCTCGCGGATGTAGTCGGTGCCCTTGGGGCGGCCGTAGCACATCAGGTACTCGGTGAGCCGGTACCGGCCGAAGACCGCGGAGGCCTGCTCGTACTCGGCGCGCAACCGCCCGAGGCTCCGGGTGATCCGGTCGGCGTCGGGCCGGTCCGGATCGTCCGCGCAGTTGATCGCCATCAGCGCCGCCGGGAGATTGTCGACAGGCACGTCGTCCTGGTCGACGAGGACACCGTCCGTCCCGGCACCGACCCGCGCCCCGGGCGCCCGGAACCCGGACCCGCCGCCGGAGAACCCCAGGAGCGCACGGGCGTCCCCGTCCTCCACCAGGGAGGCGAGCGCCCGCTCCAGCGAGGGCCACAACTCCTCGCTGTAGAGGGCCTCGCTGAACGCGCCGACAAGATCCTGCCCGGTGAACTGCTCGCCGAAGTCCGTCGGCACCGGGTCCTCGTCGAGGGAGGCGACGAGCCGTACGACATCCTCCCGGGCCGAGCGGGCATCGGTGCCGAGGGGGCAGGCGATGTCCTTCACGCACCAGTCGACGAAGTCCTCCAGTGCGCGCTGCTGCCCCGCGGCACCGGCCACGCCCTGCTCGGACAGCGGCTCGGTGAGCGTGTCCACACCGTCGAGCGCCAGCCGTCCGGCCTTCCCCGGGAACTGGGCCGCGTACACCGCGCCGAGCCGCGTTCCGTAGGAGAAGCCGAGGTAGTTGAGCTTCTTGTCGCCGAGGGCCTGCCGCATCACGTCCAGGTCGCGGGAGGCGTTCACCGTGCCGATGTGCGGGAGGACCCGCCCGGAGTGTTTCGCGCACGCGGCGGCCGCCGCACGGACCTTTTCGAGTACGGCCCTGGGATCATCGGTGACGTCGGTGTCCTCGTCCGTCACCAGGGCGGAGCCCGTGCCGGTGTCGCCGCAACTGACGGGCGAGGACCTGCCGACGCCACGCGGGTCGAAGGACACCACGTCGTAGCCGTTCGTCAGGTCCATGAAGTCCTCACCTCCGGCGGCGAGTTCGGTGACTCCCGCGCTGCCGGGCCCGCCGAAGTTCAGCAGCACCGAACCACGGGACGGGCCGGTCGCCCGGTAGCGGGCGAGCGCCAGATCGAGGGTGGCGCCCCGCGGCTTGGTGTAGTCGAGGGGGACGGTCACCTTCCCGCACTGGAGATCCTCGGGCATCTCCACGCCCTCGCACTTCGCCCACACCACCTTCTGGCGGTAGAACCGCGACAGGTCGGGTGCGGATCCGTCCGACGCCGTCGCCGGAAGCCCCGCGCCGATCATGGCCAGCCCGGCCGAAGTGATCGCGCAGCGCCGGACCGTGGGCCGCGTCGACAGCTTGGACAGCATCGATGCCTCCAGGGACGCCCGTCGCGGACCGGGAAGCGGCGCCCTCGATCACGATAGGCGGACCTCGAAGCGCACGCCTCCGGGCCAGCGGGATCACCGCGCCTGGCCTACCCTGCACCCTCCCCGCGCACACGACGATTCAGACGCCAGTTCGATAACCGCGGCGCTCGATGGGGTGAATGGTCGATAAGCCATAACTCGGACGGTTCGCCCGCGTTCTATCGGGTGCGGGTGAGTGCCCGCGACCATGTCTGGAAGGCAGGGAACCTATGAAACGGGTTACCCGAAACGGGATGATCGCCGTCGTCGCCGCCTCGGGCGCGATGGCAGTGGCCGCGCCGGCGTCCGCCGCGTGCGCGCCGCAAGGCGCCTTTGCGGACGGCGCCGCGGTGGGCTCGTCCGGGCCGATGTCCGGCGACACCGCTCAACTCCCGGCGCACGCCCCGGTGAACCTGTGCGAGAACACCATGAGAGTGGTGGGACTGCTCAACCCCGCAGCCGGTAACTGGTGCGCCAACGGGAGCGGCGACGGACCGGCACGTGCCCTCAGCGCCGAGGAAGCGCGCAGCTGGACCGGCGCGCGTGGCGGTGCGAACACGTGGGGCTGGACCGGAGCGCATCGCGGTGCGGAGGCCTGGGGTGGCGGGACAACTGCGCGCGGCGGTGCGGGCACGCACAGTGGTGCGGGTTTCCATAGGGGTACGGGCCTCCACGAGGGGGCGGGCACGCGTGGCAGGGCGACGTCGAGTGGCGGCGGAATCGATTCGCTGGGCGTGCTCTCCGGGAACGGCGTCCACCTGCCGGTCCAGGCACCCGTCAACCTCACCGGCAACAGCGTGAACGTGGTCGGGGTCGGCCACTCCGTCGTCCCCAATGAGTCCGTGACGCCCCCAGGAGACCGCTCGACGGTGCCCGACCGCCCTCACCGACCCGACGGCCCCGGTCGCCCCGACCGTCCGGTGCGGCCGGCGCACAGGCCGACGCCGCCGCAGGCGAAACCTGTTGCGCGGTCGATCCCGCCGCAGCACCCCACAGGCGCCCTCGCCGACACGGGAGCCGACCGGACCGTGCCCGCCGTCCTGGGCAGTGCCGCGCTCATCCTGGGAGGAGCGGTCGTCTACCGGCGCTACCGGCCGCAGTCGGTGCGCTGACCGACCCCTTGCCTCGCCGTACCGCACGCAAGCACCGGCGGGCCGACCGCGCCCGCACGCGACCAGCGGGGGCGGCGGGGCCGCTGCCCACCCTCCTGGCGTGATCGTCACCCTGCGTCCAGCCCCCGGCCCTGCGGCCCGGAATCATCCGGCACCGTGGCTGCGTGGGCTGGCGGGGGAGGCGCGGCCGCGACGTGCCGACCGGGAGTGGCCGCGCACACCTGACGGCGGTTCGGCGGAGGGCGCGCGGTCGTAAACGGCGTTGCCGCGAAGGCTTCCTGGTGGTGGAGTGAGCCCATGGATCACACCGCGGTACTCGCCCTGTACGACCGGAGCATGCGCGAGGGCGCGCAGCCCGACGGCCCCGGCGCCCGGATCGAGCGGGTGGGGCGGGTGGTCCGCCAGGTCGCCTCCGCCCATGGCTGGAACGGTGTCGTGTGGTCCGACCTCGACGAGGCGTCCGCCGACGCGGCGATCGCCGAGCAGATCGCCCACTATCGCGGTCTCGGCCGCGAGTTCGAGTGGAAGCTCTATGGCCACGATCTCCCCGTGGACCTCGGTAAGCGCCTCCGGGCCGCCGGGTTCACGCCCGGCGCCGAGGAGACACTGATGATCGGGGAGATCGCCGATCTGACCCTGGACGCCGACCCGCCCGAGGGAGTCCGCTTCCTGCCGGTCACCGACCGGGCCGGCGTCGATCTCGTCGCGGACGTGCATGAGAAGGCGTTCGGCACCGACAGCTCCCGGCTGCGACACCAGCTGCTCGCCCGGCTCACGGACGACCCGGACACCGTCGTCGCCGTCGTCGCGCTGGCCGGGGACACACCGGTGAGCTCCGCCCGTATGGAACTCGTCCCCGGCACCCGCTTCGCGGGCCTGTGGGGCGGCGGGACCGTCGAGGCCTGGCGCGGCCGGGGCATCTACCGTGCGCTCGTCGCCCAACGCGCCCGCGCCGCCGTGTCCCGCGGCTACCGCTACCTCCAGGTCGACGCCTCCGACCAGAGCCGCCCCATCCTCGAACACCTCGGCTTCCAACCGCTCACCACCACGACGCCGTACGAGTACGTGCCGTAGCCCCCGGCTGCAGGTCGTGTCCCGCCGCCCCACCGCCGCTCCACGGGCTGCACCGCGATCTCCGGCTCGCGCGAGGAGCGAGTAGTGGCTGAAGCCCATCGCTGTGTACACCCAGCGACGCAGCAACTGGGCTTCGCCGGGGCGCAGCTTGCCGTCCCGGTGGTGCAGC
>NZ_JBEXRA010000052.1:0-60477 GCF_040612855.1 Streptomyces sp. NPDC006332
GGGCGTCGACGCGGAGCGTCGGCAACCGACGACAACGCGGCAGATGTGCGTGCCAGACCCCGCGTCTGCGGCGTGATCCAAACGACAGGCCCTAGGACTGGGACCGCCCAGGTGGGCGCCCAGGTGGGCGCCCACCTGGGCGCGAAACAGGCGGGACTTCGCGGTGGTGGTCCGGTCAAGGCAGGATCTCGACGTAGCCGTCGGTTCCGTGCACGCGGATCCGCTGACCGTCGCGGATCAGCCGGGTGGCCTGCTCCACGCCCACGACGGCCGGCAGTCCGTACTCCCGGGCGATCACCGCGCCATGGGTCATCAGGCCGCCCACCTCCGTCACCAGGCCCGCGATCCCGACGAACAGCGGCGACCAGCTGGGGTCCGTGAAGGTCGTGACCAGGATGTCGCCCGCTTCGAGAACGGCGTCCGACATGTCGAGGATGACGCGGGCCCTCCCCTCGATGGTCCCGGCGGAGACCGGTAGGCCGACCAGCGCCCCGGCCGGCGCGTCGTCGCGCCGGTACGCACCGGAGACGGCCTCGCCGTCCGACGTGAGGACCCGGGGCGGGGTGAGCGCCTGGTACGACCGGAACGCGTCCTTGCGCTGCTGGATGAGCAGGTTGTCCACCTGGTTCGAGCGCACGGCGTCGTGGAATTCCTGGAACGTGAGGTAGTAGACGTCCTCCCGGTCAGGAAGCACACCTGCCCGCACGAGGCGCTCGGCCTCCTTGAGCAGGGCCCGCTTGTAGACGAAGTAGCGGCTGACGATGCCGTACTTCGGATACTCCCGGTACCCGATGAAGGTCCTGACCCGGTCGATCATCCGCTTGGCCTCGTCGGCTTTCCGGTCCCCGTCCGGCAGGTCCCGCAAGCGGGACAGCACATCCTGTTCCTTCTGCCGCGCCCGCTGCAGCCCCTGTTCGAAGTGCCGCTCGGCGGCGCCCGGTTCGAAGTTCCTGACGTTGTCGAGGATCACCGGCACGAGCGTGGCGGGGCGCTCGCGCCAACGGGGCCTGGTGATGTCGATCTCGGCGACGCAGCGCATGCCGTACCGGTCGAGGTAGGCCTCGATCGCGTCGCGCGCCTCGGTCCCGCCCGCGCGCTTCGTCAGCTCGTCCAGGAAGGTGTCGTCGTCCGCGTCCTCGACGTCCTGAAGGAACGTCACCACCTCCGGATGCGGGCGGATCACGTCCGCGACGTCGAGCAGCGCGAGGCCCATCTCCGACGTGACGTTGTCCGGGGCGGACAGCGTCAGCGTGTCAGCGGCGTTCTTCTCGCCCAGCCACTCCCGCAGCGTGTCGTTGAGCCACCAGGTGGCCTCCATCCCCGCCATGATCACCTGCATGCTCAGCGGATCACCGAGGACGCGCTTGTGCTCCTGGAAGGCCTCCAGCAGGAAGTCGAACAGCGCCGGTCCGCTCTTCGTGCCGATGTCGCGCTCCAGGGCGGCGATGGACGACCTGCTGCGCTCGATCAGTTCGGTGACGATGGCCGGATCGGTCTCGATCGGGGCGGGCGCGCCACCGGTCGGCGGCCTGCCGGGAGCCGCGTCCGGGGGTGCCGCGTCCGGGAGCGACGGGACGAAACCGTCGTGGTCGAGGACGGTCTCCAGCGCGTCCCTGACCAGCGGATCGCCCCTCCCCACCAGGTCCAGGAGAGCGGCGCGGCTCGCGGGTGCGGCCAGGCGCCGGGTGACGTCGACGAACAGCCGCCCGCCTGCCTCGTGCATCGGCGCCATCGCCGTCAGCTGCCACATGGACAGCCCCAGAGGCTTCATGGGGTCGGTCATCATCTGCTGATGACCGACGGAGACATAGACGTGGTTCTCCTCGTCGCCGGTCTCCGGGACGGGGAACAGTGTCGTGATCGGCCGGCTCTGCACGATCTGGAAGTCATCGTCGACCAGGCACCATTCGATGTCCTGCGGACGGCCGAAGTGCGTTTCGATCCGCCGCCCGAGCCGCACCAGCCGCACCACCTGCGCATCCGTCAGCGCCGGCTGCTCCTGCCGCCGCGAGTCGATCGCCACTTCCCGCGTACCGCCGGTCGGCGAGGCGAGCACGGCACGCTGTTTGGCGGCGATCGACCTGGCGACGACCTCACCGTCCCGCACCGTGAAGACGTCCGGGTTGACCACGCCGGAGACCAGGGCCTCGCCGAGGCCGAAGCCGGCGTCCACGGTGGCGACCTTCCGGTTGCCCGTGACGGGGTCGGCCGTGAACAGGATGCCGGCCGCGTCGGGGAAGGCCATCTGCTGCACGACCACGGCCATGTGGACCGTACGGTGGTCGATGCCGTTGCGCCTCCGGTAGATCACGGCCCGCTCGGTGAACAGCGAGGCCCAGCACCGGCTGACGTGCTGGAGGACCGCCGTGGGACCCACGACGTTCAGGTACGTGTCCTGCTGGCCGGCGAAGGAGGCCGTCGGCAGGTCCTCCGCCGTCGCGCTGGAGCGGACCGCGTAGGCGGCCTGCTCGCCGAACCGGGCGAGCGCTTGGGTGATCGCCGACGCGAGATCGTCCGGGACGGCGACGTCTTCGATGGTCCGGCGAATCCGCGCGCTGAGCGTGCGGATCGCCTCCTGGTCGTCCGGGTCCACGCGCGACAGCTGATCGATCAGCTCGTCGATCGAGGGTGCTTGCGCCATGACCCGGCGGAAGGCGTCAGTCGTCACGCAGAAGCCACCCGGCACCCGGACGCCTTCGATCCGCGACAGCCCGCCCAGGTGCGCGCCCTTGCCGCCGACGACCGCGACCCGCGTCTCGTCGACCGCTTGAAGATCCACCACGTACTGCTCGGTCATCGCGACACCTCCGAGACGGTCGTGTCCCGCCGCACCGCGACGGCCGGTCGGATCAGCGTCGGTAACATGCGCACGTCGTGCCCCATTTCCGCAGGTTGTGGCCTCGGCCGACGATTCTGCGGCACCACCCGGGTCTTGTGGCAAGCCCCCCGGTGCGCTATACGTTGAGAGAGGCAAGGAGAGGCAGATCTCCTTGCCTTTGTCTTTGTCCGTGCGCTGTCTCTTGCCGGGGCGTCACCTCGCCCTGTGGCCGGTGACCTTGGCGATCCAGGTGATGAAGTCGCCCGGGTCGGTGTTGGCGCCGTGGCCCTCGTCCCAGTAGTAGTGGTGGCTGACGTCGTCGCCGAGGCCCGCCGCGGCTGCGGCCAGGTTCGCGGAGACCGTCAGCGAGGTGTCGGAGTCCTTCGTGCCGAGGCGGATCCACCAGTGCCGGGAGCGGTTCGGGTTCTTGCGAGCCAGGTGGAACATCGGGTTCATCAGGTTGAGCTTCTCGGGGATGTCGCTCGCGACCCGCTTGGAGCCGAGGCCCGTGGTGTCGTTCCGGGCGCCGTACGCCGTGAAGTGCCGCGCCCCGGTCGTGCCCGCGCCGAACAGGTTGTTCTCGCCGGTCGACAGGTCGAAGGCGTCGAATGACGGAACGTCCTTCTTCCGGGCGCCGACGTGGGCGAGGAAGCCGTCCCACGTGAAGGTCGCCCTGCCGCCGGACCAGGAGATGAACGGGTTGGCGGCGAGGTAGGTCTCCCGGTCGGTGTCCGACAGCGCCGCGAGGTACCGGGTGGCGGACGGCTGCAGGTACTGCTCGACCAGGTACGTGTCGTAGGTGCGGGCGGTCAGCGGACCGAAGCCGCGCAGGCCCTTCAGCTTGAGACCGGCCTGGTACTCGGCGAACTGCGCGACCAGTTCCCTGGAGACGGACTGGTCGACCTTCTCGCCCGTCTTCAGCGGGTTGCCGCCCCAGTTCCACTCGTAGGCGCTGTCGGCGTGCTCCAGGTCGGTGATCGGGCACCAGGCGCCGGTCGCGAAGATCGCGTCCGAGGCGTCGGCCGCGCCGATCTCCTTCAGGAGGCTGTCGTAGAGCTTGCTGTCGCCTGAGGCGCCGAGCAGCGCGGACACCGCACCGCCCGCGCTGGTGCCCACGGAGACGATCCGGTCGGTGTCGCCGGGGATACGGCCCTTGTTGAAGCGGATGTACCGCACGGCGGCCTTGAGGTCGACGATCACGGCGGGGGCCACACCGTAGTACTCGCCGGCGGAGTTCTTGAGCGTACGGCCGCGGGCGCCGGGCTCGACGACGACGTACCCGGCGCCCAGGGCCAGGTACTGGTTGGTGTTCATGGCGCCGCCGTTGGCGTTGGTGTTCCCGTTGGCGCCCGGGGCGGAGGCGCTGGGCGCGGGGCCGGTCGAGGAGCCGCCGCCGGGAACCCCGCCCGTGCCGCCCCCGCCGACCGGGGCGCCGGACGCGCCGATCCCGGTGGCCTCGGTGACCGTGGACGGCATGTATCCACCGACGGTGTTGGCGAGCAGGATCGGGGCGTCGGAGGCGTCCACCGCCACGCCGTCGATCTCGACCGGCACGCTGACGTTCAGGCTCTGGTACTTCTCGTCGACCGGCTTGGCGACGTAGGTGATCGCCTTCCAGAAGTGGTACTTGACGGTGTGGTCGTCGCCGTCGGTGTCCGTGACGGTCGTCGTCAGCTCCGTGTAGCCGTCGGGGTCGAAGACCAGCGAGTCCGAGGTGGACGACGTGCCCGACGCCGCGTCGGAGGCCCGCGCGTTCACCGCGATGCCGCCCACCGCCGCGACACCGGCTCCGGCGCCGATGCCCAAGACGACCGACCTGCGCGTGACTGACCTGTGCTTCACGGTGCGACTCCCTCACTGTTTCGGTTGGCGTGGTGAGGAACGTAGCCGGAGTGCGAACAAAATTGCCAACAATCCTGGGGCATTCATGGCGGACCCACAGCTTCATGGCGGGCGCACAGCGTTTCCTCGTCGGGGCGCACGGGGTTCCCGGAACCAGGCATCTGACGTACCGTCAGATTCATGGACACGATCTGGCTCACCGGGGCGCAGTGGCTGGCCGTCCTGCGCATAGGGCTCGGGCTGTGGTGGCTGGAGAGCTGGCGGCACAAGGACAAGAGCACCTGGTTCGAGGGCGGCGGGATCACCTGGGCGGCCGACATCGCCGCCAAGCACCGGTGGACGGCGGTGCGCAGCGGCTTCGGCGTGGTGGTCACCCCACGCCCGAGGACGATGGCGTACGTCGTCGCCTACGCCGAACTCGCCCTGGGACTAGGGCTGATCCTCGGATTCCTGACCCCGATCGCCCTGGTCGGCGGTCTGCTGCTCAACGTCCTCTACTTCACCCTCATGATCCACGACTGGGCCGAGCAGGGGCAGAACTCGATGATGGCCCTCATCTCCCTGGTCGGCCTGTTCGGGATGTCGTGGCAGGACTGGTCCCTGGACGCAGCCCTGGGGTTGTTCCAGTGAGCGCCGCGGTTCCGCGTCAGGGCCCGCCCGGGAGCGCCGCCGGTCAGCGGTACGACATGCCCGAGCCGGACGCCTTCACCCGCGCCTACTGGGACGCGGCCGCGGAGGGCCGGCTGCTGCTGCGGCGCTGCGGGGCGTGCGGCCGGGCCCACCACTACCCGCGCGAGTTCTGCCCGCACTGCTGGAGCGAGGACGTCGTCTGGGAGCCCGCGAGCGGCCGGGCCGCGCTCTACACCTGGTCCGTCGTCCACCGCAACGACCTGCCCCCCTTCGGCGGGCGCACCCCGTACGTCGCCGCCGTCGTCGACCTCGCCGAGGGCCCGCGGATGATGACGGAGGTCGTGGAGTGCCCGCACGGGGACCTTCGGGCCGGGATGGAGCTGGAGGTCGCCTTCAGGGACGGGGCCGGTGTCCATGGTCGGGCCGCTCTCCAGGACGGGGTGGGCGTCGGTTGCCAGGACGGGACGCCGGTCGTGCCGGTATTCCGGCCGCGTGGGTGACGCCGACCGGCTTCAATGGCCTGCATGGCCCACCTCGACGACCAACAGAACGCCCACCCGCACCCGTACCCCGCCTCTGGCCCCGCCCCCTTCTCCGTCCCCCTCCGCATCCCTTTCCCCTTCCCCGAGTTGCTCGGGCACGGACTGCGTCTGCGCGCCTGGGACCCGGACTCCGAGGCCGACGTCGACAACTGGCTGCGCGGCTGCGTCGATCCGGACTTCCGGCGCTGGAACACGCCGATCACGCCGATCACCGACGCCGACAGCGCACGCGGGTCACTGCGCTCCAAGGCCGCCCAGGCGGCGGACGGCACCTCGGCGTCGTACCGCGTGACGGACGCCGACACCGGTACCACCCTCGGGCACGTCGGCGTCAACGCCATCCACCCCGACCTGCGCTACGCCCGCGTGGGCTACTGGGTGCTGCCCGAGGCACGCGGCCGTGGGGTCGCCACCCGTGCCCTGGCCCTCGCCGTCCGCTGGGCCCACACCGAGCTCGGCCTGCACCGCCTCGAACTCGACCACGCCCTCGGCCACGAGGCCTCCTGCCGGATAGCCGAGCGGTGCGGATTCCGGTACGAGGGGACGCTGCGGGGCGCCATGTTCGAGGCGGGCCGCCATGACGCGTTCCGGGACATGCACCTGCACGCACGCCTGGCGACGGACCCGATGCCGAAGGTGGCGCCGGAGCCGGAGGCGTCGTAGGCGGGGAGAAACCCAACCAGGCGGACACGCAACCCGGCGGAAAATCACGGGCGTTACCGGCTCCGACGCGTGACCATGGGGCATGCGCCCCGAACACTGGCACCGCACCGAAGACCTCGACCGTTTCCTCGACCGCGCCGGAGACTTCCTGCGCTCCCGGCCCGCCGCGCACACCGTCATGCTGTCGGTGACCGAGGCGGTGCGCAGACGTGGACCCGGGGCGTACGGCGACGAACCTCCCGTCTACGGCACCCTGGAGCGCGACGGCGTCGTGCGGGCGGCCTACCTCCAGACCCCGCCGTACCCGCTCCAGGTCACCGCGCTGACCACCGAGGGGGCCGACTCGCTCGCCGCCCACCTGGCCGGACTCGGGCACCTGGTCCCCGGCGTCGGTGGGGAGCGTGAGACCGCCGCCGCCTTCGCCACGGCCTGGCAGGACCGTACGGGCGCCACCGTCTCTCTCCGTGAGCGCCAACGGCTGTACCGCCTGGACACGTTGACCGTTCCCGAGCCTGCTCCGGCGGGCCGGGCGCGCATCGCCACCGCGTCGGACCAGCCCCAACTCGCCAAGTGGTACGACGAGTTCATGGAGGCCGTGGGCGAGCCCGGCATCGACGCGGGTTCCTGGGCCGACGCCCGCATCGCCTACGGCGGCGCGACCTTCTGGGAGACCCCGGACGGCACCCCCGTCGCCATGGCCGGGGTGACCCCGCGGATCGCCGGTCAGGTCCGGGTCGCGCCCGTCTACACCCCGGCCGAGCTGCGCGGCCAGGGATACGCCGGTGCCGTCACCGCCGAGGTCAGCCGGGCGGCGCGGGACGCGGGCGCGGACGAGGTGCTGCTCTTCACCGACCTGGCGAACCCGACCAGCAACGCGCTGTACCAACGGATCGGGTACCGGCCGGTCAGTGACTTCGCGGTGTACGACGTCGCGGTGGGGGAGTCGGCGGCGGGGGACTCGGTGGCGGGCGGCTCGGTGCGGTAGCCGCCGGTAGTGGCGCGTTCAGGGCCACAGCAGTTGCCGGGTCCAGTCGCCCTCCCCGTCCTGCCCCGGCTCCCGCCGGTACGCCAGCCGTACGTGCTGCCGTCGCTCGTCCCCCTGGAAGAACTCCACCTCGCGGGGCCGGAGGCGGTACAGCGTCCACGAGGTCACCGGGGCCTCCGGCTCGCGCTGCGCCCGCTCCCAGGCGTCCCGCGAGGTGCGCGCCAGCTCGTCGAGGGACGTCAGGGGCTCGCTCTGCCGTCCGGTCAGGGCGGCCGCCAGCGCGCCGGTGGAGCGGGCGTGCAGGTCCGCCTGACCCTCCTTCGACGGGGCGGCGGTGACGGGCCCACGGACCCGCACCTGACGGCCCAGGACCGGCCAGTAGAAGGCGAGGGCGGCGTGCGGGCGGGCCGTCAGCTGGGCGCCCTTGCGGCTGGTGGCGTGGGTCGCGAAGGACCAGCCGTCCGCGTCGGCGCCGTGCAGCATGACGATCCGCACGTCCGGCCGGCCCTCCTCGTCCGCCGTCGCGAGGGACATGGTGTGCGGCTCGGTCTGGCCCGCCGCGACCACCTCCGCGAACCAGTCGGCGAAGAGGTCGAGGGGGTCGTCGGGGGTGGTGCCCGGGTCGAAGAAGGGCAGCGCGGTGACCTCCGGGTCCCACACCCGCAGTGACCTCAGCAGCTCGTGCAGATCCGTTCTCATGCCCCGATTGTCACGCGCGCCCCGCGCCCCGCGCACCGCGTCAGACCGCACGCAGGCCGCCCGCACGCAGGCCGCCCGCATTCAATCTCCTCGCGCTCAGACCGTCCCCAGGTCCGACGACACCCAGCGCTCGGGCCGCATCCGGATCACGACCTGCTCGCCGTGCTCCTTCCACGCGGTGTCCACGTACCCGTCCACCTTCTCGGCCGGGAGGTAGCGCGCGGAGATCTCCCGGAGCTGCTCGATGGTGGCGGGGGTTGTGGCGAGGACCGGCCCCTCGACGGAGACGTACCGGATGGTGGGCTCCAGCCGGTCGACCATCAGGGTGAACCGGCCCGCCGTGCTGATCAGTTCGTTCTTACGGGACTCCCGCCCCGTCATGATCCACACCGTGCCGTCGGACTCGTACTGGTACCAGATCGGCACGGTCAGCGGAGCGCGCCCCGCTCCGGCGTCGATCGCGAGTGCGGCGATGTGCGGCTCGGCCAGGAACTCTGCACGTTCTTCGCGGGTCAGGGCCATGGGTGGGTCTCCTCCGTGAGTTCGGGCGTGGACCGGCATGGACGGCAGCTGCGCCGACAACTGCGTCACCCTGTGGTGGACAAGGTGCCGCGCCGACTGCCGCACCACAACGCCGGCCCCGAGCCCCCTGTTCCCGCGCCGCTCAGCCTCTCCCCAGCACGACCGTCCCCGACGAGCAGAACCAGCCACCCGTTCCCGAAGCCACCCCCAGCCGCGGCAACCGCCCACCCGCACCACGCACTTGACGGTCACCGCCCTCCCCCCGCAGCTGCCGCACTGCCTCCACCAGCAGGAACAGCCCCCGCATCCCCGGGTGTTGGGACGACAGTCCGCCGCCGTCGGTGTTCACCGGCAGCTCCCCGCCCTCGACCCGCAGCCGGCCCTTCTCCACGAAGGCCCCGCCCTCGCCCTTCGCGCAGAAGCCGAGGTCCTCCAGGGTCACCAGGGTCATGTACGTGAACGCGTCGTAGATCTCCGCGAAGTCGATCTCCGCGGGCCGCACCCCGGCCCGCTCGAAGGCGAGCCGTCCGCTCACCGCCGCCGGGGACACGGTGAAGTCGGGCCACTCGGACATCGTGGAGTGTGAGAGGTGCTCTCCGGTGCCGAGGACCCACACCGGCGCGGTGCGGCAGTCGGCCACGTACTCCGCCGCCGCCAGCAGCACCGCCGCCCCGCCGTCGGAGCGCAGACAGCAGTGCAGCTTGGTGAAGGGGTCCGCGATCATCGGGCCGGACAGGACGTCGTCCACCGTGATCGGATCGCGGAACATCGCCTCGGGGTTCAGGGCGGCGTTGGCCCGCGCCTGTACCGCGACCTCCGCCAAC
Organism: Streptomyces sp. NPDC006332; assembly: GCF_040612855.1. Lineage (NCBI taxonomy): Bacteria > Bacillati > Actinomycetota > Actinomycetes > Kitasatosporales > Streptomycetaceae > Streptomyces > Streptomyces sp. NPDC006332. Next base: position 9,526 of record NZ_JBEXRA010000052.1, read on the forward strand.
TGCTCGATGGTGGTGCCGTGTTCCAGCATGTGGCGCCGGGCCGCCATCGCGTACTTGGCGATCAGCGTGTGGCCGTAGGGCACCTCGAACTGGAGCGGGCCGCGCGCGCCGAAGGCGAGGTCACCGGTCCGGCGGCCCGCCCGGATGTCCGCGCGTGCGGTGGAACCGTAGGCAAGGAGTACCGCGTTCGCGTGGCCTGCGGCGATCGCGTCCGCCGCGTGGCCCGCCATCACCTCCCAGGTCGAGCCGCCGACGGAGGTGGAGTCGACCCAGGTGGGACGCAGGCCCAGGTACTCGGCGACCTCGACCGGGGCCAGGACGCCAGTGCCCGCCGAGGCGAAGCCGTCGACGACCGAGCGGTCCAGTCCCGCGTCGGCGAGGGCGCGGCGGGCGGCCTGGGCGTGCAGGGCGTACGGGGTCGCGTCGTCCACGCGGCCGCAGTCGGAGAGGGAGACGCCGACGATCGCGACCTTCCGGGAACGCGTCATGAATCTGCTCGGCATGAATCTGCTCGGCATGAATCTGCTCGCATGAATCTGACGGTACATCAGATCTGGTGCGGGGCGGCAGGTGTCGTGGGGCTGGGCATCCCGTCCGCGTCGCCCTAATATGACGCACCGTCAGATATGGAGAAGGGCCCCCATGGACACCGACTTCACCGCCGAGCAGGACCAGATCCGCCGCACCCTGCGCGCACTGCTGCAAGGCCGCTGCGGACCGGCCGAGGTGCGGGCCGCCGTGGACACCCCGGCCGGACACGATCCCGCCCTGTGGGCCGCCCTCGCCGAACAGCTCGGCCTGCCCGGGCTCGCGCTCCCCGACACCTACGGCGGCGTCGGCTGCTCGGTGACCGAACTCGCCCTCGCCTGCGAGGAGACCGGCCGCTTCCTCGCCCCCTCCCCGCTGCTTGCCACCGCCGGGCTCGCCGTACCCCTGCTGCTGGCCCTGGGCACCGAGGCCCAGCGCACCGCGCTGCTGCCACGCATCGCCTCCGGCGCGCTCACCGCCGCGCTCGCGGTACCCGGCACCTGCCTCGCCACCGCCCTCGCGCTGACCGGCGACAACGGGGGCGGGTGGGCCGGCGGTGGACGCGCGGGCGGGGTGCAGGCCCGGCAGGCCGACGCGGGGTGGCGGCTGTACGGGCAGGTCGACCAGGTCCTCGACGGCCACCACGCGGGGCTGCTCCTGGTCGCCGCCCACGCCGGCGGTTTCGCCCGGTCGCGGACCCTGCTCTTCCTGGTGTCCGGGGACGCCGACGGGCTGGTACGGGTGCGGCAGACCGCGCTGGACGCGACCCGGCCGCAGGCGCGGCTGCAACTGCGCGATGTCCGGGCCGAGCTGCTGGGCGACGGGAGCGACGGGAGCGACGGGAGCGCGGACGTGTCCGCCGCGCTCGCCCGGGCCGGTGACACGGTGGCTGCCCTGGTCGCCTGTGAGGCGGTCGGGGCCGCCGATCAGATGCTGTCGAGGACCGTGGAGTACGTCCGGCAGCGCGAGCAGTTCGGGCGGCCGGTCGGCTCCTTCCAGGCGGTGCAGCACCGCCTCGCCGACGTGTACGTCCAGACGCAGGCGGCGCGCTCGGCGGCGTACTACGCGGCCTGGGCCACCGCCCAGGGGGAACGGAGGGTCGCGGGGCTGGCCCTCGGGCAGGCTCTGGAGGCACTGCGCGGCGCCGCCGCCGAGGGGATCCAGCTGCACGGCGGCATCGGTTTCACCTGGGAGCACGAGGCGCACCTGTACTTCAAGCGCGCCTCGGGCGACGAGCTGCTGTTCGGACCGGCGCACAGGCTGCGGGCGCATGCCGCCGAGGCGGCCCAGCTCTTCACGGGACGGGAGGTACGGGTGTGATCGGTGTCCGAATGATCCAGAAGGTGTCGTCGACGCCGGGATTCGCCAAGGTGGCCCCCCATGTGGTGCCCGCCCTGGACCGGGCCGTGCACCGGCTCACCCGGGGCCGGGTGCTGCTCAGCGCCCGGATGCTGCCGGGCGTGGTCCTGACCTCGACCGGAGCTCGGACCGGGCTGGCCCGGCGGACCCCGCTCGCCTGCATGCCGGAGCGGGACGGGGCGAGCTGGATCCTGGTCGGCTCCAACTTCGGACGCGCCGGCCATCCCGCCTGGACGGCCAACCTGCTCGCCCATCCCGACGCCATGGTCAGCTGGAAGGGGCGGGACGTTCCCGTCCGGGCCCTGCTGCTTGAGGGCGGGGAGCGGACGGCCGCGTGGGAGGCGGTGGTGGCCTTCTGGCCGCCGTACGCCACATACCAGGAGCGGGTGGAGCGGGAGATCCGGCTCTTCAGGGTCGAGAGGGTCACCGGGGGATGACCCGGGCAGCGCGACGGGCGGCAGCCCACCTGGGTGAGCTGCCGCCCGCGTGACAGGACTTGGGGCCGCACCAAGGACGTCGCCGCTGACGTCGTCGGTGTCGGCGGGGGTTACTTCGTGGGCTTCCTGCCGGTCACACCCAGGTGCACCAACAGGGCCAGGTTCGGCTTGAGTTCGGCCTGCTTCACTCCCCAGGTCTGGAATCCCTTCTGGTGCGAGGCGACGGCCGCGAGCATCGCGACGAGCGAACCGGCGACGGCCGCCGGGTTCACGTCCTTGTCGACCCTGCCCTTGGACTGCAGTTCCGCGACCGCGTCCGAGAGGGAGTTGTTGACCGAGTTGAGGATCTTCATCCGGAGTTTGTAGAACCGTTTGTCTCCCTCGGCGGCACCGAGATCGACGACTCTGAGGATCGCGTCGTTGCGGCGCCAGAAATCCAGGAACCCGTCCACGAGTTCCTGCGCGGTCTGCCAGCCGGCCTTGCCGACCCAGGAGCGGCCGGCGACCAGATCGGTCAACTCGGCGCCCTCGGCGGCCATTTGCTCCGCGATCTCCAGGACGGCGCCCTCGACGTCCGGGAAGTACTGGTAGAAGGTCGCGGGCGAAGTGCCCGCCTTCCGGGCGACATCGATGACTTTGACGTCCCGGTACGGGGAGGAGCTGAGCATCTCGCTGAGGCAGTCGAGCAGCTTCTGTCGGGTCGCCTGCCCACGCCGGCCGGCCACCCGGCCGTCGACGGTACGCACTTGTCCTGTCATGACGTCAGCTTACCGAGGGGTGATGGGAGCGCGATTCGGCCGACTGCAAATGGGGTGCGCGGGGGCCTGGAGGCAGCTGTTCCTGGTCTGCGGCGTGCGGCAGTCGCCGCTACTTTGGCGACATGGCCGAAAACAGGGCATCGGGGTACGGAGAGGACGTCTACGGCGAGGGCGTCCCCTGCTGGGTGGACGCGCAGCTTCCGGACGTCGAGGCGGGCAAGCGGTTCTACGGGGAGCTCTTCGGATGGACCTTTCAGGACCCGCCGCAGGCGTACGGGGGCGCCGTATGGGCCCGCAGCTGGGGCGCGCCCGTCGCCGCGCTCGCCCGCAAGACCGACGGCCGCCTGCCGAGCGTGTGGACGGTGTACTTCGCCACCCCGGACATCGAGGGCCTCGCCGACCGGGTCTGGGCGGCCGGCGGGCAGGTCGTCACCGCGCCCGTCCCGGTCGGTGAGCTGGGCACGGCGGCGCTGGTCACCGACCCGGAGGGGGCCGTGTTCGGCCTCTGGCAGCCGGGCACCCACCCCGGCTTCGGCCGGCGCCACGAGCCGGGCACCTTCGCCTGGGCCGAGCTGTACGCCCGGGACACCGAGTCCGCCGACGCCTTCTACGGCGGCCTCTTCCAGGACGCCCTCTTCGGGCCGGAGGCCCACCCCGACTTCGGCCGGGCCCTGGTCGCCGCCGTCTTCGCGTCCGAGATGCCGCCGCACTTCCTCGTCCACTTCGCGGTGGCGGACTGTGAACAGGTGCTCGAGGCGGTGAAGCGGCTCGGCGGGCGGGTCCAGGCTCCGCCCTTTGAGACGTCGTACGGAAAAGTGGCCGTCGTCACGGACAATCAAGGAGCGTCCTTCGCGGTCCTGGAGCGCTAGGGGGGTACTGGGCGGCTACGGGCGGCTACGGACCATCCATATTCAGGCGGGACATCCCATTTGTCCTCGGGTTCGCCAGCAGCGCTCCGGCCAGGAAGAATCAGGGTGCGTGCCGCCATGGCGGTGCGGTGGTGAGACGCTGCACGGGGCCGCGTACATGGGTGACGCGGCTCGTACGGGGAGGTGGCAGGCAAGTGGTGGATCAGCTGACGCAGCACGATCCGCGGCGGATCGGGCCGTTCGAGGTGCTGGGACGGCTGGGTGCCGGCGGCATGGGGCTGGTCTATCTCGCGCGCTCGGCGTCCGGCCGGCGGGTGGCGATCAAGACGGTCCGGACGGAGCTCGCCGAGGACCAGCTCTTCCGCGTCCGCTTCACCCGGGAGGTGGAGGCGGCCCGCGCGGTCTCCGGCTTCTACACGGCGGCCGTGGTCGACGCCGACCCTCGTGCGGCCGTGCCCTGGCTGGCCACCGCGTACGTTCCCGCGCCCTCGCTGGAAGAGATAGTGAACGAGTGCGGGCCGATGCCGGCCCAGGCGGTGCGCTGGCTCGCGGCGGGGGTCGCGGAGGCGTTGCAGTCGATCCACGGCGCCGGGCTGGTCCACCGTGACCTCAAGCCCTCCAACGTGCTCGTCGTCGAGGACGGGCCCCGGGTGATCGACTTCGGTATCGCCTCCGGCGTATCGAACACACGTCTGACGATGACGAACGTCGCCGTCGGCACGCCCGCCTACATGTCCCCGGAGCAGGCGAAGGACTCCCGCAGCGTGACCGGCGCGAGCGATGTCTTCTCGCTCGGCTCCATGCTGGTCTTCGCCGCCACCGGACACCCGCCCTTCCACGGCGCCAACCCGGTCGAGACCGTCTTCATGCTGCTCCGTGAGGGTCCGGACCTCGAAGGTCTCCCGGACGAGCTGCGCCCCCTGATCGAGTCCTGCATGCAGATGGAGGCCACGGCCCGGCCCAACCCCGCCGACCTCCAGGCCCAGCTGGCCCCGCACCTCTTCGGCTCCGGCTCCGACGACAGCGGTACGGCCTCGGCGTGGCTGCCCGAGCGGGCGGTCGGCCTGATCGAGTCGCGGCGCGGTGGCCGTACGGTGGTGCCGGCCGCGCAGGGCGGCGCTCGCAGCGGCGGTGGCCGCCTCGCCCCCGTGCCGCCCCCGCCGTCCCACGACCCCGTCGTCCCGGCGCCCGGCCCCGGCCCGGTGCCGTCCCCGCTGTCCGCGCCGCCCGGTCCCGTCGCCGGCCCCGACACCGGACCGGTCCGGCTGGCGGGCGCCCAGGTGCCGATCGGGCCCGGCCCACGGGTCGCCGACGCCCGCGCCGCCGCCGTCAAGGCGCCTCCGCCGGAGGCCGGCCTGGTCGCCTCCTGGTCCAGGCCCCGCCCCGGCGTCAACGGCACAGAGCCTGCCGTGGGCCCCGCCGTACCCGCCGTCCCGGCGCCCGCGCCGGAGAGCCCGAGCGGCTGGCGGCCCTGGCGTTTCCGCATGTCCAACGACGTCTGGGGGACCCCCTCGGTCGCCGGTGACCTGGTCTACGTCACCTCCTTCGAGGTGCACGCCCTGGACGTGGCCACCGGCCGCCGACGCTTCAAGACGCGTGACGTGGCCTGGTCGATGGCGGTCGCCGACGGCCGTATCCACGCCTCCGACGGGCCCACCCTGTTCGCCCTGGACGCCCGGGAGGGCGGCGACCTGTGGCGGCTGTCCACGGACGCCTGGGTGTACTCCCTGAAGGCCGAGCGGGGGACCGTGATCACCGGCACCCGAGGCGGCGGCGTCCAGGCGTGGGAGGCCTCGGGCGGACAGAAGCTGTGGGAGATCACCGGCTGCCAGACCGACTTCGAGTCCCCGGAGGCGGGCCCCACGCTGCACGAGGGCACGGTGTACGTCTGGCAGGACGCCCGGGTGCGGGCCCTGGACGCCCGCACCGGCGACGAGCGCTGGTCGTACCCGATCGGCGACACGGCCACCTGCGGCGGGGTGCCGGTGCGGCTGACGCCGGCCGGCGACGGCTATGTGTACGTGTCCGCGGGGGCCCGGGTGCTGGCGCTGGACGTGGGCAGCGGCCATGTCCGCTGGCACTTCGAGGCACCGGCGGTCTTCCTGTGCCCGCCGACCTTCGTGCCGGGCCCGGCGGTGACCGGCGGCGGCATCTACCTCACCGACTACCTGGGCACGGTGTACGCCCTCGACGCCACTGACGGCCGCGACCGCTGGCGCATCGCCACCGAGGCCCGCTCGTCCGTCGACTCGGTACTGGTGGCCGCGGGCCATGTGCACGTGGGCAGCGGCAAGGGGCTCTATACCCTGGACGCCGTCACCGGCACCCCGAAGTGGCGCTTCCAGGCGGGCGGCGACATCGTGGGCGCCCCGGTGGTCGCGGACGGCCGCATCCACTTCGGCTCCACCGACCACCTGCTGTACACGCTCAAGGCCGACGACGGCCGCCTGCGCTGGAAACTCGCGACCGGCGGCGAGATCACCGGCTCCCCGGTGGTCGAGGACGGGGTCGTGTACGCGTGCAGCAAGGACCGGTGCGTGTACGCCCTGGACGCGGAGAAGGGGACCGGAACGGCCAGGACCGCCTGAGAGCTCCACGAAGTTTGCGTGAGTGATCGTGTGAGTGGCTAGAGTGACCATATGCATTCACGGGGGCGCACACTCAAGTTCACGGCCGTTCTGGCCATGGTCGTACTCGCACTGACGGGGTTCTCGACGGGCCGTCACGGCCGCGGTCACAGCAGCAGCGGCAGTGACGGCGGCGGTTGCAGCAGCTCCAGCCAGAATCACGGCAGCTCGTCGTCGACGTCGGGCGGTTCGTCGGGCTCGTACGGCTCCGACGACGACTCCACGTACGACAGCAGCACCAGCGGCGACAGCTACGGCAGCAGCACCAGCGGCGGCAGCGGGAGCGGGAGCGGTTACAACCGGCGCCCCGGCTACCGCTCCACGCCCACCTCCTCCAGCACCGGCTCCGGCACGGCGCTGAAGGACGGCACGGCGAAGCTGGTCAGCTGTGCGACCGCGACCACTCCGTACGCCACGGTCGAGATCACCAACCCGAACAAGCGCGAGGCCGACTTCCAGGCCTGGGTCACCTTCTACGACGCCGAGGGCACGGAGCTCCTCAAGAACATCTCCGTCACCGTCACCGTGCCGGCGAAGGGCAGGGCGAACACCAAGGTGAAGCTCGGGGACCAGTTGCTGGGGTCGGTCGACCACTGCCAGGTCGACCCGGAAGCCGAACTCGCGAACTGAGCGGTCAGGCGCTCAGCTCGGTGAGGAAGCCGACCAGTGCCTCGTTCACCTCGTCCGGCCGCTCCTGCTGCGTCCAGTGGCCGCAGCCGGGCAGCACGATCGGGTCCCGGCGCAGGTCGGGCATCAACGCCGGGAGCCGGTCGATCAGTTCGGGGGTGCCCGGGAAGGCGGGGACCAGGTCGCGGTCGCCGTACATGTACAGCGCGGGCGGGGTGACGACGGCGCCGTGCCAGGCGGCGGTCAGTTCCCAGTTGCGGTCCAGGTTGCGGTACCAGTTCAGGGCGCCGGTGAAGCCCTTCGCGTAGCTCTCGGTCAGCTCGTCGAGGTCCTTCTCGGTGAGCCAGGCCGGCAGCACCTCGGGGTCGGTCATGTCCGCGAGCCAGCCCCGCTCCAGGTCCACCAGGGCACCCTCGTGGCCACCGGCGTTCGGGGCGTCGCCGGAGGCGGAGAACAGCAGCCGGCGCAGGGTCGCGCGGGTGTCCAGGGCGAACTCGGCGTCGGCGACGCCCGGCAGGTTGAAGTAGTTCCAGTAGAACCGCCCGCCGAACAGTTCCTGCATGGCCCGCAGCGGCGGCCGCTCCCCACGGAACGGCGGCGGCACGCTCAGCCCCGCCACCCCGCGCACCACGTCCGGCCGCAGCAGCGCGGTGTGCCAGGCCACCGGCGCACCCCAGTCGTGGCCCACCACGAACGCCCGTTCCTCGCCCAGCGCGTGGATCAGCCCGACCACGTCCCCGACGAGGTGGAGGATGCTGTACGCGTCCACGTCCTCGGGGTGATCGCTGCGGCCGTAACCGCGCTGGTCCGGTGCGACCACCCGGAACCCGGCCGCGGCCAGCGGGCCGAACTGGTGGCGCCAGGAGTGCCAGGACTCGGGGAAGCCGTGCAGCAGCACGACGAGCGGTCCCGTGCCCTCCTCCGCGTAGTGCAGACGGATGCCGTTCACGTCGATCATGCGGTGCTCAACCATGCCCGCGAGCGTACACCTGCGTGATACACGCATATTGCTACCGCAACCTGAACTCCCGTTGCCGGGCCCGGAACAGCCCGGCCTGCCGTTCGGCCGGCAGGTTCCCGAGCGCCACCAGATGCGGAGCCTGCGCGAACCCCTGTGCCAGGGCACCCTCCTTGGCGGCCCACAGGGCGCGCACGGTGCCCTGCACGGCCTCGGCCGGGTACCCGGCGATGACCGCGGCTGCGGCGGTTGCGGCTGCCAACGCGTCGCCCGGCTCGGTGAGTTCGGTGACCAGCCCGATGTCGTGGGCGCGCCGCGCCGACATCCGCTCGGCCGTCCCCATGAGCGCGGTGCGCGCGGCCTCCCCGTGCGGCATCATCCGGGCCATCAGGACCGCCTCGTACGCGCTGACCATGCCGTAGGTGGTGTGCGGGTCGAAGAAGGTGGCCGTGGTGTCCGCGACGAGGAAGTCGCACTCGCCGAGAAGGTAGAAGGCCCCGCCGCAGGCCATCCCCCGCACGGCCGCGACGACGGGCTTGAACAGGTCGTTCGTCTTGGGCCCGATCCGCAGCAGCGGATCGTCCGCCATGAAGGGGGACCCCGGCTGCGGCACGGCCGCGTCCCGGTCGATCCCGGTGCAGAACGCGCGCTCCCCGCGGCCCGTGAGCACGACGGCCCGCACCGCGTCGTCGAACCTCAACTCCCGCCAGACGCCCTCGAGTTCCTCGACCGTGCGGAGGTCGATGGCGTTGAGTCGCTCGGGCCGGTCGAGGGTGACGACCGCGACGCCGGTGTCCTGGTCGGGGCTGACGGTCACGGTCACGGCCGCTCCAGGACCCACTGGGGGAGCCCGGTCGCCGGGTCGACGACGAACCGCACCCGGGCGCCGATCCGGATGCCGTGCGGATCGACGGAGTCGAGAGGATCCCCGGCCGCGCCGACCAGGTTCCCGACCAGCCGGATGCGCGGCGCGTCGGCGAGTTCGACGACCACGACGTTGTACGGCGCCCGCGCCGCGTATTCCGGCAGGAGCGGCGGATGCGGAACGGCGTACGACCAGACGCGGCCCCGTCCGGACATCGGGCGCCACTCGCTCGTGAAGGACCGGCAGTGCGGACAGCACGGCCGGGGCGGGAAGCGGAGCTCACCACAGTCGGCGCAGGCCTGGACGCGCAGCTCGCCCTGGGCGGCGTACTGCCAGAAGGGGGCGCCGTCGGTGTCGGTGACGGGGGTCAGCATGGCGGGGTCAACTCCTCAGGGTCCGGGGGGCCGGGGTCCGGGGTCCGCACGTCGTCACGCCCTCAGGAGCAGGGCGGAGGTGGGCACGCCCTCACCGGCGGTGACCAGGCAGGTCGAGGCTCCGGGCAGCTGCGCGGTGCTCGCCCCGCGCAGCTGCTTGACGCCCTCGTTGATGAGGTTGAAGCCGTGCACGTAGGCCTCGCTGAGTCCGCCGCCGCCGGTGTTGAGGGGCAGCAGTCCGCCGGTCTCCAGGGCGCCCTGCTCGGTGAACGCCCCGCCCTCTCCGCGGCCGCAGAACCCGTAGCCCTCCAGGGAGAGGGGGATGAGGGGCGTGAACGCGTCGTAGATCTGGGCGACGTCCACGTCCTGCGGGGTGAAGTCGGCGTGTTTCCACAGGTGCCGGGCGGCGGTCCAGGCCGGGCCGGTCAGCGGGTCGTCGTTCCAGTAGTTGACCATGCCGTGGTGCTGGGCGGGCAGGCCCTGGGCGGCGGAGTGGACGTACACGGGTTTCCGGCGGCAGTCCCGGGCACGCTCGCTGCTGACGACCACGCACGCGAGCGCGCCGTCCGTCTCCAGGCAGTTGTCGAACAGGCACAGGGGCTCGCTGATCCACCGGGACGACATGTACATCTCGCGGGTCAGGGGGCGCTCGTACATCATCGCGTCGGGGTTCTGGTTGGCGCGGTTGCGGCAGGCGAGGGCGACGTTGAAGAGGTGGTCGCGACTCACGCCGTACTCGTGCATGTAGCGGCGGGCGAGCACGGCTATCTCGTCGACGGGCCGCAGCAGGCCGAAGGGCCGGGTCCACTGGGCGGGGGTGGGCAGCTGGACGGCGGTGTTGGTCCAGGGGCGCGGCCCGCTGCCGCGCTTCCTCGACCGCCACGCGACCCCCACGGTGGCCTGCCCGGAGGCGATGGCCGAGGCGAGGTGGGCGACGGTGGCGCACGAACCGCCGCCTCCGTACCCGACCTTGCTGAAGAAGGTCAGGTCCCCGAAGCCGACGGCCTTCGCCAGCTCTACCTCGTCGGTCTCCTCCATGGTGTAGGAGGCGAGCGCGTCGACCTCGCCGGGGGCGATCCCGGCGTCGTCGAGGGCGGCGAGGACCGCGCGGCAGGCGAGGGTCCGCTCGTCCTCGGGGAGGTTCTTGGCGAAGGGCGTCTGCCCGATGCCGACGATGGCGGTGGCGTCCTTGAGTCCTGGGCCTCCGGTCATGGTGCGCACACCTCCGCAGACGGACGGGCGAGCTGACAGGCCGTCAGGCTACCGCTAATCTGACGGGCAGTCAGCTACCGGGTTCAGGAGGCTGGTTGTGCGCGGAGACATGGAGTGGGGCAGCATCCCGGGCCTGGTCCGGTCGGCGGCCGAGCGGTACCCGGACACCGAGGCGGTGGTGGACGGCCGTACCCGGATCTCGTACGGCGAACTGGGCGCCCGGGTGGAACGCGCGGCGGCGGCGTGCGTCGCGAACGGGCTGCGGGCGGGCGACCGGGTCGGGATCTGGGCCCCCAACTCGCTCGACTGGATCGTCTCGGCCCTGGGCGCGGTGTCGGCGGGCGCGGTCCTGGTGCCGCTGAACACCCGCTTCAAGGGGGCCGAGGCGGCGGACGTGCTGGCCAGGAGCGGGGCCCGGCTGCTGTTCGTGACGGGCACGTTCCTCGGGACGTCGTACGTGGCGTCACTGCGGCGGGCGGCGGGGGAGGGGGCGGGCTCCGGCCCGCTGCCCGGCCTGCCGGCGCTGGAGCAGGTGGTGGTCCTGTCCGACGACGCCCCGGCCGACTTCCGTACCTGGAAGGAGTTCCTGGCGGCCGGGGACGAGGTGGGACCGGCGCGGGTGCGGGCCCGCGCCGAGGCCGTGCACGGTGACCAGCCCTCCGACCTGGTCTTCACCTCCGGGACGACGGGCCGCCCCAAGGGCGCTGTCATCACCCACGCGCAGACGTTGCGGGCGTACCGGATCTGGACCGACCTGGCGGGTCTGCGGCACGGCGACCGCTACCTGATCGTGAACCCCTTCTTCCACACCTTCGGCTACAAGGCGGGCGTGATCGCCTGCCTGATGCGGGGCGCGACGATGATCCCGCAGCCGGTGTTCAACGTGGACACCGCGCTGGCGAACATCGCGGCGGAACGGGTGTCGGTGCTGCCGGGCCCGCCCACCCTGCACCAGTCACTGCTGGACCATCCGGCCCGTGACGCGCACGACCTGTCGGCGCTGCGGCTGGTGGTGACCGGCGCCGCGGTGGTCCCGCTGCGGCTGGTGGAACGCCTGCGCGGCGAACTGGGCGTGGACACCGTGCTGACCGCCTACGGTCTGTCCGAGGCGAGCGGCATCGTCACGATGTGCCGCCGCGGCGACGACCCGTCGGTGATCGCGTCCACCTCCGGACGGGCGATCCCGGGCACCGAGGTACGGGTGGTGGACGCCGAGGGCACCGCGGTCGCGGCCGGTGTGCCCGGCGAGGTCCTGGTCCGGGGCTTCAACGTGATGCGCGGCTACTACCGGGACGAGCCGGCCACCGCGGAGGTGCTGGGCGAGGACGGGTGGCTGCGCACCGGAGACGTGGGCGTCCTGGACGACGCCGGCAACCTGCGTATCACCGACCGGATCAAGGACATGTTCATCGTCGGCGGCTTCAACGCCTACCCGGCGGAGATAGAGCAACTCCTCGGCCTGCACCCGGACGTCGCCGACGTGGCGGTGATCGGCGTCCCGGACGCCCGCCTGGGTGAGGTCGGCAGGGCGTACGTGGTGCGGCGGGCCGGGTCGGTGGTGACGGGCGACGACCTCATCGCCTGGGCCCGCCGCGAGATGGCGAACTACAAGGTCCCCAGAACGGTCGAGTTCCTGCCGGAGCTCCCTCGCAACGCCGGCGGGAAGGTGGTGAAGGGAGCGTTGCGGGGGCGGGCGGGTTGACCGGCAGGCGCCCCCACGCCCACCCGTACCGCGCCCGCCCCCGCGAGCCATCGACCGCGGCGGCTCCCCCTATCCGCGCCGCCGCGGTCGAACCCCGTGAGGTGAAAGCTCAGTTGGACGGCTCGCTGGTGGCGTGGAAGTCGTCCGGCTTCACGGTGTCGCCACCGGTGGCGTGGAAGTCCTTGGTCGTGATGTCGGTCTTCTTCTTCTCGGAGTCCGCGGCTGCGACGACGGTCTCCTCGCCGGTGGCGTGGAAGTCGTCAGGCTTGACGTCGCCGTTGTTGTCGGCCATGAAACTGCTCCCTCTGGGACGTGGGACATAGGACGAACGAGACTGATGAGAACCCGCCCGGCAGCTCCCCCGCGGGCCGCCGGGCGGGCGTCACAGAGCCGTTCACCTTAGTGGTACGACCCTGGTGCCGTGCCGTCTGCCCCCCGACACGACGGTCCGGCACTCATGAGAGTGCCGGATGGCGATAAACGAATGATGAACGCGGCGCCCGGCTCGCCGTTCTCAGGCGACCGGAGCGGTGGCGAGGAGCTGTCGCACGTCGTTGGCCTCGGGTGATCCGGACTTCTCGAAGGTGGACAGGGCTTCCTGCCAGCAGACCTTGGCCCGGTCGGTCTGACCGATGCCGTGCAGGCCCCGGCCCAGCACCGTCAGCACGTTGGCGCGGCGCCAGTCGCCGCCGATCCCGTGCAGCACCACCAGCGCCTGCTCGGCACTGGCCGCGGCCTGCGCGGCCCGCTGTTCGGCCAGGTGGACCTCGGCGATGCGGAACAGCGTCATGCCGTGCCACAGGTGCTGCCGGGCGGCCTGGAACATGTGCAGGGCCTCGGTGAGCGTGTCCAGTGCCAGCCGGGTCCGGCCGAGGCTGGTCAGAGCGAGCCCGAGCGCGTACTTGCCGTTGGCGAGCCGCAGCGCCATACCGGTGTCGTCCCGCTCGTACAGGGCGACCCCCTGCCGGGCCAGCGAGACGGCACTGTCGGTACGTTCCGTCGCCAGGTGCACCCGGGACAGGTTGCACAGGGCGCTGGCCTCGCCCGGGTTGTTCCGGTCGTCGCGGAACGCGGTCAGCGCCTTCGTCAGGTGCTCCTCGGCCTCGTCGTGCCGCCCGTCGTACAGGGCGATGATGCCCTGCTGGTTGGGCGCCTGGGCGCAGACCACCGGGTCGTTCGCGACGAGCCCGAGCTTCAGGGCCCGGCCGGCCTCCAGGCTGGAGTCGGCGAACTGACCGGCGATGCCGAGCAGATGGCTGTGCATGAGGCGGGCCCGGCCCTCGGCGAGGGCGTCACCGGCCTGCCGCGCCGCCGTGATCACCGCGGCGCAGGATCTGACGTACTGGCGTGAGTTGACGCCCGACTCGCCGAGGTCGATCCCCACCACCAGCAGATCAGCCGCCCGCCTCACCAGGCCCTCGCCACCCGCCTGTTGCACCGCCGCGAGCAGCGCGCTCGCCTCGCTGAACAGCCAGTCCAGTGCCGTGTCCCGGTCGGTGAACGTCAGCCCCGGGTAGTCGACCCGGCTCAGATGGTCCAGGACCCGCTCGCCGGGCCGTTCGATCGCGTAGACCGCTGACGCCGTCGCCAGATAGAAGTCCAGCAACCGGGATATCGCCGCCGCCGGCTCGCTCGGCGGCCACTCGTCCCGTTCCGCGCAGGCACGCGCGTAGAGCCGGACCAGATCGTGGTAGCGGTAGCGGCCCGGCGCCGCCGACTCCAGCAACGACGTGTCGACCAGGGACTCCAGGAGGTCCTCCGTGTCGTTGGTCGGCAGGTCCAGCACCGCCGCGGCCGCCGCCAGCGAGATGTCCGGGCCGTCCGCCAGGCCCAACAGCCGGAACGCGCGGGCCTGGACCGGCTCCAGCTGTCCGTACCCCAGCTCGAAGGTCGCCTTCACCGCGAGGTCGCCGGCCTGCAGCTCGTCCAGGCGCCGCCGCTCGTCCGCGAGCTTCGCCGCCAGGACCGAGACCGTCCAGGTGCGACGGGCGGCCAGCCGGGACGCCGCGATACGGATCGCCAGCGGCAGGAAACCGCACGCCGCCACCACGTCCAGCGCCGCCTGCCGTTCGGAGCTGACCCGTTCCTCGCCGACGATCTTCGTGAACAGGGCCAGCGCCTCGTCCGGGGACATCACGTCCAGGTCGACGAGGTGGGCCCCGGCGAGGTCGACCATGCGGACCCGGGAGGTGATCAGGGCCGCGCAGCCCTCGGTGCCCGGCAGCAGCGGGCGGATCTGGGCCGCGTCCCGCGCGTTGTCCAGCAGCACCAGCACCCGGCGGCCGTCCAGGACCGAGCGGTACAGCGCCGACCGTTCCTCCAGCGAGTCGGGGATGGCCGAGTCCGGGGTCCCCAGGGCGCGCAGGAAGGTGCCCAGGACCGTCTCGGGTTCCGCCGCCCTCGATCCGGCGCCCTGGAGATCGATGTACAGCTGACCGTCGGGGAAGGCACCGCGCGCCTGGTGGCCGACATGCACCGCCAGGGTGGTCTTGCCGACGCCGCCGATACCGGCCAGCGCGGACACGGCCATCACCCGGCCCTCCGCGGAGGCCAGCACCTCGCCGAGTTCCGTGACGAACGACGCCCGCCCGGTGAAGTCCGGGACGGTGGCCGGGAGTTGGGCGGGGCGCACCGGTACGGCGTCGGGTTCCGGCTTCTTCGCGGACGGTTCCGCCAGGCCCGGGTCCGCCTGCAGGATGCGCTGCTGGAGTTCGCTCAGGCCCGGGCGCGGGTCCACGCCCAGTTCGTCGGCCAGGAGCCGGCGGGTGTCGGCGTACACCGCCAGCGCCTCCGCCTGACGACCGCTGCGGTACAGGGCCAGCATCAGCAGCTCGCGCAGGCGTTCCCGGAGGGGGTGCTCCGCGGTCAGCGCGGTCAGTTCGGACACCGCCTCCGCGTGGCAGCCCTGCTCCAGGTCCATGTCCAGGCGGGTCTCCAGCAACTGGAGCCGCCATTCCTCCAGCCTGACCCGCTGCGCCTCCGCGTACGGGCCCGGCACCCCGGCCAGCACCTCGCCGTCCCACAGGGCGAGCGCCCGGCCCAGTACCTCACGGGCGTGGCACAGGTCCCCGGCGCCGCGTGCCTTCTCCGCCTCGGTCGCCAGGTCCTGGACGACCGTCACGTCCAGCGCGCCCTCGGGAAGCCCGCGCACCGCGTACCCGCCGGACTCGCTCACCAGGACCCCGGGGTCCAGCACCTTGCGCAGCCGGGAGGCGTACGTCCGTACCGCCGCCAGGGCCCGCGAGGGCGGCTCCTCGCCCCACAGGGCGTCGATCAGCTCCGCGGCGGTCGCGGTCCGGCCCTCGCGCAGCAGCAGGGCGGCCAGCAGGGCGCGTTGCTGGGGGGAGCCGGTGCTCAGCGGTTCCTCGTCGCGCCAGGCGCGCACCGGTCCGAGCACGCCGAAGCGCAACGACACCGTCTCCGCCCCCGCCCGGTCCGCGGAGCCGGGACGCCTCTGCTCCGGCACGCGCGGTACCTCCGGCACTCGCGGTACACCGTCCATCGCCGTCCCCCCTGGAAATCCTGAGCAACCCCGCCAGTTTGCCTTGTTCATGGCAGATGCGTCAGCTGTGGAGAGTGTGATCACAGGCAGGCACGCGGGATATCACAAGGCCCTCACGCCTTCTTCGCACGGACTCGCGCGGAAATCACCCCCAAGACGGCCCCGCCCACAGAGCTGACGGATCGTCAGATCAGCGCTACCGTCAGCGCCATGGACACCGCCATGGACACCGCCACGGACACGCAGACCCCGCTGCCGCTGATCATCTCCGTCGACGACCACACCGTGGAGCCCGCCACCGTCTGGCAGGACCGGCTTCCGAAGAAGTACCTGGACACCGGGCCCCGGATCGTCCGCGCGCCCCTGAAGGAGATGACCTTCCTCGGCGGCCGCTTCAAGCCCGTGATGGGCGCTCAGGGCACCGAGGGCCCGATCGGCGACTGGTGGGTCTACGAGGACCTGCACCGCCCCCTGACCCGCCTGGACACCGCGGTCGGCTACAGCAGGGACGAGATCAAGCTGGAGGTCATCACCTACGAGCAGATGCGGCCCGGCTCCTACGACGTCCCGCAGCGCCTCGCCGACATGGACGTCAACCACGTCCAGTCCGCGCTCTGCTTCCCGACCTTCCCGCGCTTCTGCGGCCAGACCTTCACCGAGGCGAGCGACCACGAGCTCGGTCTGCTCTGCGTCCAGGCCTACAACGACTGGATGGTGGAGGAGTGGTGCGGGCCGACGGCGCACGGCCGCCTCATCCCGCTCACCCTGATCCCCCTGTGGGACGCCGAGCTGGCGGCGGCGGAGGTGCGGCGCAACGCCGCCCGGGGCGTGAGGGCCGTCGCGTTCTCCGAGATACCCCCGCACCTCGGCCTGCCCTCCGTCCACACCGACGACTGGGACCCCTTTCTGGCCGCCTGCGACGAGACCGGCACCGTCATCGCCATGCACATCGGCTCCAGCAGCCGTATGCCCTCCACCTCCGCCGACGCCCCTCCCGCCGTCGGCTCCACCATCACCTTCGCCAACTGCTGCTTCTCGATGGTCGACTGGCTGATGAGCGGCAAGTTCGAACGCTTCCCGAACCTCAGGGTCATGTACGCCGAGGGCCAGATCGGCTGGATCCCCTACATCCTGGAGCGCGCCGACATCGTCTGGGAGGAGAACCGTGGCTGGGGCGGCGTCGCCGACAAAGTCCACCGCCCGCCGTCCGAACTCTTCGCCGAACACGTCTACGGCTGCTTCTTCGACGACGCCTTCGGCCTCAGGAACCTCGACTCCATCGGCGTCGGCAACGTCCTGTACGAGACCGACTACCCCCACTCCGACTCCACTTGGCCGAAGTCCCGCGAGGTCGGTGAGGCCCAGATGGGGCACCTCGACCCTGATGTGGTGGAGCGGATCGTGCGGGGCAACGCGATCGAGCTGCTGGGCCTCACCCCGGACGGACTCTGGGACGGCTCCCGGTGACAGGGACGTTGCCCCCGGCCCACCGGGCGAGCCCCCGCCTCTCCTACGGCATCCAGCTCCCCGTCCAGTCCCAGAGCACCCTCTACGCCGAGCCGTGGGAGGCCGACGCCGGTCCGGACGACCTGGTCGACATCGCCCAGGCCGCCGAGCGGGCCGGATTCTCGTACGTCGCCTGCTGCGACCACGTCGCCGTCCCGCGCCGGCTCGCGCCCGCGATGAGCACGGTCTGGTACGACCCGGTCGCCACCCTCGCCTTCCTGGCCGCGGCCACCGAACGCGTCCGGCTGCTCAGCCATGTCGCCGTCGTCGGTCTGCGCCATCCGCTGATCGGCGCCAAGCAGTACGCGACCCTCGACCACCTGAGCGGCGGGCGGCTGATCCTCGGGGTGGGCGCCGGGCACGTGCCGGAGGAGTTCGAGGCGCTCGGGGTCGACTTCCACCGGCGCGGGGCCGTGCTCGACGAGTCGCTCGACGCCCTGCGCGGGGCCCTCGGACCCGAGGAGTACCCCGAACACCACGGCAAGCTCTACGACTTCCAGGACCTCGGCCAGCGCCCCCGGCCCGCCCAGGCCCGCGTCCCCCTGTGGGTCGGCGGCTCCTCGCCCGCCGCCGTCCGCCGGGCGGCGCTCCGGGGGGACGGCTGGCTGCCGCAGGGGGACCCGCGGGAGCGGCTGCCCGCGCAGATCGCACGGATCCGGGAGATCCGCGCGGAGCACGCGATCCAGGGGCCCTTCGTCGTCGGCGCCATCGCCGAGCCGCTGTACGTCGACAGCCCGGCCTGGGACGTCGGCCGGCGCACGCTCAGCGGCCCGCCCGGGGCTCTCGCCGAGTCCCTGCGGGCCTACCGCGCGATGGGCGTGGACCAGATCCAGGTCAGGTTCCGCAGCCGAAGCCGTACCGAACTCACCGACCAGATGGCCGCGTTCGGCACGGAGGTGGGGCCGCTGCTGGCGGATTCGTAGGGGTGGCCCGCGCGGTAGGAGTCGTGACGGGGCCTGCCGCCGGAATCGGAGGAGCAACCTGTCAGACAGCTGGAGCTTTTCTTCTTGAATCTTTGAACATGCCCACGCCGGGTCGCGTACGTACAGACGTACGGACGTGATAGTTCCGGCGGAAGGGCCCGTGCAGTGCGATCCTCCGAACGACTCTCCGTTGCCCTGGCCTGCACCGAGGGCACCTGGCCGCACGACGACTGGCCGGCCCCGGACGATCCGTACGTGGACAGAGTCCTGCGGGACTCCCCGCCGTATCGCGAGTTGCGGAAGTGCGCTGCGGACGTCGTCCTGCTGCGCTGCGACGAGCCGGGAGTGTCCTTCCCGGTGCTGCTGGAGGCCCTCGACACCCGCAGCACCCCGGTGATCGTCGTCAGTCCACGCCGGGACACCGAGACGGTGGTCGAGGTGTTCCGGGGCGGGGCGGGCTATCTGGTCGAGGGGGACTACTGCGCCCACATGCTGTCCTCGGCGGCCATGGCGGCGACCGTCGGGCACACCTACCTCTCACCGAGCGCGTGTGCCGCCCTGCGGGAGGGGGCCCTGCGGATGCCCGCGGCCGGCGACGCGATGGAGCGGCTGCGGGCCCTGCTCTCGCCGCGAGAGCAACAGATCATGGAGCTGCTGTCGACCGGTCTTGGCGCCCAGGAGATCGGGCTGCGGTTACGGCTGAGCGAGAAGACCGTCCGCAACAACCTCAGCAACATCTACGCCAAGCTGGACGCCCGGGGCGGCACGGACGCGGTCCTGCGGTGGCTGGGAGCCACGCCCGTGCTTCGCACCTGAGAACGTCCTGGGGGAGTGTCAGGGCGCCGGGATCTCGCTCAGCGGGATCTCGACGTCGGTGACATTGTCGCCGCCCTCACCGAATCCGGGTTCCGTCCTGATGCTGTTCTCCGAGTTCTGGATTCCGTTGGCCTGGGGAGTTCCGCACTCGACGTTGCGCAGCCAGAGGCGGCCGTCGGGGGTGCCGTTCTTCAGGAGTTGCGGATAGAAGACGTGCACGCTCGTGCCGCCCTCGCTCGGCGAGAAGAACACCTTCTGGCCGTTCTGCTCCTCCTTGTAGGTGGCCCTGAGGAATCCGCTCACGTCGGTTCGCTTCTCCGACCACATGAAGAACCCGACGTGGTTGGGTTTCACGGTGTCGGTCCGGGAGAAGTCGAATCCGGTTCCCGTGTCGTCGCGCTTGAGGGTGAACTCCGTCGTGTTGAACTTGGCGCCGATCTCGAAGAACGAGTTTCCCAGCTTCGAGTCGGCGGAAGCGGTGAACCCGTCCTCCAGTGTGATGGACCGCGTCACCGACGTGGACACGCTGAAGCTCTTCGACAGGGCACTGGTGGAACCGCAGTTGTCGGTCGGGGTGGAGACGCGCTTGTTGGCGCCCAGACTGTTTCTCTTGAACTGGACGTCGACGAATTCACAGTTGTCCAGCTTTGCGGCGTTCTCCGCGCAGTCCTTGGTCACCTCGGAGGGGGTGGCGGCACCCGCCTGATTCATCAGCGGAATGGCCACCGCGATGGCCACCACCGGAGCCATGGCGATGACCATGCGCTTCTTCTTGCTCCGGTGATGTCCCTTGCGGCCGGTGCGGGTCGTCATGGTGCGTCTCCTTGCGGGGGAGCCTGAGGGTAGGGGGGAGTTGAATGCGTGGGATAGGAGGGAGTTGAATGCGTTTCCGCAGCTCGATGGGGCTGCGACGAGGTGATGGGGGGCGGGGGAGGGCTCAGCAGTCGGTCAGGACGGGCTTGGCCACCCCGTCCGCGATGCCTGCGGCTCCGGCGGCGCCCGGCAGGATGGCGGGCCCCTCGACGAGTTCCGACGCGACGAAGTTCTGCTCCGGTGTGGGGTTCGTGACGAAGCCTCCGGGGTCGGCGTCGATCCGCACCCGCCATTCGCCGGTCATGCGCTGCATCTTCGGCGTGAACTCCATGTGCAGGACCTTGCCGACCGGAACCTCGCGGTTCTCCGTGTCGCCGGCGGTCACCGACCTGACGGTCAGGTCGGTCGTCCCCTTGTGCTTGAGCCAGGACCCGCTCAGAAAGCCGAAGAGCCCGCCGCCGGCGCCCTGCTGGGTCGCCGTGTACTTGCCCGACCCCTGGGCCACGGTGGACTTCCAGGAAATCGACACCTTCGCCGGTTCGGTGGCGTTCGGCTCGCAGTTCGGGAAGTCGATCGAGGCCTTCTCCGTGGGTCCGTCGAACGACTCGAAATTCGTCTCGACGTAGGTGCAGTTGTCGGCCGCGAAACCATCGCCGAAGCTGCCCCCGAAATCACTCACCGACCGCTTCTCGCCGTTGATCACCTTGGACCTTTCGCACATCGCGACGATCTGCTCGGGTGTCTTCTCCTCGGCCGCGTTCGCCGACGGAAGGAGAGCGATGATCGCGCCGCCGGTCGCGAGCGCCGAACCGATCGCCACGAGCCGGATCTTCTTGTTCCTCAGACGCCTCTTGGCCATGTCGTCCCGTCCCTGGGATTCCTTGGTGTTCGCTTTACCTGGTCGTGGAGGATTTTGGCGTCACCCGTCGGTCCGCGACAGGGTCAAATATCCCTACTCCTCGGTCACTTGGTGTGTGCTCCCGCACACATCGCGCAGTATCTGACGCATCGTCAGACCCGGCGGTACGATGCTGACCTCCACCGATGCGAAGGGGTTCCGCATGGGCAAGCTCGACGGACGGGTCGTCATCGTCACCGGCGCGGCACGAGGTCAGGGAGAGCAGGAGGCCCGGCTGTTCGTGGCGGAGGGCGCGCGGGTGGTCGTAGCGGATGTGCTCGACGACCAGGGAGAGGACCTCGCCAAGGAGTTGGGCGCGCTGTACGTCCATCTCGACGTGCGCGAGGAAGCGGGGTGGCAGGCGGCTGTCGCCGCCGCCGAGAAGGCGTACGGCCGTATCGACGGGCTCGTCAACAACGCCGGCATCCTGCGCTTCAACACCCTTCTCGACACCCCCCTCGACGAGTTCATGCGGGTCGTCGAGGTCAACCAGGTCGGCTGCTTCCTCGGCATCAAGGCGGTGGCCGCCCGGATGGCCGACGGGGGCACGATCGTCAACACCGCCTCCTACACCGGCGTGACCGGGATGGCGGCCGTGGGCGCCTACGCGGCCAGCAAGCACGCGATCCTCGGGCTCACCCGGGTCGCCGCCCTGGAGCTGGCGGCCCGGAACATCCGGGTCAACGCGATGTGCCCGGGCGCCATCGACACCGCGATGTCCAACCCCGCCCACCTGGACCCGACCGGAGCCGCGGACACCGAGGAGGCGTCCCGGGCCCTGGACCGCTTCTACCGCAAGCTCGTGCCGCTGGGGCGGATCGGGCGGCCCGAGGAGGTGGCGCGGCTCGCGCTCTTCCTCACCGGTGACGACTCCTCCTACATCACCGGCCAGCCCTTCGTGATCGACGGGGGCTGGCTGGCGGGCGTGAACGTCGTCTGATGGGTCGTCAGCTATTGACTCCCAGGGGCCGGTGGAACAGTCTGACCCCATCGATCTGACGATCCGTCAGAAATAACCGTTCGGAACCGACCGTGGGGACGGTGACCTCCGTGGAATTCGGGCTCTTTGTACAGGGATACGTGGGCAAGCGCGCCGAGACCGACCCGCTCGCCGAGCACAAGGCGCTGATGGAGGAGACCGAGTACGTCATCCAGGCCGACCGGTCCGGCTTCAAGTACGCCTGGGCCTCCGAGCACCACTTCCTGGAGGAGTACTCGCACCTCTCCGCCAACGACGTGTTCCTCGGCTACCTCGCACACGCCACCGACCGGATCCACCTCGGCTCCGGCATCTTCAACCCGCTCGCCCAGGTCAACCACCCGGTGAAGGTCGCCGAGAAGGTCGCCATGCTCGACCATCTCACCGAGAACCGCTTCGAGTTCGGCAGCGGACGGGGGGCCGGCTCGCACGAGATCCTCGGGTTCCTCCCCGGCATCACCGACATGAACCACACCAAGGAGATCTGGGAAGAGACCATCGCCGAGTTCCCCAAGATGTGGCTCCAGGACGAGTACCCCGGGTTCCAGGGCAAGCACTGGCAGCTCCCGCCGAGGAAGATCCTGCCCAAGCCGTACGGGAAGTCCCACCCGGCGATGTGGTACGCCGCCGGGTCGCCGCCCTCGTACGCCATGGCCGCCCGCAAGGGGCTCGGGGTGCTCGGCTTCAGCGTGCAGAAGGTCTCCGACATGGAGTGGGTCCTCGAGCAGTACAAGACCGCGGTCGTGGACGCCGAGCCGATCGGTGACTTCGTCAACGACAACGTGATGGTGACGACCACGGCCATCTGCGCGCCCACCCACGAGGAGGCGGTGCGGATCGCGGTGAACGGCGGGCTGCACTACCTGCCGTCGCTGGTCTTCCGGTACCACGACACGTTTCCTCGTCCCGAGGGGTTTCCGGTGTGGCCGGAGACCCTGCCGGAGTACAACGAGGAGTTCATCGAGCTGCTCATCGCGGAGGAGCTGCTGATCTGCGGGGACCCGGACGAAGTGCTCACGCAGTGCAAGCGGTGGGAGCAGGCGGGGGCGGATCAGTTGAGCTTCGGGTTGCCGGTGGGGGTGCCGAAGGAGGAGACGCTGCAGACGATCCGGTTGGTCGGGGAGCACGTGATTCCGAAGATCGATACGGATCCTGTGCATCGGACGTCGCGGTTCCGTCAGTCCGCCTAGTCGCCGCGGGGGCCGTGGGGGGGCTGTGGGGCGATTGCGGCTGCGGGCTCGTCGTGGCTGGTCGCGCAGTTCCCCGCGCCCCTAAAAAACGGGCGCGCCCACTGCACCGGAAACGAAGGAGGCGAGCGTCATGCTCGATCACGTCATCAAAGGCGCGACCGTCGTCGACGGTACCGGCGCCCCCGCGTACACCGCTGACGTCGGCATCCGGGACGGCCGTATCGCCGCCGTCGGGAAGATCTCCGAGGAAGCCCGGACCACCGAGGACGCCACCGGGCTCGTCCTCGCCCCCGGCTTCGTGGACCCGCACACGCACTACGACGCCCAGCTGTTCTGGGACCCGTACGCGACGCCCTCCCTCAACCACGGCGTGACGACCGTCGCCGCGGGCAACTGCGGATTCACACTCGCGCCGCTGAACCCGGACCGGCCCGAGGACGCCGACTACACCCGTCGGATGATGTCCAAGGTGGAGGGGATGTCCCTGGTCGCGTTGGAGGAGGGGGCGCCCTGGAGCTGGCACGGGTTCGGGGAGTATCTGGACGCCCTGGAGGGGCGGATCGCGGTCAACGCGGGCTTCATGGTGGGACATTGCGCGCTGCGACGGTATGTGATGGGGCCGGACGCGGTCGGCGGACAGCCCAGCGAGGAGCAACTCGCGCGGATGCTCCGGCTGTTCCACGAGGCGATGGACGCGGGCGCCTGGGGTCTGTCCACCACCCAGTCGTCCACCCACTCCGACGGTGACGGCCGACCGGTCGCCTCCCGGCACGCACGCCCCGCCGAACTGCTGGCCCTCGCGCGGGCCGTCGGGGAACACGAGGGCACCCAGATCGAGGCGATCGTCGCCGGCTGCCTGGACCAGTTCAGCGACGCGGAGATCGACCTGTTCGTGGAGATGAGCGCGACGGCCGGACGCCCCCTGAACTGGAACGTCCTGACCATCGACGCGTCCGTCCCGGAGCGGGTGCCCAGGCAGCTGCTCGCGAGTGAACAGGCGCGCAAGGCGGGCGGCAGGGTGGTGGCCCTGACCATGCCGATCCTCACGCCGATGAACATGTCCCTGGGTACGTTCTGCGCCCTGAACCTCATCCCGGGGTGGGGCCCGATCCTCGCCCTGCCCGTCCCGGAGCGGGTGGAGAAACTCCGCGACCCCGACATACGGGCCGGGATGCTGCGGCGCGCCGGATCCAAGGAGGCCGGTGTCTTCCGCCGCCTGACGAACTTCGGGCGGTACGTCATCGGCGACACGTACAGCGAGACGAACCGGGGTCTGAGCGGGCGGGTGGTGGGCGACATCGCCGCGGAACGCGGGCAGGAGCCCTTCGAGTGCCTGGTGGAGATCTGCGCCGCCGACGACCTGCGTACGGTCCTGTGGCCCATGCCGACCGACAACGACCCGGCGTCCTGGGCGCTGCGCGCCGAGACCTGGCAGCACGAGGACGTGCTGCTCGGCGGCTCCGACGCGGGCGCGCATCTGGACCGGATGTGCGGGGCGCCGTACACGACACGCTTCATCGGTGACTGTCTGCGCGGCCGCAAGCTGGTCGGCCTGGAGCAGGCGGTGAAGATGCTGACGGACGATCCGGCGCGGCTGTTCGGGCTGCGTGAACGGGGGCAGGTGCGGGAGGGCTGGCATGCGGACCTCGTCCTCTTCGACCCGGAACGGATCGCCGCGGGTACGGCCACTTTGGTGCACGACCTGCCGGGTGACAGCCCGCGGCTCGACTCCAAGGCGATCGGAGTACGGGCCGTGTGGGTCAACGGGGTCGAGGCGATCCGCGACGACGTGGTGAGCGGGGCGGTGCCGGGGAAGGTGCTGCGCTCGGGGCGGGACACCCGGACGGTGGCGACGAGGTGACCGAGGAACAGCGGCTGTTCGTCGGCGGCGCGTGGGTGGAGCCGGAGGGCGGCTACTACGAGGTGGTCGACCCGGCGACCGAGGGAATCGTCGGGTGGGCGCCGGAGGCCTCGCGGGATCAGGTGCGCGCCGCCTGCGCCGCGGCTCGCGAGGCCTTCGGTCCGTGGTCGCGTACCGCGCCGGAGGAACGGGCGGCGATGCTCGGCCGGGCCGCGGAGGTCATCCGCGCCCACGTCGAGCCGTACACCTCACTGGCCCGGGCGGAGACCGGCGCGACGACGGCGACGGCGCGGGCCATGCAGGTCGGGGTCGCCGCCGCCCGTTTCCGGCGCTACGCGCGGGTGGAGCCCGCCGAGTGGGCGATCCCGCCGCAGATCAACGAGGGCGGGCCGATGGGGCGGGCGGCGGTGATGGGGGCGCTGGCCGTGCGGCAGCCCGTCGGGGTCGTCACCTGCGTCACCTCGTACAACAACCCGTGGGCGAACCCGGCCGGCAAGGTGGCCCCCGCCCTCGCCATGGGCAACACGGTGGTGGTGAAACCGGCCCCGCAGGACCCGCTCTCCGTCTACCGGATGGCCGAGGCGCTGGAGGCGGCCGGGGTGCCGCGCGGGGTGGTGAACGTCGTCTCGGGCCAGTCGGTGGAGGTGGGGGAGGAGGCCGTGGCCTCCCCCGACGTCGACATGGTGAGCTTCACCGGGTCCACGACGGTCGGACAGCGCATCGCCTCCGTGTGCGGCCGGGACATGAAACGCCAGCTGATGGAGCTGGGCGGGAAGGGCGCGGCGGTCGTCCTCGACGACGCGGACATCGACGCGGCGGTGGCCGGCATCGGCACGACCTTCTCCTTCTACAGCGGCCAGATCTGCACAGCGCCGACGCGGGTCCTCGCCCAGCGGGGCGTGTACGACCGCCTGGTCGAGCAACTGGCAGCCTACGCCCGCCGGTTGAAGGTGGGCGCCCCGAGTGAACGGGACACGGTCGTCGGCCCGGTGATCTCGGCGGCGCACCGGGACCGCGTGGAGTCGTACGTCGAACTCGGCCGCAAGGAGGGCGCGGTGGTGGTCACGGGTGGTGAACGCCCGCCCCTGGACCGGGGTTTCTACGTCGCCCCGACCCTCCTCGCCGACTGCACCAACGAGATGCGGGTGGCCCGCGAGGAGATCTTCGGCCCGGTGGTCTCGGTCGTCCCCTTCGAGGAAGAGGAGGAGGCCGTACACCTGGCCAACGACACCGACTACGGCCTCATCGACTACGTCTGGTCGACGGACGTGGCCCGCGCCTTCCGCGTCGCCCGGCAACTGCGGGCGGGCGGGGTGGGCGTCAACACGGTCGGCCGCAACATGGAGGCGCCGTTCGGGGGGTTCAAGAAGAGCGGCGTCGGGCGGGACGTGGGGTCGTACGCGCTGCACGCCTACAGCGAGGTGCAGGCGATCGTGTGGCCGGGGTGAGGTGCGGCTGCCGACTTCTGGCTACAGGTAGAACACCGCACCGGAGACCGAACTCACCCGCCCGCGACCCGCGCCCACCGTTCCAGGTGCCCTGTCGCTAGACCTGGTCAAGGGAAAGCGGTGCTCATCTCTAGGGGGCGGACCAAGTCGCCACAAGTGCTCGCTGATCTGGAAAGCGAGGGCCGGGGACCATCTCCTTGATGGTTTCACCGTTGAGCCAGCACACCTGCTCGGGGCCACCGTCGCCGGTGTCGAACAGGCAGCACACTCCGCCGCTGACGGCGGTGAGGTCGGTGAACGCCTTCCTGATGTTGGTCGACCGCGCGAACAAGCGGCTCATCCTCGATGTCGCTGCCCAGCATTCCACCGATGCGTAACCAGGGTGCAGGAAGGACTCGAACCGGATCGTCGCGTAGACGTACCCGATCTGGATGCGCCCGTCCGCCTCAGGTTCAGGGCCGCCCGTCTGCGCGTACTCCCGCAGTGCGTCATCGACGTCGAACATGAGGGACGTGTCGAGTTCGATCGTGCCGCTCAAGGAGCAGTCGACCGGCTCGCTCTTGAAGTGGGACGTGAACGGGAGGACGAGCCGGTCACCGCCAGGCAGTGTGACCCCAAGCGGCGGCACGGCACGGGTCGGTGGCGCCAACTCGGCCAGATTGGCCAACGCCCTGGCGACGTTCTGGGGGCGCAGGTAGATGTCGTAGCCGTAGATCAGCCCCAATGGTTCCCCTTGCGCCGGATCGAACCGCACCGAGTGCTCGCAGTGCCACGCTACGGGCCTGGGCGTGGGTCATGAGACCCGGACCGGGTGGCGGGGCTCGTGCTGCTGGTGCCGGGGGTGACCGGGCATCCCGCGCTTGAAGACCCGGAACTGACCGCGAAAATCGGGGAGTTGGCTCCGGTCGGCGACCTGGAGGGCCTCCTCGCCCTGTCCCTGCGTGTCTGGGCGGCCGCGGGCACCGACCCCGGCACCGAGGCCGAGACGCTGCCTGGGGCGGCGATCCCGGCCTGGTTCTCGACGTACGGTCGCCTCACCGAGGACCCCCCGCCTTCCCGCGGCTCGGTGAAGTCTGACCGGACGTGCGGCCTGGGTCCGTGTGTCGCGGTCCTGCCTAGCCTCAGGGGACCAAGACGACCTTGCCGAGGTTGCGACGGGACTCGATGATCTCGTGGGCGCGAGCTGCTTCGGTGAGCGGGATTTCAGCGGATACGCGGGGGCATAGCGTGTTGTCGCGGTGGAGATCCCACAGTTCGTCCAGCCAGCGCGCGTACACCTCGGGCTCGCCTCGGGCGATGGCCGCCATCTGGAAGCCGGTGGCCGAGGCGCCCCGGACCAGCAACTCGTACGCGTCGATCGCGCCTCCGCCCGAGCTGAAGGCGACCAAACGGCCGCGGGGGGCCAGGGCTCGCACCGCGGGGCCGAGGAGTTCTCCGCCGACCCCGTCGAGGACGATGTCGACCGGGTCGCCCCAGGATCCGTCCTTGTAGAGCACGACCTCGTCGGCGCCGAGGGCGCGAACGAACTCCGCCTTGTCCGCGGTACTGATGGCCGCGACTACGCGGGAGGCCCCGCCTGCCTTCGCGTACTGCAGGGCGAGGGTGCCGACCGCGCTGGCGGCTGCGGTAACCAGGACGGCGTCGCCGGGTTGGGGGCGGCCGGCCTCGTAGGCGCCGCGCGCCACCAGGCCGCTGCGGACCAAGGCCACGGCGTCGGTGGCGGTCGCCCGGTCGGGGATACGGGAGGCCATTGTCTTGTGGATGAGGGCCAGTTCGGCGTAGGCGTGGGAGAAGCAGAGACCGGTGACGCGGTCGCCCGTGGAGAAGTTGGTGACGCCTTCACCGACAGCGGCGACGGTGCCTGCTATCTCACCACCTAGAGGGCCTGGCTCGGTGCCCTCGCGCACTTTCCGTACGGCAGGCAGCGTGACGCCGACCGCTTCGGTACAGACGAGCAGCTCACCCGGGCCGGGCTCTGGAACAGGGGCCTCCTCGGTGAAGAGGACCTCGGGGCCGCCGTTCACCTCATAGCGGACGCGACGCATGAACACCTCCGGGTGTGAGCTGGGCCTCCAAACCATTGGGATTCCCAATGGGCTGCAAGCGTAGGAATAACTCGTTGGGAAGTCCAATGAATTGGGGATAGTCTGCTTCCATGCCTCCCACCGAACGCCTGCGTGCCCTGGCGCACATCCAGTCCCAGCCGAGTTGGCTGGCAGGCCGGGTAGCGGAGCGCGGCCGGAGCCTGGTCGCCGAGGCGATCGCCGAGGAAGGGCTGAAGCTTCCGCATCACGCCGTTCTCGCGGCAGTGTCCGAGTACGGGCCGGTGGCCCAGGCGGATCTGGTGCGCCGCCTGGGCTTCGATGCGAAGGACATGGTCCTCCTGCTCGATCACCTGGAGGAAGCCGGGCTGGCGCTGCGGGCACCCGATCCGCTGGACCGCCGCAAGAACGCGGTGACGGTGACGCCGGCGGGCGTGCGGACCCTGGACCGTTGCGCGGAGTTGGCGGAGCGGGCCAATGCCGAGCTGTTGGCGCCGCTGAGTGCAGCGGAGGGTCAGCAGCTGATGGAGTTGCTGACCCGGGTGTACGACGCTTAGCGCCGCTCCACGTTGAGGGCACCGGAGACCGAGATCGTTTGGCCGGGTGAGTGCGGGTGCTGTTCAGCCACGTCCGGGGCCGGGATCCGGATCGCGGACCGGTAGACGGGGGGCCCGGTCGGGCCGGGTCCAGAAGCGGGTGCGGGCTGGACGCGCCTCGGAGTAGTACCGGCGCTCGACTTCGTCCGGGTTCTCGCCGAGGGCGGCCAATAGGTCTAGGTGCAGGCGCTCCGCGTGGCTGGGATCGAGCCGTCGGCCCACTCCCTCCGCCCCCCAGCGCACGACGAGTTCGGCTGCCCTGGTCAGTTCCTCGTCGCTCGCCTGGGGATAGGCAAGAGCAAGGGAGGCGCGGGCGAGTTCCACGGCACTCTTGTTGGGCATGAGTCACCTTCTCGTTGTCATCGAGCGTTGCACACCAGGCACAGTCCGAGCACGGCGGGCTCGCGGAGGTGGATGAGTGAGAAGCTCTGCGCCGCGCGCAGACACTCGTGCCGGTCCAACTGCGCGTACTCCTCGGTGCACATGGCGTCCCGGACGGCGATCTCCCAGTGGTTCAGCGCGAGTCGCCAGTCGTTGTTGTGGGCGACGCGCACGAAGATGTAGGCGAATTCCCGCTTGCCCTTCCCGACGTCGGTGGTCGGGTCGGCGCGCGGGTAGCGGGTGAGGTCGTCTATCGGGTACGGGAAACGCATCCGCCGGCCGAGCGTGCGCCGCTTGTACATCTTGCCGGTGGGCAGCGACTTCACGTTCTTGATGCGGTTCGCGATCACTTCACCGGCCACACCACCGATGATCGCGGGTACCAGGAGCCAGCCGATGAGCGACAGGGACCAGAGCCAGTTGCGCTCGGGTGAGTCCATCAGAGTCACCGCCTTGTAGACGTCCAGCGGTGTCTCCGCCCGCGCGGCGAGGATCCATACGAGGGCGAGCACCGCGACGACCGGCACCCCCAGGTCGATGAACCACTGGGTGATGCCCGACAGCGCCTTCCTGGACCGCCAGAGCCGACGCGTCAACCGCCAGGGGTTTGTGCCGGGCGGCGGATCCAGGTCGTTCGGCGGAATCACGCTGACCGTCAACGGCACCCCCCGGTGATGTTTACGTACGTATCGTGAATATCGCCGTGACCGTCATGTCTCATGCGCGACGGAGGTCGGAAATTTGGACCGGATTGCCGGCTCGGACGCGTAAGCATTGGGCCACGGGCGGTCGTACCGGGTCACTCCTCCAGATCCACCCGCACGGTCAGCAACCCCGACCCCAGCACCCGTACCGCCGCGCTGTTGTAGCGGGGGAGGGTGCGGAGGCGGGCGATGGGGTCGTCGTCGGGCAGGAGGTGGGCCGTGCCGATGTGCCAGCGGCCCCGGATTCGCACCCGTACCCGCGGATCCGCCTTGATGTTGCGGACGTACTGCGATCGCTCGCCGAACTCCGATACCAGCCAGAAGGAGTTCCCGACCCGTCGGCCGCCCACCGGGGTGCGGCGGGGCAGGCCGGATGTGCGGCCGGTGGTCTCCAGGAGGGTCTGGATCGCGAGGCGACGGAGGATCGGGTTGCCGATGCGGCGCTGGAAGGCGGTGACGCCGCGGTACTTCAGCTCGGACGGGCGGGACACGATGGCGGGGCTCCTGGGGTGGTGGTGCTTGCTCAAGGCCTCTTGGACGCCTTGAGGGTTTGGAGCAGGGCGCCGAATGCGGCGGGGTCGGTGGCGAGGACGGTCTTGGCGGGGTCGGCGCTTTCGGTGAGGTGGACTGAGGTCGGCGCGGGGGTCGATATATGGACGCACGCGTCACCTTCTTGGCAGTAGGACGACTTCTGCCAGCTTTGCGGGGACATGTCGGCTCCTTCAGAGGTTCTGGGCGAGGGAATGGATCAGATCCCGGGACTTCTCGGGGCTGAGGGCGATGGCCTCCACGTTGTCGAGGAGGTGGCGGTACTTCTGCAGGTGAGCTTCGGCGTCGAGAAGAACAGGGCCGTGGAACTGGTCGAGTTGCGCGGTGTCGAGCTGAGGCACGGGCCCGTGCAGGTAGTTGATGGACTGACCGGAGCCCGGGAACGCGCCCACGCCGAACGGGAGTACGCGGATGGTGATGTGCTTCTGCTCGCTCATGTCGACCAGATGCCGGAGCTGGGCGCGAGCCACACTTTGGCCGCCGACCCCCATGTGCAGGGCTGCCTCGTGCACGACGGTGTTGTACGGAGTCGGGTGCGGCCCGTACAACACGCCCTGACGTTTGATCCGGTGCGAGACGCGGTGCTCAACATCGGGCGGTGTGGGAGCGGGGATGACGTGCCGAAAGATCTCTCGCGCGTGATCAGGAGTCTGGAGCAGCCCCGGCATATGGGAGGTGTACGCGGTGCGTACGGCGGTGGCGTGGTACTCCAACTCGGCGAGGTCGAGAAGTCCCGACGGCAGCACCTCACGGTAGGACTCCCACCAGCCGAGCGTCCTGTCGGTTGCCATGCCGACCAGTGCCTCGATGAATGCCTGGTCAGGACAGGAGTAAATCCGGGCCAGCGCTCTGACGCGGTCCGCACTCACGCCGAACCGGCCCGACTCCACATTGCTGAGCTGCCCCTGGCTCGTGCTGAGCGTGCGCGCGGCCTCGGTCGCCGTCATGCCCGAGCGCTCGCGCATCTTGCGCAGCTCAACAGCGAGTCGGAGACGGCGAGCCGTCAGAGGGGGTCTGGCAGGCACGTGAACTCCTCTAGGACGCGTGTTCCGTCGGCGGGTCACTCACACGAGGGAAATGCAAGGGAAGTATCTCGAACATAGGCAAATTACATTTGCGAGGCCCTATCTTCGTTCCCAGGCGCCCCACCTGGAAGCGCACCGTGGGACGCCACGGCGGAGACACCAGGCATCTGTCCAACTCCCCTCAGTGGCCGGAGACTTCCGATGGCCACCGTATCCCCGTCCTGGAACTACACCCTGCATCTCCCGCAAGATCCGCGCGCACCGGGTATCGCGCGAGGTGCCCTCCGGCTGATCCTGGCTGCCCACGAGATGCCGGAGCTCACCCCCACCGCAGAGCTGCTCGCGGCGGAACTGCTGGCCAACGCGCATCGCCACACCGAGGGTCCGTACGCCCTCCGCGTCCGCTCGGCGGAGCCCGGCCGCCTGCGGGTGGCCGTGTGGGACGCGGACCCGCGGGTGCCTCCGGGCTTCTCGGACCGGGACAGCCCCACGCCCCCGC
Organism: Streptomyces sp. NPDC006332; assembly: GCF_040612855.1. Lineage (NCBI taxonomy): Bacteria > Bacillati > Actinomycetota > Actinomycetes > Kitasatosporales > Streptomycetaceae > Streptomyces > Streptomyces sp. NPDC006332. Next base: position 41,574 of record NZ_JBEXRA010000052.1, read on the forward strand.
TGGACGCGGAGGACGGCCGCGGCCTGCACCTCGTCCGAGCCTGCGCGAACGCGTGGGGCGCCTCAGTGCTCAGCGACCTGGGCGTGTCGAAGGGCGGCAAGCTGTTGTGGGCCGAATGCGGAGGCCCGGCGACGACGTGGTGATGCGGGCCATACTGGGAGGCGGAGCCATGCCTTTGCATCAGGAGCAGATCATGAGCGCACAGCCCGAGCACGGCTGGGGAGCGATGCCGCTGCCCGAGATCCGGACCGTGGACGACCTGCGCGGTGCGCTCAGCCGCTACGGCTTCCCGGGCGACCGGGAACACTTCGAGGAGGAGCTGGCGACTGCCATAGGAGACTCTCCGACCAACGACTTCGAGGGCGCCGCGGCTGTGGTCCGGGCGTACCGGCACCGCGTCATGATCAGAAACTCGCCCGAGATCATGGCTGCTCTCGAAGAGGCCCGCACCGGAGGCGGCGGCACGTGAATGAATGCCCGTTGGAGGAGGCCGAGCCCGCGAGGAAGGCGTTCGGCGACCTGACGGAGGGGGAGCGGGAAGTCGTCTGGGAGGCGCTCGTGGTGATCCGCCGCGATCCGAGGGCGGGCCGCGAGATCCCCGGCTGGCGGCCTCCGTCCGTGGAATACACATATACGACCTCCCTCGCCCACGACTCGGCCGAGGCGATCATGATCGTTTACACGCACACGCACGGCATGGGAGTCACGGTCGTCTACTACTTCCGTGATCCACAGATGGTGGACTGAACTCACGTGCTCCATGTGGCACGAGACCGTGGATCACAAGTATTGGAGGTAGACGGCACGAACGCGGACGCCTCCGACTCCAGCGAGGGCCGAGGTGGCGAGGTAGACGTGTTCGGCGCGGGCGCCGGACGCTGATCCGCACCGACTCCGCGGGCGGCGCCCACGAGTTCGTGGTCTGGCTCGCGAAACGCGGACGGTGGCTGTCGTATTCGGTCGACACGACCATCACCGACGCAGTGCACCAGGCCGTACTCACGGTGCCACTCTCGGCATGGGCGCCGGCCGTCGAGCCGGACGTATAGATCCGCGACGGGGCCTGGGGCGCCGAACTCACCGAGGGCATGCACGACGGCTGGCCGAAGGGCATGCGGATGATCGTCCGGAAGGAACGACTGCACCTCGGTGCCCAGTTGAGGATCACGGATGCCAACGGCATGCGGATCACGCGCTTCGCCACCAACACCACCGGCCAGCCCATCGCCGAGCCCGAACTCCGCCACCGCCTGCGGGCACGGGCCGAGGACCGCGTTCGGGCTGCCCGCGCTACCGGCCTGCGGAACCTGCCCCTGCACGACACCGCGCAAAACAGGGTCTAGCTGGAGATCGTCCAGATCCCACTCGACCTGCTGGCCTGGATGTTGATGCTTGCACTGAACGGCCAGGCCCGGCTCTGGGAGCCCCGACGCCTGCGGCTCGGCCTGTTCAGCTCGGCCGGCCAACTCGTCACCACCGACTGGCGCCAGGTCTTCCGCCTCGCTCACCACTGGCCATGGACCCATGTCGTCACCAGCGCCCTCGGACACCTTGACCAACTGCCCAACCCAGTCTGACCAGTAGCTTTCCCGTCTCTGCGAGCAGGACCACGTCTCCGGAGCAGTGGAACCCGCGCCCACCCGACACGTTAGTCGGGCTACCGGCCTGCCCGCCAAAGACACAGAACGCGAAACGGTCTGCCGACGGATTCGGCAGACCGTCACGAAAGATTGAGGTTAGGGGCCTTACACGGATGACGTGGACTTACCGGATGGCGCAGGCCGGTCGGCGAAGATGGAAAGATGCCACTCGCCACCTTCCTTCACTACGCTGAAGGAATCGCGCATGGCCTTGCCTGAGTTGCTCTTCGCAATGATTTTTGCCGAGCCGGCCGAATCCCCCATGTCGAAGTCGATCTTCACGCTCGTGATCGACAGCTCCTGACCGCCCTTGGCTGCGAGAATTTCGCGAGCCTCGCGGCGGGCGCGCGAGTCGTCAGGAACACCGCCCACCGCGATCAGCTTGCCCTCGTCTCGGGAATTCAAGGCACTCACATAGGACTCGACAGCATGGCGGGCGTCCTGTTCCCTGTCTTTAGGGGTTTCAGAACTGCAGCCCGACAGAAGGGCTGCCACCGCCAGACTCGCTACTACAAGGCACCGCCGGTGCATCCTGCCTCCTTGAACCATGACGCGCCGCCCCCGGGGAGAGTCTCACGTCCGGTGCGCGTACCACCATGCGTTTCTATGGTCAGCGTGGATTTTCTTGAAGCTCTTGTTGTGCGTGTTGGTGGTGTGATACGTGAGATAGGGGACACCGTCGTACTTCTTGGTCACGAACATCGTGTGATTGATGTTGCCGTTTCGGTCCCAATCCGCCTGAAGGACGTCGGACGGCTCCATGTGGTATACGTTGCTGAGAATCTTAGTGCGCTTCGAATGCTTAGTTGCAAACCAGTACCAGTTCTCCGCGCCAGCCCATGTAAAGCTAGTTCTATCGACATAGATGGTGTAAAACCACTTCGTGTTTTGCCTCCTTAGAGATGCGTAGGTTGGTCCAACGATCTTCCATCCGCCAGCCTTCATGATCTGCGACACAAAGTTGGTACAGTCATTGCCGTAGGTTCTGTAGTCATCGTTGTTGGGATTCTTCCAGTACTTATTGGCGTAGTCGATCATCTTCGAGTAGTTGTAGTCGGCCGTAACCTTCGCGCTGCTGCCAGAAGCCTCAGTTGCGGAGCTAGTTGATCCCTTGCCGCCCTCTTCTTCTTCCGGAACGCCCCCGCCGTCGTCCAGCGCTTCGGGTTCGCTGAGTTGTGTGCTGGGGGTTGGCCCTGAGCCGATTTCCGCCTTATCTTCCGCGAGGAGCCAGCTTCCAGCGGGGCCAAGGGTGAACTTCAGGGTGTGAGGCAGCGAGTATTCTTCGTACTCTGGCGCCCCTTCTGCGATCTGTTCAGCCGTGAAGGGCATATAGAGACGCCCATCCTCGGTGAGGCTAAGAGTGGCGTTGTCCCCAGCCCTCTCTACACCATTGACAGTGACATCGACCTCAGCCTTCGTGTATCCGCCGTCAACTTTCTCGTACCTCTCCCCCTTCTCCTCAAGTTCAACCAATTCCCAGTCAGTGCGAGCGATCATCGATTGAGTCGCGGCAATCTGGGAAAATCTTCGCACCCCAGCATGATTCACCGTTACTGCGTCTGTCCGGAGCTGCAGATAACCTTCTGCGGCTTGCGTCAAATCTTCAGTCTCAGCAGCAGAAAGGGCGGTTGCTGCCGACGTTCTTCCGTTTTGAGCTGCCGTCGCCGAGGTGCCGAGCATCACTAGCGACGTAGCAAGGCAATTGCTCCGGGATGTTTATCATCCAGACAGTGACAGATGATGCCTGGAGTGGCCCGTTCGACTGGTTTTGACTGTGGAATGGCAGATTCTCAGCTAATATTCCGGCCGTAGATTGTGATCTTCATGCTTGAGCGGCTTGCCGCCGAGTGGCTGGTCTGGGATCGGGCTTGGTGGCGGCGTCGCCAGCCGGGCCAGCCGAGCCGGTGGACTGTGTCCAGGGCGGCGACGGGCGCGATGAACAGGTGTGACGCATCCGAGGTCGCGGGTGCTCCCACGGCTCGGTGCCAGGCCGCTGAGCTGCACAGACAGCGGATCTGCGCGATAGGGGCCGTCAGGAATAGCCTGGAGAGGAGCGGCTCCGGGGCGGAGCGGGCCCTGTCGATGCATCCCCTGGACCCCGGGGGCCGCACCACAGGGAGGAAGAGTCATGCCCTGGAATCTGAACGGCACGTACCTGGAGAGCTGTAACTGTGACGTGGTGTGCCCCTGCACCACCTCGGGCCTCACCGCGCCGGCCGACCACGAGCGCTGCCAGGTGACCTTCGCGTTCCACGTGGACAGCGGGAACGTGGACGACGTCGACGTTTCCGACCGCAGCGTGGCTGTCTTCGTCGACGGGCCACGAGTGATGGCGGAGGGCGGCTGGCAGGTGGCGCTGTACGTCGACGCCTCAGCCGACGACGGCCAGGCGGAGGCGCTGGGCAAGGTCTTCTCGGGCCAGGTGGGCGGGCCGATGGCGGGGCTCGCTCCCCTCATCGGCGAGGTCCTCGGCGTGGAGCGCGTCCCCATCGACTACCGCGACGACGGCCGCCGGCACGCCGCGCGGGTGGGCGACGCCATCGACATCGAGATCGAGGACCAGATCGCCCCGCAGTACGGCGAGGACGGTCCGGTGATGCGCCTGACCGGCATGTTCCACCCGGTGAACAGCACACTGACGATCGCCCGGAACACTCGGGCGACGGGCGATGGCGTATACGGCCGGTCCTGGGACTTCACGGGCGGCAACGGACACTACGCGCCCTTCACGTGGTCCGGATGACCGGTGGGCCGGTCACCGTCCGCATCCGGGTGGCGCCCGCCGGGCTGCTGCTGGTCGTGGCTGCCGCCGCCTGGGTCTGGATGGTGACGCGCTGGGGCGGCATGTCGGCGATGCCCGGCACCATGGGCCTGGGCCTGGCCGCTTTCCTGGCCGTGTGGACGCTGATGATGACCGCGATGATGCTGCCCGCCACGGCACCCGTCGCCGCCTTGTACGCACGCACCATCACCGTGCACCGGGCATCGCGCATGGTCGTTTTCACGGTCGCCTACCTGCTCGTCTGGGCCGCGGCCGGGCTGCCGGCGTATGCGCTGGCCGTCGGCCTCGGCCAGGCGGCGCGCCTGCCACCCGCGGCGGGGGCAGCGGTGGCCGCGGCCGTGTTCGGGGTCAGCGGCCTCTACCAGCTCACGCCTCTCAAAGACCATTGTCTGGCGAGGTGCCGTTCGCCGCTCGGCCTGATGCTGCGCTACGCCTCGTATCCGAGGGCCTCGCGCGATCTGCGTGCCGGAGCCCACCACGGGGCCTTCTGCCTGGGCTGCTGCTGGTCGCTGATGCTGCTGCTGGCGGCGTTCGGTGTGATGAACCTGTGGGCCATGGTGGCCCTGGCCGCCGTGATCACCGCCGAGAAACTCGCTCCGCCCGGTCGCCTGCTGGCCCGTGTCGTGGGGATCGCCTCGATCGTCCTGGCCGTCGCCGTCTTCTGGGTCCCGGCGCTCGCCCCGGGCCTCACCGGCGGCGGTATGGACGGGATGTGAGGACGGGCAGCAACGCAGCTCCTCTCTACCAGCCGCCGCCCCCTCAGGGGGACGGTGTGGGAGCCGTGTGCGCAGCGTGTGATTGCCGGAGGGAGGGCTTCCGGCGCGTGTTAGCGTCCCGTGGGCATGATCATGTTCAGTGTCCCGTGCACCGTGTCGCCGGGACGACAACGGGGGAACGGGGCCGGCGATGGCGGAAGTCCTGCGGCGTGCGAACGAGTCCGCGGCCGAGCGTGCGGAGCGGCTGGCCGGGCTGAGTGAGCGGATGCTGAACGCCGGGACCAAGAACGATCTGCTGGACCTGATCGAGCTGGCGTTCTCCGAGCCCCCGATAGAGGGCGATCCGGGGACGCTGGAAGCGCTGGGCAGGCGGTACCGGGACCAGCTCGACGAGGTCATGACCCTGCGCGACCGGGTGGACAAGGTGGCCCGCAAGGGGCTGCCGGAGGCCTGGGCCGGCGACACGAGTGTCCTCGCCTCGGACGCGGTGAGTGCCGTCGGGCGGGCGGTGTCGGACATGGCGGACGCGTTCGCGGGCGGTTCCCGGGCGCTGATCACCCTGGCCGACGCGATCGGGGACGCCCAGAGCCAGGACAGCGGCGGCCGCGGGAAGCTGCAGCAGGCGCTGAACGAGATCGGCAGCGACCGCGAGGGCTTCTTCGACAACCTGCACGAGAACGACGAGGAGGAGTGGGACCGCAAGAACGCCGCCCACTTCGCCTCCTACGGTGTCGGTGAGATGCGCAAGGCCGTCCTCGCCGCCGGTGAGGCCCGCCGCGTCGCCGCCCGGGACCTGAACAAGTGGGCCTCCGAGGCCCGCGCCGGGAAGATGGACTCCGACGAGCTGTCCCCGGTCGACCGGCTCATGCTCGCCGACGCCAGCGGTGCGAAGGGCGCCGCCGCCGAGTACAACGAGATCCTCACGGCCAACGAGCTGGAGCGCTCGGGCCGGGCCATGGACAACCTTTCACCGGCCGACCGGGACCGGATGGAACTCCTCATGACGAACACGAAGTCGCCGCAGGAGAAGGCCTATCTCATGAAGGCCCTCGCCGCGGGCAACAGCGTCGACGAGATCGACGAGTTCGCCTACAAGATCCAGGGCAAGGACCCGGCGTGGCTGCAACGGCACCTGTCGCCGATCAACACCCAGGGGGACAGCCTCAAGAACGAGGGCACGAACGCCAACGGGTCCAACGCCAACACCGACGACCAGACCTTCGACGGCCAGAAGTGGATCCAGGGCGGCGACGGCTCGGAGGGCACCTGCGTCGCCTCGTCCACCGTCACCGCGCGCGCCATGGTCGACCCCCTCTACGCCCTCGAACTCACCGGCGGACCCAGCGGCCAGGAGGACGACCCCGGAGCCTTCCGGCAGCGCCTGGTGGAGGAACAGCACCGGCTGCACACCGAAGGCGACGGCGGCGCCAACTGGGGCGGCATGGGCCCCGAGGGCCAGGAACGCATAGCCGACGACGCGATCGGCGGCGCCACCGGCGACGACTACCAGCGCCACGACATGAACAACGCCGACCAGCGCCGGGAGGTCCTGACCGACGTCGAGAAGTCGGTCGCCGAGGGGAAGCCGGTCCCGGTCGACGTCAGGAGCGCCGACGGCGCCCACGCGATGACCATCATCGGCCAGGAGGGCGACATGCTCCAGATCTACAACCCCTGGGGCACCACCACCTGGGTCAGCGAGGACGACTTCATCAACGGCCACATGGGCAAGGCGTCGGACGGCAAACTCAACGACGCGTACAGCGTCTACGTCCCGCAGTAGGGGGCGGCGCGCCCAGGGCCGCGGGGATCGTGTGGGAGCCGCGTGCGGGGCGTGTGATCTGTGGAGGTTCGCGTTCGCGACGCGTGTTAGCCTCCCGCCGATGTGATCAACGGGGGAAACGGGGGGATGACGATGACCGCCGCGCAGGACTCCACGTCCGCACCGGACTTCGGCGTGAAGAAGAGCGGGCTCACCGGCCAGGCGAAACAGCTGAACGACGCGGGTGACGACGCCGGCACCATCCGTATGGCGATCGACTCCAGGGCCTGCTACGACACGGACACGCTGGGCGGCGCCGACTCCGCGGCGGCGTTCAACTCCTACGCCGGGGCTTGGGCGGCGGAGGCCCGAACCATCGAGGACGCGCTGCACGAGCTCGCCGACAAGGTGAGCCTCGCCAAGGGCGCGTACTCCGACAGCGACGGCCTCGTCGAGACCCAGGCCAGTGGCGTCGAGGTGGGCGACAGCGCCCTGACCACGATGCCGACCTACGCCGAGCGGCCCTCTGCTCTGTCCCAGTACTGAGAGGTTGTCCGGTGGCACCAGCGAATACGACGAGGCGTACGGCGCCCACCTCCCGGAGTTGGGCGGTGGTCACCGCGGTCGCGTTCCTCGCCCTCGCCACGGGGTGCGGGGGGAAGGACACGGGTACGGGTACGGGTAAGAGTACGAATACGGAGAAGCCGATCAGCCACCCCACCGGGGACCGCAGCATCTCCGCCAAGGTCGGGGAGCGCTTCACGCTCACCGTCGAGGAGAACGCCTCCACCCGCGAACACTGGTATCTCGTCGATCCGAAGCCCGACACCTCGGTGGTCCGCAGCCAGGGCCGCGAGAGCGAGTCGAAATCCGGCGACCAACCGGTGCCCGGCGCCGGCAGCAGCCTCACCTTCACCTTCGAGGCCACGGGCAAGGGCAGCACCGAGATCGTGCTGATGCACTGCACGTTCAACGCCCCCTGCGAGGGCGACGGCAGCGGCACGACCCCCTCGACGCAGGCGCCGACGCCGACCGGCTCCACTTCCCCGGCACCGTCACCGAGCGGGTCCGCCGCCCCGCCCGAGCCGGAGCGGGTCACCTACACCGTCACCGTCAGCTGAGCCGAGGACCCTCATGAACGCCAGCCCGCAGCACCCGGACCGCACCGACGACGAACTGGCCGCGCTCGACGTCCCGGTCCTCCTGCGCTACGGCCTCACCGCCGACGCCGGCCCCCGCCGTACCGCCCTCTTCGGCGACGGCGCCGCGGCCGCCGCCGTGACCCTCGACCGGCTCCACACCCAGCCGCGCTCGGTGGCCTTCCTCGCCGAGGTGGTCCGGGCCGGAGGCGTCGCGTACGCAGCGGAGCTGCCCGAGCCGTTGCCGCGTCCCGAGGCGGCGCGGGTCGTACGGGACTGGCTGGAAACCGCCACCCAGCTCGCGGGCGGCGCCCCCGCCGACGAGGCGACGGCCCGCTGGCTGGGAGCCGTCGCGACGATCATCGAGCTGAAGCACCTGGAGAGGGCCCGCGCCCAGCAGAGCTGAGGCCCGGCGGCCGCCTACCCGCGCCCCAGGAAGATCGGATTGGTGAACGCCGCCAGCGCCCCCGGCACCGGCCCCGCCGCCGTCTCGTGCCGCAGCTCCGCGCGGACGTACGCCGCGTACGAGGGCGTCGTACGCCACTCCACGACCCCCGACCCCGCCACCGGCAGCGGTTCGCCGGTGAACAGGACGCCTTGGTCGGTGACGAGGCGGACGACGCAGCGCGGGGCGCCCGTCACCTCCAGCCGGACCGTCACCGGGGTGTCGCGGCCGGCCCGCAGCCGCTCCCCGATGCCCGCGTGTTCGCCCCGGCCGCCGGACACCGAGAAGGCGAGGGACACCTTCTTCGACTCGGCCACGTACGAGCGGCCCGCCCGGATGCCCTCCTGGATCGCCTCGCGGGTCAGGTCGTCGGCGAGCACCACCGTCTGGGGGGAGCCGACCGGGTCCGGGTCGCGGTGGGCGTCGCTGCTGCCCATCGCCGGGATCCACGAACGGTCGCCGGAGCGCGTCGACGCGACCAGCATGCTGTCCCAGTCCGCGAGGGCCATCTCGTCGTCGGGCGTGTACGGGCCGTTCCACACCTCGATCGCGTCCGCGTCCCCGAACCCGAACTTCCAGTTGCAGCCGACGCAGGTGGCGTGCGGGTGGGCCGGGACGACCAGGCCGCCCGCGCGGCGGATCTGGCGGGCGAAGCGGCCGAAGCGGTTGTCGCGGGCCCGGTAACGCCAGTCGACGAAGGTCCCGGGGTCGGTGCCGAGGGCGACCACGTGGCCGTTCCTCGTCGTGATCTCCTCGCCCAGCATGACCAGCAGGTCGTCACCGGCCGCGGACGCCCAGTGCGGATGCGCCGTGTGCGTGTTGTGGTCCGAGGAGTTGATGAAGTCCAGGCCCGCCGCCCGGGCCAGCGCCGCGATCTCGGCGGGGGTGCGGCGGCCGTCCGAGTGCCAGGAGTGCAGATGGCAGTCCCCGCGGTACCAGGCGCGGCCCCGGCCCTTCGCCCGGGACGGCGGATACGTCGGCGCCACCGTCTCGCCCGGCTCGCCGTAGGTCAGGGTGACGGTGATCTCGTACGCCAGGCCCTGCGGGGCGACCGTGTACGGTCCGAGCGCGATGTGCCAGGTGCCCTCCCGCACGGGGCCCGGGAGATAGCCCGGCGTCGCGTCGTCCGCGCGCAGGAAGAACTCCGTGCGGGCCCCGCCCGACCAGCCCCGGAAACCCCGGCCGCCCAGTTCGGTGCCGCGCTCGTCGAAGATGCCGATGTCGAGGGCGTTGCCCGGGGTGCCGGCCGGAACCGAGGGCCGGTCGTAGCTGTACGCGACCTTGATCTCCCGTACGCCCGAGGGGACCTCGACGGGGACGTACACGAAGTCGGGGGAGCCGGGCGGCAGCGTGCCGAGCACGGTCCTGGTCTCCGGTGCCGCGTCGGCCGCCCCGGCCGCTGAAGCGAAGCTCACGCTTCCCAACGTAAGCGCGGCGGCGGCTCCCGTCACGAACAGCGCGCGTCTCGCGACGCCGTGCCGGACGTCGTTGTCAGGGGTGTCGTCGATGTCGTCACACATGCCTCCACCGTGCCCGACATGGGTGAACTGCCGTGGAAAGACAGGGGAATTGGCGCGTCTCGGTCCATGGCGCCCCCTGGGACCCGAATGCCGTACGCCAGGCGGGCGTCCGCACAATGCCGACCGGTCGGTATGGACAGCTCGGCCGGCAGCCGGTACAGATGTGCCATGCGCATCTCCGTGACGGTCTTCCTCACCGACGAGACGATCGCCCCGACCCGGCTCGCCCGCGAGCTGGAGCACCGCGGGTTCGCCGGGCTGTACCTGCCCGAGCACACGCACATCCCCGTCGAGCGGACCAGCCCGTACCCGGCGGGCGGGGAGTTGCCGCCCGAGTACGGCCGTACCCTCGACCCCTTCGTCGGGCTCGCCCAGGCGGCGGCGGTGACCGAGCGGCTGGGCCTGGGCACCGGCATCACGCTGGTCGCCCAGCACGACCCGATCGACCTCGCCAAACAGGTCGCGACACTCGACCACCTCTCCGGCGGGCGGTTCACCCTGGGCCTCGGCTTCGGCTGGAACGTCGAGGAGGCCGCCGACCACGGGGTCGAGTGGCGCACCCGGCGTGAGCTGGTCCGGGACCGGATGGCGCTGATGCGGGCCCTGTGGAGCGAGACGCCGACCGCCTACGAGGGCGAGTTCGGGAGCGTGCGGGCCAGCCTCGCGTACCCCAAGCCCGTGCAGGGGCCGCGCGGACCGGTCGTCGGCCCGCGCACGCTGGTCGGCGGGGCCGCCGGTCCGAAATTGTTCGCACACATCTGCGAGTACGCCGACGGGTGGCTGCCGATCGGCGGGCGGGGCCTGTCCGAGTCCCTGCCCCTGCTGCGGACGGCCTGGGCGGACGCCGGACGGGACCCGTCCGGCCTCCAGATCGTCCCGTACGCCGTCCTCCCGAGCCCGGGCAAGCTCGCGCACTACGCCGACCTGGGCATCGAGGAGGTCGTGGTGCAGCTGCCGCCCGAGGGGGAGGCGGAGATCCTCAAGGCGCTGGACGCCTACGCGTCGTATCTGTAGGGCCCGTCGCGGCATTGGCGGTGTCGGCCTCGGTGGCTACCAGGTGTGCGCCACGTCCACCACCAGTCGGCCGGGCAGCACCAGCACCCGGAACGGCAGCTTGGCCCGGACGCCGAGTCCGAGGTGGGTCCCTCCGTCGTAGGTGCCGCCGAACTTCGCGTCCCGGAAGGTCCGGTAGCCGTCGAAGGTGAGTCCGGGCAGCGGATCCGCGAGCTCGACGTGGTACCGCGAGGTGTCGACCGGCGCGGTGAACTCGATCTCGATGACCGCCCCTCCCGCGACCGGGATACCGGTCTGGGACGGGGGATGGGCGAAACCGGGAACGTACTGGACCCAGTACAGGGCCGGGTCGGCCGTCGTCATGCCCGGGATGTCGATGACCATCCGGTCGTAACAGTCGTGCCGGCCGGTCCTGACATTCGTCAGGGAACCGGTCATCGCCATCGATCCCGGCTCGGACTTCCCCATGCTGCCCCAGCCCGTCTCGCACACGGTGGCCTGCGGCGCGGCGGCGGCAGCCGACATCGTGCCCGCTCCCGTCAGTACCAGCGCCAGCACTGCCGGCACCATTGCCCAGCGTCGTCTCATCGGCGAGCAACTCCCTTCCGTTTCACACGTGTTGCGCGTCTTTGCCAGGTGAGACAAAGGGGAGAGCGAAACGGTTGGAGGCGACGACGGTAACGATTCGGACAATTAAGATTCTGGGGGCGGATCGTACTCCTGGGGACAGATCGCATCCTGTGAAGTGGGGGGAACCGCGTGCCGCTGCCTCGCCGGGCAGGCCCCTCGCGGCGAATGCGTGATCGTATGCTCGAAGGATGACGAGCACCGCGACCCCCGGAACCGGACCCACCGACAACTCCATGCGTCGCGCCCTCAAACGCGCCCGGGACGGCGTAGCCCTCGACGTGTCCGAGGCGGCGGTACTGCTCCAGGCCCGCGGCGAGGCCCTCGACGACCTCACCGCGTCCGCCGCCCGGGTGCGGGACGCGGGCCTGGAGGCGGCCGGCCGGGCAGGCGTCATCACGTACTCGAAGAGCGTCTTCATCCCGCTCACCCGGCTGTGCCGGGACAAGTGCCACTACTGCACCTTCGTCACCGTGCCGGGCAAGCTGCGCCGCGACGGCCACGGCATGTTCATGTCGCCGGACGAGGTGCTCGACGTGGCCCGCCGCGGCGCCGCCCTCGGCTGCAAGGAAGCCCTGATCACCCTCGGCGACAAGCCCGAGGACCGCTGGCCGGAGGCGCGCGAGTGGCTCGACGCGCACGGCTACGACGACACCATCGCCTACGTCCGCGCCATCTCCATCCGGATCCTGGAGGAGACGGGCCTGCTGCCGCACCTCAACCCGGGCGTGCTGAGCTGGACCGACTTCCAGCGCCTCAAGCCCGTCGCCCCCTCCATGGGCATGATGCTGGAGACCACCGCGACCCGGCTGTGGTCCGAGCCCGGCGGCCCGCACTACGGCTCCCCGGACAAGGAACCCGCCGTACGCCTCCGCGTCCTGGAGGACGCCGGCCGTTCCTCCGTGCCCTTCACCTCGGGGATCCTCATCGGCATCGGTGAGACCTACGAGGAGCGCGCGGACTCCCTGTTCGCCCTGCGCAAGGTGTCGCGGGCCTACCACGGCATCCAGGAACTGATCATCCAGAACTTCCGCGCCAAGCCGGACACCGCGATGCGCGGCATGCCGGACGCGGAACTCGACGAACTGGTCGCCACGGTGGCCGTCGCCCGGCACATCATGGGCCCGAGCGCCTGCCTCCAGGCTCCGCCCAACCTGGTGGACTCCGAGTACGAGCGTCTGATCGGCGCCGGCATCGACGACTGGGGCGGGGTCTCCCCGCTCACCATCGACCACGTCAACCCCGAACGCCCCTGGCCGCAGATCGAGGAACTCGCGCGGCGTTCGGAGGCGGCCGGTTTCACCCTGCGGGAACGGCTCTGTGCGTACCCGGAGTTCGTCCGGCGAGGCGAGCCCTGGCTGGACCCGCGGCTGCTGCCGCACGTCAGGGCCCTCGCCGACCCGGAGACGGGCCTGGCCCGCGAGGACGCGGTGGTGGCGGGCCACCCCTGGCAGGAGCCCGAGGAGGTCTTCGAGTCGACGGGCCGCACCGACCTGCACCGCACCATCGACACCGACGGCCGCACCACCGACCGCCGCGACGACTTCGACGAGGTGTACGGCGACTGGGGCGCCCTGCGCGAGGCGGCCGCCCCCGGCATGGCACCCGAGCGCATCGACACCGACGTACGACAGGCACTGGCCACCGCGGCCGACGACCCGACGCGGCTGACCGACGACGAGGCCCTCGCCCTGCTGCACGCGGACGGCCCGGCGCTGGACGCGCTGTGCCAGGTGGCGGACGACGTGCGCAGGTCCGTGGTCGGCGACGACGTGACGTACATCGTCACCCGGAACATCAACTTCACCAACGTCTGCTACACCGGCTGCCGTTTCTGCGCCTTCGCGCAACGCCGCACCGACGCCGACGCCTACACGCTCTCCCTGGACCAGGTCGCCGACCGAGCCCAACAGGCCTGGGAGGTGGGCGCGGTGGAGGTCTGCATGCAGGGCGGCATCCACCCGGACCTGCCCGGCACCGCGTACTTCGACATCGCGAAGGCGGTCAAGGAGCGCGTCCCCGGCATGCATGTGCACGCCTTCTCACCCATGGAGGTCGTCAACGGCGCGACCCGCACCGGGATGTCGGTCCGCGAGTGGCTGACGGCGGCGAAGGAGGCCGGTCTCGACTCGATCCCCGGCACCGCCGCCGAGATCCTCGACGACGAGGTCCGCTGGATCCTGACCAAGGGCAAGCTGCCGGCGGCCACCTGGATCGACGTCGTCACGACCGCGCACGAGCTGGGCATCCGGTCGTCCTCGACGATGATGTACGGGCACGTGGACCAGCCCAGGCACTGGCTGGGGCACCTGCGGACGCTGGCCCAGATCCAGCAACGCACCGGCGGCTTCACGGAGTTCGTCACGCTCCCCTTCATCCACACCAACGCGCCGGTGTACCTGGCGGGCATCGCGCGGCCCGGCCCGACCATGCGGGACAACCGGGCGGTGACGGCGATGGCCCGGCTGCTCCTGCACCCGTACATCCCCAACATCCAGACCAGCTGGGTGAAGCTGGGCACCGAGGGCGCGGCCGAGATGCTCCGCTCCGGCGCCAACGACCTCGGCGGCACGCTGATGGAGGAGACCATCTCCCGGATGGCCGGCTCCTCCTACGGCTCGTACAAGTCCGTCAAGGACCTGATCGCGGTGGCCGACGCGGCCGGCCGGCCGGCGAGGCCGCGCACCACGCTGTACGGGGAGGTACCGCCGGAGAGGCAGCACGCGGCGACCGCCTCGGACGGGCATCTGCCGGAGCTGCTGCCGGTGCTGGACTGAGCGAACCGGTGCCGGACTGCGGAGAGGACCGCGGGCCGCTCGCAGTACGATGATCGGGCCCCTCGTCGGAGGGGTCCCGTAGCTGAGGAGATGCGTGTCCGTGCCTGCCCGACGACTTCCCTCGTGGGTCTGGGTGACCGGTCTGACGGTGGGCGCGGTCGCGGCGGTCACCGTGCTGGCCGTGCAGGCGGACCGGGGGCCGCACCCCACCGCCACGGCCACCCGGCCGCACGCCTCGACGTCGGCGAGCCCGCGTCCCTCCGCGTCGAAGCCCGCCGCTCCCGCCGCGCTGCCGGACGACTCCGGCACCGGGCGGCGCGTCGTGTACTCCCTCGGCCAAAAGCGCGTCTGGCTGGTGGACGCGAGTGACGTCTCCCGCCGCAGCTTCGCGGTGTGGCCGGGCACGGTCAGCCCCGACCCCGGCACCTACACGATCTCCGTGCGCACGCAGGCAACCACCGGCTCCGACGGCGTGCAGATCGAGCACATCGTGTACTTCGCCGCCAAGTCCGGCCTGTCGATCGCGTTCTCCAACGCCGTGGACGGCTCCTCACCGCCTGCCGTCGCCGCCGGAAAACAGACCAGCGGCATCCGCACGGGCAAGGCGGACGGTGCGGCGCTGTGGACGTTCGGGGGGACGGGCACGAAGGTGGTCGTCGTCAGCTAGGCCCCGTCCGGTAGGCCCTGTCCGGTGGATCGTGGGACCAGTCCGTCTCCTCCAGCAGGGTGCGTGCCGCGGCCAGAGGGGGAGGCCCGGGTCAGACCACGCGGAAGAGGTCGGCGGCGGCGCGGACGTCGGTGAGGTCCTCGATGGAGCGGAGGTTGTCGCACAGGGCTTCCAGGACCGAGTCGTCCTCAGCGACGCGTGGGGCGCCGACGGCCACGCCGAAAACCCGAAAGCCCAACCGGTGCTTGGCGTCATTCCAGTCGCGCATCCATTCCTCGCTGACGCCGCAGTCGTCGTCGGTGATCATCACGATGTCACCGCGGGTGCGGGAAGCGTTGTTGAACTCCTCCTCCAGCAGTTCACAGGCCGCTGTCAGCGGCCTCTGGTAGCTGGTGCCACCGCCCAGGAACGTCTCCGCGAAGTCGAGGACCCGGTCCGTACCGACGGCCTGGTCCGCCGGAAACCGGAAGACCTGGAGCTTGTCGGCGGCGGAGAACAGGATGCCGACGAAGTCACGCCCCGCGTGGCGGGCCTGATCCAACAGCGCCAGGGCGCACGCCTTGGCCCAGGCCTCCCGGGTGACCCCGCCGGGCCCCGCCTCGTACATGGAGTGTGAGGTGTCCACGCACGCGATGACGGCGCCCTGGCCGGTGGTCTGCTCTCCCTGGCTGTCGTAGAGCATCAGCTCCCCGGCGGCATAGCGCACGGCGAACACCGCACGCAGTTCAGGCAGGCCGAGGTTGGCCAGCTCGGAGGGGATGACACGGGAGAGGTCGTTGCCGAGCGTGACGCCGACCAGTTCCCCGGCGGCGTTCTCCACCTTGCGGGCACGCTCACCGCCGGCCATCTGCCGGAAGCGACCGATCAGCTCGGCCCACTGTGCGAGACGGCCGGTGCGCAGCCGCTCGGCCAGCCGGGCGCGCTGCTCGAACGGCATCCGCTCCCGCTCGCCAGGACCCACGCCCCACGCCCTCATCAACGCGGCATCCTGCCGCGCGGCCTCGGCGGCCTTCGCCACCGCGTTCCGGGCGGCGGCACGGATACCGGGGGCCGCCGCCGCGAGGGCCTGCGCGGCGCCTTGGGCGGCCTGCCGCGCGGCGGCCTCGGCGGCCTCCGCGGCCTCCATCGCCTGTTGTACGGCGTCGGCGGCCGGGACCAGCACCGTGCCGTCCTCGTCGGCGACCTGCTGAAGCGCCTCGCTCACGGCACTCGCGGCGCCTTCCGCGTCCTGCTGGGCTTTCTTCGCCTGCTCGGCCCGTTCCCTGGCGTCTCGGGAGTACTCCAGCATCCGGCGTAGCGCGGCGGCCTGGGCGAGCACGGCCATGGCGGCGGCGTAGGGATCGCCGGCCGTCTCCCGGTGCAGCTCGGCGAACTCCGGTGACTCCACCAACGAGGTGATGACCTGGTGGTTGACCAGCCGGGAGGGGTCGATCTCCGCGCGCTCACGCAACCGGGGCCTGATCTTGTAGGCGGCCATGAACGCGTCGGTCAGGAGGTCGGTGGTGTGGTCGTGTTCGTGGTCGTCGTGGTCGTAGTCGTCGTGGTCGTAGCGCTCGTTGAGCTCCTCGGCCAGGTGGCGCAGTGCGGCCGATTGCTGGTAGGTGTCGCGCCAGGTGATCCGGTCGAACCGGTCCGCGACCACGGCCGCGGTGTGCCGCCCGCCGACGGTGGTGGACAGACCCAGCCACTTCCCGGCCCGGCTCGCCAACCCGTCGAGCTCATGCGTTCCGTCGCTCATGGTCACGCCCCTGTTCAGAGCTGGGCCTGGACCATGCTCGCGTCCATGCCGAGAGCCTCGGTGAGCACGCGGGCCCGGACGGCGCGCCGGCGGCCGGCGATACGGTCGATGGTGGCGGTGGAGCGGCCGGCGCCCACCGCCTCCTCGCGCAGCTTCTCCAGTCGTTTCCCCGCCATGGCGAGCTGGTTGTGTGCCTTCTTGATGACCCACTCGCTCAGCGCCTCCCGGGACTGGCCGCCCATGGCGTCGAGCTGGGCCTCCAGCTCATCGATGGCGTCGGCCAGGTCAAGCGCTTCCTTGGCGTCGGGGTTGACCAGGTGCAGCACCTCGCGCTCGACGGTCGGGCGTTCGGCGGGGGAGTCCCACAGCACGTGCGTCAGCACCGACAGGTCGGTCTCGGCGACCGCCGGGCGGCCGTCGAGATACGCGGACGCCTGGAGCAGGCCCACCGCCTGCCGCCAGCGGCGGTCGGAGGCGACGAGTTCCTTGCGGCGCAGAGCGGCCCGCAGCGTGCACACCGCGTCCACGATCAGGTCGGGGACGTCCACGGCCGGGACGGCTTCGCTCACGGCATGCTGCAACGCGGCCAGTTCGACGGTGGTCCGTGACGGTGCCGCCGGGCGGCTGACGGCGGAGCGGACCAACGCGGCGAAGTTCGAGGGGTCTTCAAGGTATCCGACCTCCAACCGCACCAGCAGCCGGTCGTAGATCGCGGCCGAATCCTCCCCGACGGGCAGTTCGTTGCTCGCCGTGATGGCTCCGATCAAGGGGCAGCGGATCGGCTCGCCGCCGTTCTCGGGATGGTAGATCCGCTCGTTGAGGTAGCCCAGCGTTTCGTTCAACGCCGCCGTGGAGCACTTGAAGATCTCGTCGATGAACGCGACATGCGCGGTCGTGGCACGGCCGTCGTAGACCTGGCGGTACTCACCCCGGGCCAGCGCGGCGACGTCGATGGGCCCGAACATCCTCGTCGGCGCCGTGAACTTCGACAGCAGGATCTCCCAGTAGGACGCCCCCTCGACCCTGCCGGTGAGTTCCCGGGCCATCTCGGACTTCGCGGTGCCGGGCGGGCCGAGCACCAACGAGTGCTGTCCGGCCAGCAGCGTCACCACCAGCGTCCGCACCACGTCATCCCGCTCGTAGAAACGGTCCGACAGCTCCTCGCTGATCGCTCGCAGCCTCTTGGCCGTCTCCTGCGCATCCGGTAAGTCCATATTCAACTCCTCAGAACAAGAGTCGCGGGAGCAGGAAGCACTCAAGTCCTGGTCGTGCGGTCGTTTCCGAACGGCAGGTTGACCACCAGCAGCACGACTCCGCTGAACACGAACGCCCGCGTCGCCGCGTCCAGCCCGTTCCAGTCCTCCGACTGCCACATCGAGAACCACTCACCGCCGATCCCTATGAACCCGGCGCCGAACAGCAGCATGACCATGAGCAGCCCGTACGTGGAGAACCGGCGAGCTGGGCCGGAGTCGTTCCGCGCCCCCAGCCAGGTCCCGTACACAAGGACGAGGGCGGCGATGGTCTCCCACACGATGATGGCGACGTACGCCGCGTCCTGAAGTCCCTTGCTGGTGACGGACCTCCACATCAGGTCGTCGTCCTTGAAGGTCGTGTCCATGGCGAGGACGTGCCGCACGAACTGCTGGTTGGTACCGAAGTCGGTGATGTTCCCGAAGGCGACGAGGACCATGTAGAGCGCGACCGTCGCGGTCAGGAGGGTGGCGGTGAGGGACAGCGGGCTGCGGGGGGTGCGTGGGGTCGTGGACATGCCGATCATTTTCCCCGGGGGCAGCGGCCTCCCATAGACATCGAGCCAGAATGACGCTCCTGGCAACGGAGTTGGGGAACTACTCGGTGGACATCGTCGCTACGCTTCGGGCTCACGGAGCGGTCACCTCGCCGTGGCGGAGCCGCACATCGACTCAGCCCCGCGCCCCTGGGTGGGGGAGTGTGACCGTTGCCGTCAAGCCCTTGCCCTCAGTCGTGTGTACCTCCACTTCGCCACCGTGGGCTCGTACGACCCCCTGCACGATCGCCATCCCCAAACCGCTGCCCCCGCCGCCTCCCGCGCGGA
>NZ_JBEXRA010000053.1:0-57708 GCF_040612855.1 Streptomyces sp. NPDC006332
GAACGGACGCTTCCTTTGTACTCACCCGAGAGACTCTCTCGTGGCTTTCCTCCGGGCGCTTCCCTTCGGTCTTGCGTTTCCGACTCTATCAGATCCTTTCGGGTCCGATTCCCTGCCGGAGGGGGTTTGCCGGAAGGCCTTGGCTTTCGCCTGTCGGCCTTTCGACATTCACTACGTTAGCCGATTCCCGAGCCAACTCATAATCGAGTTCCGCAGGTTCCGAATTCGGACGTGCGGACACGTCGAACTCGCCCCCGCTGGAGGGAGTCGTAGGTAGTGGGTTGGCCACTTCCGGCTGCAGGCGATCGCCGTACCCGGTTCAAGCGGCTGGAGCTACGTTACGCATCTTGGGGAGGTGCGTCAACTTCGGCGACGCCTGGGCACGTGGGCCCGATAGGGGCTCACGGTCGGGTCGTTGGCGATCCAGTAGCGCCAGGGGTGCACGCCTCCGTCGCCGGCCACACCGGTGCGGGGGCCGTTCAGTACCTGGTCGGAGGGGACGGGCGTACCGGTCAGGACCCGTAGCGGGGTGTCCTGCGAGGTGCAGGCGTCGGTGCCGTTCAGGGATCGGTCCACGCCCAGGGCGGTGGCGAGGCGGGCCGGGCCTTTGGCCAATTCCTTGTCATTTCGGGCTGATAGGCGACGTTTCCGCGCAAGTTCGGCGCCGTCGACGATCTCGCCGGCACGGAGCAGAACGGCGCTCGCCCTGTCCTCGGGGCCGCACACCAGGTTCATGCAGAACCACATGCCGTAGGTGAAGTAGACGTACACGTGTCCGGGGGGACCGAACATCACGTCGTTGCGGGCGGTGCGGCCGCGATAAGCGTGTGAGCCGGGGTCGTTCGGGCCGTCGTAGGCCTCGACCTCCGTGAGGCGGAGAGCGATCGGGCCGTCCGGCGTGGTGCGTACGAGCGTGCGGCCCAGGAGGTCGGGGGCGACTTCCAGGACAGGTCGGTCGAAGAACTCCCTGGAGAGGGGCGTACGGTCGGGGGTCGCGATCATGCAGTCCGAGGGTAGTGCAGACGGGTGGGCGCAACGGGGTGGTGCGGGGGCCTTCGCCTTGCCAGGGTGAGGACCCGGAACCGGTCGCGACCGGAGCGCGTTTCTAAGGATCAAGGATCCACACGAGAGGGAGAGACATGGCGTTCAAGAAGCTGCTCGCGAGCCTGGGGGCCGGCGGGGCTTCGGTGGAGACGGTGCTGACCGAGGTCAACGTCGTTCCGGGTGGTGTCGTCCAGGGTGAGGTGCGGATCCAGGGCGGGTCCGTCGACCAGCAGATCGAGGCACTGTCGGTCGGTCTGCAGGCCAAGGTCGAGGTCGAGAGCGGTGACCAGGAGTACAAGCAGGACATCGAGTTCACCAAGCAGCGGCTCGGCGGCGCCTTCGAGCTGAAGTCGGGCGCCGTGCACGCGGTGCCTTTCGGGCTGGAGATCCCGTGGGAGACGCCGATCACGACGATCGACGGATACTCGCTGCCGGGGATGCACATCGGAGTGAGCACGGAGCTGGAGATCGCACGAGCGGTGGACTCCGGTGACCTGGACCCGGTCAACGTGCACCCGCTGCCCGCGCAGAAGGCGATCCTGGACGCCTTCATCCAGCTGGGCTTCCGGTTCAAGAGCGCGGACATGGAGCGGGGCGTCATCCGCGGTACGCGCCAGAGGCTGCCCTTCTATCAGGAGATCGAGTTCCTGCCGCCGCAGCAGTACCGCGGCCTGAACCAGGTCGAGTTGAGCTTCGTCGCGGACGCGAACGCGATGGACGTCATCCTGGAGATGGACAAGAAGCCGGGCCTGTTCAGTGAGGGCAGTGACACCTTCCGGTCGTTCCAGGTGGGGCTGCACGACTACCAGGGCACCGACTGGGCCGCGTACCTCAACCAGTGGCTGTCCGAAGTCGGCAGCAGGCGCAACTGGTTCTAGGCTCGGAACCACAGACTCCAGAACCGATCAGGAGGTACCGAGGTGCCCGAGCTCAAGAGGCGGCCACTCCCCCACGACTTCCATCCGCCCGTGCCGTCGTTCACGGTGGCGAGCGAGGAGGTCGCGGAGGGCGCGACGCTCAAGGACGCTCAGGTCCACGCGGTCGGCAACACCTCGCCGCACCTGCGGTGGGAGGGCTTCCCGCCCGAGACCAAGAGCTTCGCCGTGACCTGCTACGACCCCGACGCTCCCACCGGCAGCGGGTTCTGGCACTGGGTCGTGTTCGACATCCCGGCCTCAGTGACGGAGTTGCCGACCGGTGCGGGCAGCGGCAAGTTCGAGGGGCTGCCGGAGGGTGCCGTACAGGCGCGGAACGACTACGGGACGAAGGAATTCGGTGGGGCCGCCCCTCCGCCGGGGGACGGGCCGCACCGGTACGTGTTCACGGTGTACGCGGTGGACCAGGAGAAGCTCGGTCCGGACTCGGACGCCTCTCCCGCCGTCGTGGGCTTCAACCTGAGGTTCCACGCCATCGCGCGTGCCCAACTGGTCGGTGAGTACGAGGTGCCCGCCGAAGAAGCCTGACGTTCATGGAACGTTTGCCCGCCCCTGGTCATGGAAGTGATCAGGGGCGGGCACTTTTTATTTCGTTGTCCATCTCGGCGTGCCCGGCCAGAGTTGATCCCAGTCCGCCGAGGGGTGGGCGGGTGCACACGGGAGGTGGGCTGGTCATGCGGGACACGCTGGTACTGAACGCGAGCTTCGAGCCGCTGTCGACGGTGACGTTGAACCGAGCCGTCGTTCTGGTGCTCCAGGACAAGGCCGTCGTCGAACAGTCCCACCCGGAACTGCGCATGCGCGGAGCCGCGGTCGACATACCGGCGCCCCGGGTGATCAGGCTGTGCAGGTACGTGAGGGTGCCCTTCCGAAGACAAGCACCGTGGTCGAGGCGCGGTGTCCTGGTGCGGGACCGGCACAGGTGCGCGTACTGCGGCAGACGGGCGACGACCGTGGACCACGTGGTGCCGCGATCGCAGGGTGGTCAGGACACCTGGCTGAACACGGTGGCGTCGTGCGCGCAGGACAACCACCGCAAGGCCAACCGGACTCCGGAGGAGGCGGACATGCCGCTGCTGCGGCTGCCGTTCGAGCCGACGCCGGCTGACGCGATGCTGTTGTCTTTGGGCAACGACGACCTGGGGGCGCTGCCGGACTGGCTGGCGCGGGAGGCGGCGTAGCGGCTGCCGGGACGGGTCGTGTTGCGGGCGCGGGTCCGTTGTGGCCGGTCGCGCAGTTCCCCGCGCCCCTGGGGTGGGTGCGGGGAACCTTTGTTTTGAGGCGGTGTCAGTCGATCGACGGCTTTTCGCGGCGTTCGGTGCCGCCGTTGCCGGAGTTGCCTGCGCCCGGAACGCCGCCCATGCCGCCGAAGTTGCCCATGGCGCCGGACAGGCCCTTGAGGGCGTCGCCGATCTCGCTGGGCACGATCCAGAGCTTGTTGGCGTCGCCCTCGGCGATCTTCGGGAGCATCTGGAGGTACTGGTAGGACAAGAGCTTCTGGTCCGGGTCGCCGGCGTGGATCGCCTCGAAGACGGTACGGACCGCCTGGGCCTCGCCCTCGGCGCGCAGGGCGGCGGCCTTGGCCTCACCTTCGGCGCGCAGGATCTGGGACTGCTTCTCACCCTCGGCGGTGAGGATGGCGGCCTGGCGCGTACCTTCCGCGGTGAGGATCGCGGCGCGCTTGTCACGGTCGGCGCGCATCTGCTTCTCCATCGAGTCCTGGATGGAGGTCGGCGGTTCGATGGCCTTCAGTTCCACGCGGTTGACGCGGATGCCCCACTTGCCGGTGGCCTCGTCGAGGACACCGCGCAGGGCCGCGTTGATCTCCTCGCGGGAGGTCAGGGTCCGCTCCAGGTCCATCCCGCCGATGATGTTGCGCAGCGTGGTGACGGTGAGCTGCTCGATCGCCTGGATGTAGCTGGCGACCTCGTAGGTCGCGGCCCGGGCGTCGGTCACCTGGTAGTAGATGACGGTGTCGATGTTGACGACCAGGTTGTCCTGGGTGATCACCGGCTGGGGCGGGAACGGCACGACCTGTTCACGCAGGTCGATGCGGTTGCGGATGGTGTCTATGAACGGGACGACGATGTTGAGTCCCGCGTTGAGTGTCCGCGTGTAGCGGCCGAACCGCTCGACAATGGCCGCGCTGGCTTGCGGGATGACCTGGATCGTCTTGATCAAGGCGATGAAGACCAACACCACCAGGATGATCAAGACGATGATGACCGGTTCCATCCTGTTCCCCGACCCCTTCTCCGTGGCGCTTTCGGAAGATCTTATGGTTGTTGAAGATCTTGCTGGTCGAGTCTGACAGACCGTCGCGTGCCTCGTGACCGTTCCGTTCAGTTACGTCCCGCCCCCAGCGGGCAGAGGTCACATGACGATCGCGGTGGCGCCCTCGATCTCCACGACGTCCACTTCCTCGCCTACTTCGTAGGCATGGCCGGTGTCCAGGGAGCGGGCCGACCAGACTTCGCCGGCGAGTTTGATCCGGCCGCCGGAGCCGTCCACGCGTTCCAGGACGACGGCCTGTCTGCCTTTCAACGCATCCACACCGGTGGCGAGTTGGGGTCGCTGTGAACGCTGCCGGGTGGCGATGGGCCGTACGACGGCGATGAGGGCGACCGAGACGATCACGAAGGTGAGCACCTGGACGACCACGCCTCCGCCCAACCCGGCCGCGGTGGCGGCGGCCACCGCGCCCACCGCGAACATGCCGAACTCCGGCATCGCGGTCACCACGAGCGGGATTCCGAGCGCTGCCGCGCCGACGAGCCACCACACCCATGCGTCGATGTCGTTCACGTGGTCATGGTAGGGCCGCGGGTCCTGCCGCCGACAGGGCGCACAGTGCCTGGGAACAGCTTCTTACCCGGGTTTTCACACGGTCCGGGCCGGTTTCAGGACAGCGGCAGGCCCCGCGCGGTCCAGCGGTCGCCGACCTGCTCGACGACGAGCGGGAGACCGAAGCAGAGGGAGAGGTTGCGGGAGGTGAGTTCGAGCTCCAGCGGACCGGCCGCGAGCACCTTGCCCTGGCGGATCATCAGGACGTGGGTGAAGCCGGGGGCGATCTCCTCGACGTGGTGGGTCACCATGAGCATCGAGGGCGCGATCGGGTCGCGGGCGAGACGGCCGAGGCGGCGTACCAGGTCCTCGCGACCGCCGAGGTCGAGGCCGGCGGCGGGCTCGTCGAGGAGGAGCAGCTCGGGGTCGGTCATCAGCGCGCGGGCGATGAGGGTGCGCTTGCGCTCACCCTCGGAGAGCGTCCCGAACCTGCGGTCGACGTACTCGCTCATGCCGAGGCGGTCGAGGAAGGCGCGGGCGCGCCGCTCGTCCACGTCCTCGTACTCCTCCTGCCAGCCCGCGGTCATGCCGTAGGCGGCGGTGAGCACGGTCTGCAGGACGGTCTGGCGCCGGGGGAGCTTGTCCGCCATGGCGATGCCGGCCATACCGATGCGCGGGCGCAGTTCGAACACGTCGGTGCCGGGGGTGCCGAGGGTCTCGCCGAGGATGGTGGCGGTGCCCTTGCTGGGGTAGAGGTAGCTGGACGCGACGTTCAGCAGGGTGGTCTTGCCGGCGCCGTTCGGGCCCAGGATGACCCAGCGCTCACCCTCCTTCACCGACCACGAGACCTGGTCCACCAGAGCCCGGCCCTCGCGGACCACGGATACGTCCTGAAGCTCCAGAACATCGCTCATGAGCGCGTTGTCTCCCCTTGCAGTGTGGCCGGTCTCGGCTGTCGCGTTCGCCTGTGGCTCGATCCGCCGCGCC
The DNA here is from genome assembly GCF_040612855.1 of Streptomyces sp. NPDC006332. Taxonomy (NCBI): domain Bacteria; kingdom Bacillati; phylum Actinomycetota; class Actinomycetes; order Kitasatosporales; family Streptomycetaceae; genus Streptomyces; species Streptomyces sp. NPDC006332. The sequence continues at coordinate 5,751 of NZ_JBEXRA010000053.1, forward strand.
GGTGGGCGCAGCCCCTCGAAGAAATCTACGCCACCGGTCCCCCGCTCCATTCAATCGGTCCGGTCCTTAGGGTGGAGGCATGCTTTCGGAACCGCGTTCAGGACGCCTTGCCGCCTGGGGAAATGCCCTGTTGGCCGGACTTGTCTCGCCGGACGACGCCGTACTGGCCATCGTGGGCGAGGACGCGGTGCACCGCGTGGAGGGGCTGCCGGGGGAGTCGGCGCCCGTCGGTCTCACGCTCGCGTTGGGGCGGTTGCGGTCGCTCGGGGTGGTGGGACTGCGGATCGCGCTGCCCGCGCCCGGGCATCCGCTGGGGCTGAGCGGACCGCCGGAGTTCAACGCGCGGGCCTTGGACGCGGAAGAGGCCGTGGTCTGTCACGGGGCCGCACTGGGGCTGGTGCCGGAGGTGTTCGAGGCCGGCCCCGAGGGTGATGTGCATGTCGAGGTGGTGTGGCACGTGCTTCCCGTGCGGGAGGCGCCGCCCGCGGACGTGCCGTCGCTCGGGGAGGCCGAGCGGGAGCTGGCGGAGGCGCTGCGGGATGCGACCGAGGTACTCACGCGGCTGGATGTGGCCGGATCGGGGCCGGTGGCCGAGGCCGCGGTCGAGGCGTACCGGGCGCGGGCCGAGGTGGGCCGGGAAGTGTTGGCGCCGGGGTATCCGCCGCGGGCGGTGCGGGTGCTTGAGTTGGCGCGGCGGGTGGGACTGCTCGTTTCCCTGGCCTACGGGAACGGGCACGGGGGTGCGGTCAGCTCCGCTGAGATGAGGGCGCGTTCCGAGGCTCTGCGGCCGGTGGAGCGGACGGCTCGGCGGGCGGCTGTCGCCGCGTACAACGCGTATGTGGAGGAGCGGGAGAGGGGGGTGCGGTGAGCGTCGGTCGCGCCCTGAGGAGCGTTCTTCCCGCGGGTGCGTGGTCGGCCCGGCCGCGGGTGGTGCGCTGATCGACGCCGGAGGGCCAGGGACGGTACGGGGATCCGGCCGCCCTCCGGTTCGGATCCGACGCGAGACGAAAAGGGACCGGCCTCCCGGGTGGGCCCGGGAGGCCGGAGGTCACTGCCCGTTCGGCGACGGGTGTCAGCGGTTGATGCCGAGGTTGCCGAAGGCGGGGTTCAGCACACCGACGACGTTCACACTGTTGCCGACCGCGTTCACCGGGACGTGCACCGGAGCCTGGATCAGGTTGCCCGAGGCGACGCCCGGGGAGCCCACGGCCTTGCCGTCGGCGTGCGCGTCGGTGGCGGAAGCCATTCCGGCACCGGCGGCGATCAGCCCGCCGGCAACCATCGTCACGGCCGCTGCCTTCTTCAGGTTCTTCACTTCTGAGCCCTCCCTAGCGATTGCCGCGGCAGTCGCCGCAGCACGCACTGGAGAACGGCGGGGATCGGCGAAGGATGCGCCATCCGGGGGACATTCCCACGACGGTATGAATCTCTGACTGGAGTGGAACGCTCCGTATTGCCGTGCGGAGCGCGCGCCGGGGTGCGTCTCAGCCGGTCACACCATGGCGTACGGCCCACAGGGCCGCCTGGGTGCGGTCGGCCAGGTCGAGCTTCATCAGGATGTTCGAGACGTGTGTCTTGACGGTCTTCTCGGACAGGACCAGGGCGCGGGCGATCTCCCGGTTGGAGCGGCCGTCCGCTATCAGTCCGAGCACCTCCCGCTCCCGCTCCGTGAGCGAACCGCCTCTGCCCTGGCCCGAGTTGCTGTCCTCCTGCGACAACAAGGCGCCCGCGACCTCCGGTTGGAGGAGGATGTGGCCCGCGTGGACGGAACGGATGGCGCCGGCCAGGGCATCGGGGTCGATGTCCTTGTAGACGTACCCCGCGGCGCCGGCGCGCAGGGCCGGGACGACCGTGCGCTGCTCGGTGAAGCTGGTGACGATGAGGACGCGGGCGGGGTTGTTCAGTTCGCGAAGTTTGCGCAGTGCGTCGACGCCGTCCATGCCCGGCATCTTGACGTCCATGAGGACCACGTCGGGTTTCAGTTCCTCGGCACGGGCGACGCCCTCGGCGCCGTCGGCCGCCTCGCCCACGACCTCGATGTCGTCCTGGACCTCGAGGAACGTGCGCAGTCCCCGGCGGACCACTTGGTGATCGTCGACGAGCAGCACCTTGATGGGGTCAGCCACCGGGGACCTCCAACTCGATCGTGGTGCCCTTGCCGGGCGCCGATTCCACCGTCAGCCTGCCGCCGACCCCGCTCGCGCGGTCCCGCATGGAGACCAGGCCGAGGTGACGCCCCGCGCGGCGTACCTTCTTCGGATCGAAGCCGCCGCCGTCGTCCGTCACCCGGAGCACGGCGCCGCTGCCGCGTCGTTCCACCGCCACGTCGATGTGTCCGGCGTCCGAGTGCCGCAGGGCGTTGTGCAGGGCTTCCTGAGCGACGCGGAGCACGGCTTCCTCCTGGGACGCGGGCAGAGCGCGGACGCCGTTGCTGAGGAAGGTCACGCGCGCGGAGTGTGCCCGGTCGAGGACCTGGACGTGGGTGCGCAGGGTCGCGACCAGTCCGTCCTCGTCGAGGGCCGCGGGGCGCAACTCGACCACCGCGGCGCGCAGTTCGTCGGCGGCCTCGGCGGCCAGCGCGGCGACCTGCTGGAGTTCGCCCTTGGCGCGGGAGGGGTCACGGTCCACCAGGGCCGCGGCGGCCTGGGCGGTCAGGCGCAGGGAGAACAGCTTCTGGCTGACCGCGTCGTGCAGTTCGTGGGCCAGCCGGGAGCGTTCCTCCGCGATGGTCAGCTCGCGGCTGCGTTCGTACAGGCGGGCGTTGGTCAGGGCGATCGCCGCGTGCTGGGCGAGGATCCCCAGGAGCTCCGCGTCCTCCTCGGTGAAGCCGCACCGGCCTTCCGCCTCGGGGCTCGGGAGGGTCCCTTCCCGGTGCCGCTGCTTGTTCGCGAGGAACAGGGCGCCGATGACCTCCTCGCCGTCGCGGATCGGCAGGCCCAGGAAGTCCGACATCTCCGGGTGCGCGGAGGGCCAGCCCTCGAAGCGGGGGTCCTTGCGCACGTCGGCGAGGCGCTGCGGGCGGGCCTCCTGCAGCATCGCCGCGAGGATGCCGTGCTGGCGCGGGAGCGGGCCGATGGCCTTCCACTGGGCGTCGCTGACACCGTCCACCACGAACTGGGCGAAGCCGCCGTGATCGTCGGGGACGCCGAGCGCGGCGTATTGCGCGTCGAGCAGTTCACGCGCGGAGGCGACGATCGTCTTGAGGACGTCGCGCACCTCCAGGTGCCTGCTCATGGCCAGCAGCGCGGAACTCACCGCGGCGAGGCCGGACCGGGGACCTTGACTCATGTCCTCACGGTACCGGCGGGGTGTGACAGCGCGGATCGGACCTGTGGCGGCCGTCGCCTAGGGCGGGGGGCCTAGGGCGAAGGACCCCGCCCGTCTGGGGCCCGCGTCCGAGGCGGCGGGGGTGAGCCGGTTCCTACGGTGGGGGCATCCCGATCAGGAGGCATCGAGGACGAGGGGTTGTCATGCCAGTAGCGATCATCACGGGGGCCTCGAAGGGGCTGGGGCGGGCGCTGGCCGACGCTCTGGCCGACCGCGGCTGGGACCTGGTGCTCGACGCCAGGGGCGGCGCGGCACTCGCGGCGGCGGCCGACGCGCTCTCCGGGCACGGGACGCGTGTGACGGCGCTGCCGGGGGACGTGACGGACGCCGTCCACCGCGCCGGGCTGGTGGCGGCGGCGCGGGAGCTGGGCGGGCTCGACCTGCTGGTCAACAACGCGAGCGCGCTTGGTGCCGAACCGCTGGTCCGGCTGGCGGGGCTGCCGCCGGCGGGACTGCGGCGGGCGCTGGAGGTGAACGTGGTGGCCGCGCTCGGCCTGGTCCAGGAGGCGCTGCCGATGCTGCGTGCCTCCGGGGCGGGCGCGGTGATCGCGGTCAGCTCGGACGCGGCCGTGGAGGCGTACGAGACGTGGGGCGGCTACGGGGCGTCGAAGGCGGCCCTGGACCATCTCACGGCGGTGCTGGGCGAGGAGGAGCCCGGGTTGCGGGTCTGGGCGGTCGACCCCGGCGACATGGCGACGGACCTGTACGCGGCGGCCGTACCCGGGGACGAGGACCTGCGGCCCGAGCCGGTGACCGTGGTGCCGGCGTTCCTGCGGCTGCTGGACGAGCGGCCCGCGAGCGGTCGGTACGGAGCCGTCGCGCTGCTGGAGTCGCCGTGACGCCGGTGGTGAAGGTGCCGGAGGAGCTGTCGGCGCGGGTGCCGGCCGAGCAGCGTGAGCACGGGCGGGACCGGGACGCCGTACGACTGCTCGTGTCGCGGGGCATGGAGGTGTCGCACCACGGGTTCGTGGAGTTGCCCCGGCTGCTGCGGGCGGGGGATCTGCTGATCGTCAACACGTCACCCACGCTGGCGGCGGCCGTGGACGGGCGGATCGGGCAGGCGCGCGTGGTGGTGCACTTCTCCACCTGCGGGGACGACGGGCGGTGGGCGGTGGAGCTGCGGGATCCCGACGGGACGGGCACCACGCGCGCGCGTACCGGAGGGCCCGCGGGGACGGAGGTGCGGCTGCCGGGCGGGGTGCGGCTGGAGCTGGAGGAGCCGGTGGGCGCGGGGAGCGAGCGGCTGTGGTGGGCTCGGGTGTCCGCCGCGAGGGGCTCGGGCGTCCTCGGGCTGATGCGGGAGTACGGGCGGCCGATTCGCTACTCCTACACGGAGCGGGACCAGCCGTTGTCCGTGTACCGGACGGTGTTCGCGCTGCCCTCGGCGGACGGGTCGGGAAGTGCGGAGATGCCGAGCGCGGCGCGGCCGTTCACCGCGCGGATGGTGGCGGAGCTGGTGAGCCGGGGTGTCCGGTTCGCGCCGGTCACGCTGCATGCCGGGGTGGCCTCGGCACAGGCGCACGAGCCGCCGTATCCGGAGCGGTTCGCGGTGTCTCAGGCCTCGGCGGAGTCGATCAACGCGGTGCGGGCGGGGACGGGGCGGGTGGTGGCGGTCGGTACGACGGCCGTGCGGGCCGTCGAGTCGGCGGCCGGGCCCGACGGGGTCGTGCGCGCGTGTGCGGGGTGGACGGATCTCGTGGTCACCCCGGAGCGCGGGGTGCGGGTGGTGGACGGGCTGCTGACCGGGCTGCACGAGCCGGAGGCCTCGCATCTGCTGATGCTGGAGGCGGTCGCCGGACGGGCCGCGGTCGCCCGTGGTTACGAGGAGGCGCTGCGCGGGCTCTACCTGTGGCACGAGTTCGGGGACGTGCACCTCGTCCTCCCGCCCGAACCCCTCACTCACAGCATTGCGTCAGCAACTGTTGGTGAGACTGCCGCCCCTCCAATGTGAGCCCGGACATAGGGCGCACATCACGTACGAGGGCAAATAGGAGACAAAGGGTTCCTGCCTGAACGGGGCAGACGTTCCAGTCTGTCCCGATTTGCCCTTCCCCGGTCCACTACCCGGGGTCGTACGTCACACCTTTGCATGGGCATTTTGCGGCCGCTAAGAATGGCTGCCATCGCTCAGCGCCGCGGGTTCGGACCGCGGCGTTTGTGCCGGAAGCACCTGTCCCCCACCGGACGACGAGCGACCTCCGCGCTATTCGAAGAGGTCCATCCGCATGCTCCAGAACATCAAGTTCCGCACGCTCCAGAACGTCCAGAACGTCAAGTCCCGCACCCTGCGGAACGCCCAGGACATCAAGTCCCGCACGCACCGCAACGTTCAGGACATCAAGTCCCGCACGCTCCAGAACATCGAGGGCATCAAGTCGCGAGCGCCCGAGAACATCCAGAACATCAAGTCCCGAAGTCGCGCCCTGCCCAAGAAGCACAAGATCGGGATCGCCGGTGTCTCCGCGCTCGGCGCCGCCGCGATCGCGTTCAGCGCGGTGCCGGGCGGGCAGACGACCACCTCCGAGGCGGCCGCCCCCACCCACGTGACCTACAGCGCCGAGCAGCTCAAGGGCCTGCAGTCGGGCGTCACCGAGCAGCTCACCGGCGCCGGCCCGCAGGGCAAGGCCGTCGACGCGGGCAAGGCCGTCGACGCGCAGGCCAAGGCGCAGGCGGCTGCCAAGGCCAAGGCGCAGGAAAAGGCGGAGGCGGCGGCCAAGGCCAAGGCTGCGGCCCGGGCCCAGGCCGCCGCGAAGAAGCGGGCGGCCGAGGCGGCCGCCAAGAAGAAGGCCGAGCAGGCCCGCAAGGCGAAGAAGGCCGCGAGCCGGTCCGCCAAGCGTCCGCACATGAAGACCGTCGCCGCGAAGAAGACCTACGCCAACAACCTCAACGGCTGGATCAGGGAGTCCCTGGACATCATGAAGGCCAAGGGCATCCCGGGTTCGTACAACGGTCTGTACCGCAACATCATCCGGGAGTCCTCGGGCAACCCGAACGCGATCAACAACTGGGACATCAACGCCATCAACGGCATCCCGTCGAAGGGGCTGCTCCAGGTCATCCCGCCGACGTTCAAGGCGTACCACGTCGCGGGCACGTCCTGGAACATCTACAACCCGGTCGCCAACATCACCGCCGCCGCGAACTACGCCGCCGACAGGTACGGCTCGATGGACAACGTCAACAGCGCGTACTGAGGCCGCGCGGACCTCTTCACGCCGAAGGGCGGCACCCCCACCGGGGTGCCGCCCTTCACTGTCGTACGGAACTGTCGTACGAAGAAGATCACTTGCGCATGACCTCGGGCTCGTGGCGGCGCAGGAAGCGGGCCACGAAGAAGCCGCAGATCACGCCGAGGACCATCAGGGCGGCCATGTCCATGCCCCAGGCGCCGACCGTGTGCTCCCACAGCGGGTCGGTGTCGCCACCGTCCTTGGGCGGGCTGATCTTGTTGAAGTCCAGCGTGGCGCCCGCTGCGGCCACCGCCCAGCGGGACGGCATCAGATACGAGAACTCGTTGACGCCGACCGCGCCGTTCAGGGTGAACAGGCAGCCGGTGAACACGACCTGGATGATCGCGAACATGACCAGCAGCGGCATGGTCTTCTCGGCCGTCTTCACCAGCGAGGAGATGATCAGGCCGAACATCATCGAGGTGAAGCCGAGCGCCATGATCGGGATGGACAGCTCGATCATGGTGGCGCTGCCGAGGACCACGCCCTCCTTCGGGATCTCCCGGCCGGCGAACCCGATGACGCCGACCAGCAGGCCCTGGAACACGGTGATCAGGCCGAGCACGAACACCTTGGACATCAGGTACGCGGAGCGGGACAGGCCGGTGGCGCGTTCCCGCTCGTAGATGACCCGTTCCTTGATCAGCTCACGGACGGAGTTCGCGGCGCCCGCGAAGCAGGCGCCGACCGCGAGGATCAACAGGACGGTGGTGGCCGTGCCGTTCGGGATGATCCGGCCGGACTTCGGGTTGGCGGGGTTGGGCAGCAGGCTGTTGCCGGAGTCGATGAGCAGGCTCACCGCGCCCAGGACCGCCGGCAGGATCACCATGAGGGCCAAGAAGCCCTTGTCGGAGGCGATCACCGAGGTGTAGCGGCGCACCAGGGTGACGAACTGGGACATCCAGCCCTGCGGCTTCGGCGGCTTCATCGCCTGCATCGGCGGCATCTGTACGGACTGTGGTGCGACGGCGTCGATGTCCGCGGCGTACATCTGGTAGTGCTGTGAGCCCTTCCAGCGTCCCGCCCAGTCGTAGTCGCGGTAGTTCTCGAAGGCGGAGAAGACGTCGGCCCAGCTGTCGTAGCCGAAGAAGTTCAGTGCCTCCTCCGGCGGACCGAAGTAGGCGACCGAGCCGCCGGGCGCCATCACGAGGAGCTTGTCGCAGATCGCCAGCTCGGCGACGGAGTGGGTGACGACGAGGACCGTACGGCCGTCGTCGGCGAGGCCGCGCAGCAGCTGCATGACATCGCGGTCCATGCCCGGGTCGAGGCCGGAGGTCGGCTCGTCCAGGAAGATCAGTGACGGCTTGGTGAGCAGCTCCAGAGCCACCGAGACGCGCTTGCGCTGGCCGCCGGAGAGGGAGGTGACCTTCTTCTCCTTGTGGATGTCCAGCTTCAGTTCGCGCAGCACCTCGTCGATACGGGCCTCGCGCTCGGCGCCCGTGGTGTCGGCGGGGAAGCGCAGCTTGGCCGCGTACTTGAGGGCCTTCTTGACGGTCAGTTCCTTGTGCAGGATGTCGTCCTGCGGGACCAGACCGATGCGCTGGCGCAGCTCGGCGAACTGCTTGTAGAGGTTGCGGTTGTCGTAGAGGACGTCGCCCTGGTTGGCGGGCCGGTACCCGGTGAGCGCCTTCAGGAGCGTCGACTTGCCGGAACCGGACGGACCGATGACCGCGATCAGCGACTTCTCCGGGACGCCGAAGGAGACGTCCTTGAGGATCTGCTTGCCGCCGTCGACCGTGACGGTCAGATGGCGGGCCGAGAAGGACACCTCACCGGTGTCGACGAACTCCTCGAGACGGTCGCCGACCAGGCGGAACGTGGAGTGGCCGACGCCGACGATGTCGTTCGGGCCGAGCAGCTGCGAGCCGCCCTTGGCGATCGGCTGGCCGTTGACGTACGTGCCGTTGTGCGAGCCCAGGTCACGGATCTCCTGGCGGCCGTCGGGCGTGGCGTGGAACTCCGCGTGGTGCCGGGAGACCTGGAGGTCGGAGACGACCAGCTCGTTGTCCAGCGCCCGACCGATCCGCATCACGCGGCCCAGCGAGAACTGGTGGAACGTGGTGGGGCTTCGGTCGCCGTAGACCGGCGGCGCCCCCGCGCCACCACCGGGAACCTGCTGGGCGTACGGGTCACCCGGGCCCTGCTGCTGCGGGACCTGCGGCGCGGCGCCCTGCTGCGGCTGCTGCCAGCCGGGGTGCGGGGCCTGCTGGGGCGAGGCCGGTTGGGGCGGTGCCTGCTGCTGGGAGGCCTGCTGGGGCGGGGCCGCTGCCCAGCCGGGGCCCGCGCCCTGGGCCGCGTACGGCTGCTGTTGGGGCTGTGCCTGCGGCGAGGCGACGGCGGCCGCGGCCGCGGAGAGGTCCAGGCGCGGCCCGTCGGTCGGGTTGCCGAGGTGCACGGACGAGCCGGGGCCGATCTCCATGTGGTGGACCCGCTGCCCCCGCACGAACGTGCCGTTGGTGCTGCCGTGGTCCTCGACGACCCAACTGCGGCCGCTCCAGCTGATCGTGGCGTGCCGCCACGAGACCCTGGCGTCCTCGAGCACCACATCCCCCTGCGGATCACGTCCGAGGGTGTAGGGCCTGGACGCATCGAGCGTCCAGGTCCGTCCGTTCAATTCCAGTACGAGTTCCGGCACTCCATGCCCCACCTGAGTAGTCCCCCGAGTTACCCCCATCACAGGGAGTCTAGGGATGTCGAACATCGTCGGGAACTATTTCAGGCTCGGCCCTCTGACCGAAACCCGGGCCTTGTGAAGAAGGAGTACGTCCGTTTCGACTGTTTCCGTTGACGGGGTTGAAACCGGCCCGGAGAGTGGTAAACGACGCGAGGGGGACATGCGCGGCGACTCGGCCGTGCAGCGGATCGGGGGGTCTGCCATGAGTGCGTTCCTGACCGGCGGGACCGAGAAGCCGGGCACGAGGCTGCCGTGGGGCGACATCCTGATCGCCGCGATCGCCTCCGTGAGCTGGGCGTTGATCGGCATGGCGGGTACGGCGGCGCTCGGCCTGCATCTGCTCCAAGCCGACACCGCGAGTTCGCTCGGCCCGATGACCGCGGCGGTTGTGGCTCTCGGTGCGGGTGGTTCCATAAGTCCGTCCGGCGATGTCTCCGCATTCGGGCTGAGGGGCGCTGAGGCGACGACAGCCATCGAGATCACGCCACTCGGGGTCAGCCTGGTGGGCGCGCTGCTGCTGTCGTGGTTCTTCTTGAGGTCCTTGCGTACGGCGGGAGTTGTGATCGCCCCCTCCGAACTCCTCGCGCGGGCGGGGGCGGTGGTCGCGGTGTTCGTGGCGACACTGGGCGGGCTGGCCTGGGCGGGCCACGACGTCATCACCATCGACGGGAGCTCACTGGGTCTGGACGATCTGCCCGGCGGTGGGGGCGGCGGCATCGAGATTCCCGGGGTGGGCGACCTCGGGGACATCGGGGACATCGGGGGGCTGCTGCCGGACCGGATCGGCGGGCTCATCGACGCGAAGGCGTCGGTCGGTTTCACGGTGGACACCGCGCCGACCCTGCTCGGCGGGCTCGGCTGGTCGGCCGCGGTCCTGCTGATCGCGCTGCTGGCCTCGCGCCGGACTCCGCTGCCGCGCGGCTGGGAGGCCGTGCACCGGGTGGTCCGACCGGCCGCGTCCGCCCTGGTCACGGTGGGGCTGGTGGCGGTGGCCGCGGGGTTCGCGGCGGCGGCGTACGCGGCGATCGGGGACGACCATCCGAAGCGGATCGTGGGAGCGGCGCTGCTGGGCGCGCCGAACGGGGTGTGGCTGGGTGTTCCGATCGGCCTGTTCGTGCCGTGGAACGGCAGGGCCACGGGCGAACTGACGCGACTTCTGCCGGCCCCCATGGACGACCTGCTGGGCAACGGCTCGAACCAGTCCGTCACGCTGGGTCGCCTGGCCGAACTGGACGGGCGGGTGTGGCTTCTGGGGGTCGCGGCAGCGCTGATGATGCTTTCGGCGGGGGTCCTGATGGCTGTGCGGACGCCGGTGGGTGCGGGGGGTCCCCCGGATTCGGGGTCGGCTCGGGGCGGGGGGCCGTGGGCCGCAAAGGACGCGGGGGCAGCTGGGACGGGGAGCTTCGCGGGCGCGGGGTCCGGGGGTGTACGGCGTCCGGGGACCGCGGGTTTCGCGGGGCGGTGTGCCCTGCGGCTGGGGATCGCGACCGCGTTGGCGTTGCCCCTGCTCGCCTGGCTGACGGAGGTGTCGGTGGACGCCTCGCTGTCCGTGCTCGGCTTCGACGCGTTCGGGGCCGGGATCGACCTGCACGGGCATCTCGGTGCGGCGTTGCTTCTCGGCGGGCTGTGGGGCGCGGTCGCGGGAGCCCTGGGTGCGCTGCTCGCCCGTGCGACGGGGGCGGCGGGGCGACGGGCGGCGCCGCTGGCACGGGGGGACGTGGCGGGCGTGCGGGGCGTGGGGGCGCCGGGGGCGGACGGGGGGCATGGTCCGTACGAGGGTGAGGGCGGCGGGCGGTACGGGGACGGGGGCAGCGGGCCGTACGGGGGCGAGCCTGGGCGGCCGTCGAGTCGGTACGGGGCCGGGGCCGGAGGGCCGTACGCCGGTGAGGCCGGGCCCTACTCCCCCGGCTCGCCGCACCGGCCACCGAACCCGGCCACCAACCCGTATCTGCGGGTGCCGGAGGAGCCGCGGGACGCGCGGCCACCGGAGACAAGGCCGGCGCCCGGGCCGGGGCGTCCGCCCGGTGTCGACATGTACGGCGCGCCCACGGTGGCCCAGCCGCTGGGACCGCCTCCCCGAAAACCCCGCAAGCCTCCCGAGCCGCGGCCCGAAGGCCGCCCGCGGTCCCCGCAGGACGACGGACCGCCCCCACCGCCACCGCCCCTGGCTCCTCCCCCGCCGCCGGGGAGGCCGAAGCGGGGACGAGACTGACCCGCCCACCCCGCGGAGCAGTCCTGCGGAGTCGACCGGCGGCCGATGCCGTGGTCGCACGGCCTTCGACGACGGAGTGGCTCAGCCGCCGTCGCCGCGGTGGTCCGCGCCGCGAATCGGTGGTCGACACGTAAGGTCAGGGCCACCGCCACGTCACCCACTGTTCCGTGTCCGTCAGACGGACCTGGGGAGCGGGCGGCACTGCGTGCCGGATACGGTGGAACCACCATGAGCGCTTCGCAGACCTCATCCTATGAGTCCTCTGACGTCCCCACCCTTCTCGTCAAGATCTTCGGGAAGGACCGGCCGGGCATCACCGCCGGACTCTTCGACACCCTCGCCGCCTACTCCGTCGACGTGGTCGACATCGAGCAGGTCGTCACACGTGGCCGGATGGTGCTGTGCGCGCTCGTGACCGCGCCGCCCCGCGGCCTCGACGGCGATCTGCGCGCCACCGTCCACAGCTGGGCGGAGTCGATGAAGATGCAGGCGGAGATCATCTCCGGCCTCGGCGACAACCGGCCGCGGGGCCTGGGGCGTTCCCTGGTCACCGTGCTCGGACATCCGCTGACCGCGGAGGCGACGGCGGCGATCGCCGCTCGTATCACCCGGGCCGGCGGCAACATCGACCGTATCTTCCGCCTGGCCAAGTACCCCGTGACGGCCGTGGAGTTCGCGGTGTCCGGTGTGGAGACGGAGACCCTGCGCACCGCCCTGGCGACCGAGGCGGCGGCCCTCGGGGTCGATGTCGCGGTGGTCGCGGCGGGCCTGCACCGGCGGGCGCAGCGCCTGGTCGTCATGGACGTGGACTCGACGCTCATCCAGGACGAGGTGATCGAGCTCTTCGCCGCGCACGCCGGGTGCGAGGACAAGGTCGCCGAGGTGACCGCGGCCGCGATGCGCGGCGAGCTGGACTTCGAGCAGTCGCTGCACGCGCGTGTGGCTCTGCTGGAGGGGCTGGACGCCTCGGTGGTGGACAAGGTCCGCGCCGAGGTGCGGCTGACGCCGGGGGCGCGCACGCTGATCCGCACGCTGAAGCGGCTCGGCTTCCAAGTCGGTGTGGTGTCGGGTGGGTTCACCCAGGTCACCGATGATCTGAAGGAACGGCTGGCACTCGACTTCGCCCAGGCCAACACGCTGGAGATCGTCGACGGGAAGCTGACCGGCAAGGTCACCGGCGAGATCGTGGACCGTGCGGGCAAGGCGCGGCTGCTGCGCCGGTTCGCCGCGGAGGCGGGCGTACCGCTGTCCCAGACGGTGGCGATCGGTGACGGGGCCAACGACCTGGACATGCTGAACGCGGCCGGACTCGGGGTCGCCTTCAACGCCAAGCCGGTGGTGCGGGAGGCCGCGCACACGGCGGTGAACGTCCCGTTCCTGGACACGGTCCTGTATCTGCTGGGCATCACCCGCGAAGAGGTCGAGGCGGCGGACGCGCACGTGGAGGACTGAGCGGGACCTCGTACGAGAACCGAGCACAACGTCATACGAGAGGGGCCCGGCGCTGGGCCCCTCTCGCGTGCGTCTCGCGGGGTCGGGTCAGTCGGACGGTGCCCAGTAGTCGAGGAGGGTGGCCACGCCCGGCTCCAGCGCCTTCCAGGAGCCGTCGAACGACAGGACGGCGAAGGCGGCGGCCGGGAACCCGCGCAGGCTCATCCGGTCACGGGCGTCGCCCTCGGCCGAACCGGCGAGGATGTCGGCGAGACCCTGCACACCGGGGTTGTGGCCGACCAGGAGGACCTGCCGCGCGTCGTCGGGGGTTTCGTTGAGCAGGGCGATCAGCTCACCGGGCGAGGCCTCGTAGATTCGCTCCTCGTAGACCGTCTTAGGTCGCTGCGCGAACTCCTGGACGGCGAGTTTCCAGGTCTCGCGGGTCCGGGTCGCGGTGGAGCACAGGGCCAGATCGAAGGAGAGACCGGTGTCGGTCAGTCTCCGTCCGGCTTCGGCCGCGTCCTTTCGGCCCCGATCGGCGAGCGGTCGCTCATGATCGGCGACCTGTGGCCAGTCGGCCTTCGCATGCCGGAAGAGGACGATCCTGCGGGGTTCTGCGACGCTCATGGGATCCAGCTTCGCATGAAACAGGCCATCGGGCCCGGAGAGTTGACGGGCGGCTTCGGCCGTGCTCAGCGTGATATCAGCTGCTGGAGGCGCTCGAAGAGCCGGGTGACGGCGGGGTCCCCGGTCGCCGCCTGGGCGTCCGTCGGGTTCAGGATCAGTGCCAGCAGAACGATGAAGGCGAGCGTCGGCAGGGCGAGCGCCCACCAGGGCAGCCGGATGTCCACGCCGCCCCGGGGGGCCGGGTGGGGCCGGGTGTGCGTAGGAGCCGACATGGGTGCCTCCGCTTCGAGTGGTCCGTGTCCGCCTCTCGCGGCCACATCTCGAAGCTACGGAATCCGCGCCCGTCAACCCATCCGGTGATCCACCCAGTTGACCCTGACCCTCACCCCCTAGGGGATGGTGGTGCTAGCCCCACCCCTGGGCGGACGATCAGGTCACGGCGAGGCGATCGTCGCGATGATGGCGATGATCACGAAGATGGCGAAGAACGAGCCGAAGACCAGCAGCATCTTCTTCTGGCCGTTCTGGGGATTCGGATCGAGCACTGGCATACGGCAAGTCTCGCACCAGTCCCCTGTGACGCCTCCCCCGGGGTGAGGCCAGAGGCTCCCGCGCCCGGTCAGCGGGCGGCCTCGGACGCCGCCGTGCGGCCGGATCGGGCCGCCTCGTCCCCCACCGTGCGGCCCGATCAGCGGGCCGCCTCGTCCTCCACCGTGCGGTTGCGTCCGGCGAGGACGCCCACCACCATCTGCGGCACCATGAGGGCCGCCATCAGGGCGATCGGCAGACCCCAGCCGCCGCTGCTCTGGTAGAGGACACCCACCAGGAGCGGGCCCGGGATGGAGATCAGGTAGCCGGTGCTCTGTGCGAAGGCCGACAGCTGGGCGACGCCGGGACCGGTCCGGGCCCGCATCCCGACCATCGTGAGGGCGAGCGGGAAGGCGCAGTTGGCGACGCCGAGCAGCACGGCCCAGGCCCAGGAGCCGCCGGCCGGCGCGAAGTACAGGCCCGCGTACCCCGCCAGACCGCAGACACCGAGCACCAGGACGATCGGCCCCTGGTGCGGCAGCCGGGTGGCGACTCGCGGGATGACGAAGGCCAGCGGCACGCCCATGACCATCGTGACGGCGAGCAGCAGTCCCGCCGTGCCCGCGGGGACGCCCGCGTCCCGGAAGATCTGCGCCATCCAGCCCATGGTGATGTAGGCGGCGGTGGCCTGGAGGCCGAAGAAGACGGCGAGCGCCCAGGCGGTACGGCTGCGGGTGATCCGTATCGCGGCCGGTGCCTCCTCGCGCGAGGGTTCGGCCGCGGCTCGCGGTGCCGCGGATGATCCGGTGCCCCGGTCCCGTACGAGCGGAATCCACGGCAGCACGGCCGTCGCCGCCAGGACGGCCCACACCGCGAGCCCGGAACGCCAGCTGCCGCCCAGCGCCTCGGTCACCGGCACGGTCACGGCCGCCGCCGACGCCGTGCCGAGCGCGAGGGCCATCGAGTAGAGGCCGGTCATGGAGCCGACCCGGTCCGGGAACCAGCGCTTGACGATGACGGGCATCAGGACGTTGCTGACCGCGATGCCCATGAGGGCGAGGGCGCTGGCGGCCAGGAATCCGGCCGTGCCGCCCGCGTACGGCCGGATGAGCAGGCCCGCGGCGATGGCCGCCATGCCCGCGCACACCACCGCGCCCGGCCCGAAGCGGCGGGCCAGCCGCGGGGCCATGACGCCGAAGACGGCGAAACACAGCGGAGGTACGGAGGTGAGGAGTCCGGCCACGCCGCCGCTCATGCCGAGTCCGTCGCGGACCTCTTCGAGGAGCGCGCCGAGACTGGTGATGGCGGGGCGCAGGTTCAGGGCGGAGAGCACGATGCCGACGACGACCAGGCGAGTAGCCCACGCGCGCGAGGTGTCGCCGACGGGTGCGGCGGCTTTCTGGAAGTCGCTCGGGGCCGACCCGCGTGGACCTGGTACGCGGGGCGGATGGCTGACGTTCGGGGCCTTCGTCGTCCGGGTTTCCTCGCTTGGCATGTGGCCCATCATAGAATCATAGGATGATTGGTTGTCCACTCCCGGGTCGCTTCTGTCGGCCCCGCCCGTGCGAAGGTGTTGTGCCATGCCCCTGAGCCATCCCCGCCGGTCGGCACTGTCCGAGCAGGTCATCGCCGCGCTGCGGCACCAGATCACGTCGGGCGAGTGGCCGGTCGGCTCGCGGATCCCGACGGAGCCGGAGCTGGTCGAGCAGCTCGGGGTCGCCCGCAACACGGTCCGCGAGGCCGTCCGCGCGCTCGCGCACAACGGCCTGCTGGACATCCGTCAGGGCTCGGGCACCTATGTCGTGGCGACCAGCGAGCTGGCGGGGGTGATGCACCGCCGCTTCGCGGACGCCGACCCCCGGCACATCGCCGAGCTGCGCTCCACGCTGGAGTCGTCGGCCGCGCGGCTCGCCGCCGAACGGCGCACCGAGAAGGACCTCAAGCAGCTCGACGCGCTCCTGGTGCGACGCGAGGAGGCCTGGGACTCCGGCGACACGGAGGCGTTCGTGACGGCGGACGCGACCTTCCACCTGGCGGTGGTGGCCGCCTCCCACAACGACGTGATGTCCGCGATGTACGCCGATCTGGGCGAGGTGCTGCGGGACTGGCTGCGTGAGGACGTCGGCGCGGAGCTGACGCCTCAGGCGCACATGGACCACGCACGGCTGGTCGACGCGATCCGCGCGGGTGACGCGCCCGCGGCGGCTGCGGAGGCCGCGAGCTATCCGTTCCTGTGCCGCCCGGGCCGGTTCAGCGCTCCGGCCGGTCCTGCGGCTGCCGGGGCTCCCGGCGGTGGCTGACCCACACCCTCCGGACCTCCTTCCAGCAGCGGCCGGTCAGCCGCACGGTCTGGGCGGGCCCTGCCGCGACCTCGGCGCCGTCACCGTCGATGTCCCACCAGCGGTCGCATTCGATGTGCAGGCTGACGAAATCGACCGGCACATAGGGGTTGTGGCAGTAGGCGGTCACCCGGGAGCCGGTGATCCGGCTGCGGCAGGTGGCGCCGAACGGCTCCGGGACCGCGCCCTTCCGTACCTGCACACGCGCGTGCCGCACCGCTTCGTACGGCGTGGCGTCGTACGGCATCGCGTCGTACGACAGGGACAGCACGAGACAGACCGCGACGGTCAGTGGGGCCAGGCTTCGGGACAGGCACACAAGGGGACCTCCTCGGCCGGGCTGGGGAGGGGGGCGTGTGGTGAACGCCTACTCCAGAGTGCGCGGTCGTGGCCGCTGTGCGCCCGGTCGAGGGGGCCGAACGGCTGATGGGTGCGGGCCCGCGTCCGGAAGGACAGCGAGCCCGCACCCATCAAGCGTGTCGCGGCGGTGGTGTCACGCGCCGACAGCGTGCAGTCCGCCGTCCACGTGGACGATCTCGCCCGTGGTCTTCGGGAACCAGTCGCTCAGCAGCGCGACGACGCCCTTGCCGGCCGGCTCGGGGTCCTTGAGGTCCCACTCCAGCGGGGCGCGGTTGTCCCACACGGAGGCCAGCTCGGCGAAGCCCGGGATGGACTTGGCGGCCATCGAGCCGAGCGGGCCCGCGGAGACGAGGTTGCAGCGGATGTTCTGCTTGCCCAGGTCGCGCGCCATGTAGCGGCTGGTGGCCTCCAGGGCGGCCTTGGCGGGGCCCATCCAGTCGTACTGCGGCCAGGCGTACTGCGCGTCGAAGGTGAGGCCGACGACGGAGCCGCCGTTCTGCATGAGCGGCAGGCAGGCCATGGTCAGCGACTTCAGGGAGTACGCCGAGACGTGCATGGCCGTGGCGACCGACTCGAACGGCGTGTTGAGGAAGTTGCCGCCGAGCGCGTCCTGCGGCGCGAAGCCGATGGAGTGGACGACGCCGTCGAGCCCGCCGAGCTCCTCACCGACGATGTCGGCGAGCCGGCCGAGGTGCTCGTCGTTGGTGACGTCGAGCTCGATGACCTTGGTGGGCTTCGGCAGCTTCTTCGCGATGCGCTCGGTCAGCGTGGGCCGCGGGAACGCGGTCAGGATGACCTCGGCGCCCTGCTCCTGGGCCAGCCTTGCGGTGTGGAAGGCGATGGATGCCTCCGTCAGCACACCGGTGATCAGGACGCGCTTGCCCTCGAGGATTCCGCTCATGGTGATCAGTGACCCATTCCCAGTCCGCCGTCAACGGGGATGACGGCTCCAGTGATGTACGAGGCTTCGTCCGAGGCGAGGAACCGCACCGCCGCGGCGATTTCCTCCGGCTGCGCGTACCGGCCGAGCGGCACCTGCGACACGATGCCGGCGCGCTGCTCTTCGGTGAGGGTCTTCGTCATGTCGGTGTCGACGAAGCCGGGTGCGACGACGTTGAAGGTGAGGTTGCGGGAGCCCAGCTCACGGGCGAGGGAGCGGGCGAAGCCGACCAGGGCGGCCTTGGAGGCGGCGTAGTTCGCCTGCCCCGGGGAGCCGTAGAGCCCGACCACCGAGGAGATCAGTACGACACGGCCCTTCTTGGCGCGCAGCATGGCGCGGTTGGCGCGCTTGACCACGCGGAAGGTGCCCGTGAGGTTGGTGTCGATGACCGAGGTGAAGTCCTCCTCGGACATCCGCATCAGGAGCTGGTCCTTGGTGATGCCGGCGTTGGCGATCAGGACCTCGACCGGGCCCTGCTCGGCCTCGATCTCCTTGTAGGCCTGCTCCACCTGCTCGGAGTCGGTGATGTCGCACTTGACGGCGAGGCAGCCAAGTTCCGTCAGGGCGGCCGGCGGCTCGCCCGAGCGGTACGTGATGGCGACCTTGTCGCCGGCGTCGGCGAACGCGCGGGCGATGGCGAGGCCGATGCCCCGGTTGCCTCCGGTGACGAGAACCGAGCGGCTCAACGGATCACCCTTTCGATAGCGGTCGGACACACCCGCCCGGACACCTGGATGACAGGCGGCTTCTCCCCGAAAACCTATCGGTCGCGGCCCGCGCGCGGACAATCGGGCGCCCACAGTGGCTTACCGGCCGCGCTGTCGGGTCCCTACAGAAACCTGCGGCTGCCGGTCGGAAACGTATGGTCCGCGGGCGGGACGGCACGACATGATCGGAGCGACCACGGACCACGACCACGGACCACGATCACGACCATCACGTCGACAGAAAGAGACGCAGGTGCCTCATAGCATCGACGAAGCCTTCACGGCACTCCCTCTACGCGCCCTCGCCGACGCCGCCCTCGCCCGCGCCCGCGCCCTCGGCGCGCAGCACGCGGACTTCCGGTTCGAGCGGGTGCGCAGCGCGTCCTGGCGGCTGCGGGACGCCAAGCCCTCCGGATCGTCGGACACCACCGACCTCGGGTACGCGGTGCGGGTGGTGCACGGCGGCAGCTGGGGGTTCGCGTCCGGGGTGGATCTGAGCCTCGACGCCGCCGCCAAGGTCGCGTCGCAGGCCGTGCAGATGGCCAAGCTGGCCGCGCAGGTGATCAAGGCGGCCGGGTCGGACGAGAGGGTGGAGCTGGCCGACGAGCCCGTGCACGCCGAGAAGACGTGGGTCTCGTCGTACGAGATCGACCCGTTCACCGTGCCCGACGAGGAGAAGTCGGGTCTGCTGGCCGACTGGAGCGCGCGGCTGCTGGCGGCGAACGGGGTGGACCATGTCGACGCCTCGCTGCTCACCGTGCACGAGAACAAGTTCTACGCCGACACGGCCGGGACCGTGACCACGCAGCAGCGCGTCCGGCTGCACCCGCAGCTGACCGCCGTGTCGGTGGACGAGTCGAGCGGCGAGTTCGACTCCATGCGGACCATCGCACCGCCGGTGGGACGTGGCTGGGAGTACCTCACGGGCACCGGCTGGGACTGGGAGAGCGAACTCGACCAGATTCCCGAGCTGCTCGCCGAGAAGATGCGCGCGCCGAGCGTCGAGGCAGGGCTGTACGACCTGGTCGTCGACCCGTCCAACCTGTGGCTGACCATCCACGAGTCCATCGGACACGCGACGGAACTCGACCGTGCGCTGGGCTATGAGGCCGCCTACGCCGGCACCTCCTTCGCGACCTTCGACCAGTTGGGCAAGCTGCGCTACGGCTCCGAGCTGATGAACGTGACCGGCGACCGCACCGCCGAGCACGGCCTGGCGACCATCGGGTACGACGACGAGGGCGTGGAGGGCCAGAGCTGGGACCTGGTGAAGGACGGCACGCTCGTCGGCTACCAGCTGGACCGGCGGATCGCGAGGCTGACCGGGTTCGACCGGTCCAACGGATGCGCGTTCGCGGACTCCCCCGGGCACGTGCCCGTGCAGCGGATGGCCAACGTGTCGCTCCAGCCCGACCCGGCCGGGATGGCCACGGAGGATCTCATCGGAGGCGTGGACCGCGGGATCTACGTCGTCGGTGACCGGTCCTGGTCGATCGACATGCAGCGCTACAACTTCCAGTTCACCGGGCAGCGGTTCTTCAAGATCGAGAACGGGCGGATCACCGGACAGCTGCGGGACGTCGCCTACCAGGCGACGACCACCGACTTCTGGGGTTCTATGGCCGCGGTGGGCGGGCCGCAGACGTATGTGCTGGGCGGCGCCTTCAACTGCGGCAAGGCCCAGCCGGGGCAGGTCGCGGCGGTCTCGCACGGCTGCCCGTCGGCTCTCTTCAAGGGCGTCAACATCCTCAACACGACTCAGGAGGCCGGTCGATGAACGTCAACTCCAGGATCTGCCGGGGGTCCGGGGGTTGTCCCCCGGGACAGCACGGTCTCAACACGACTCAGGAGGCCGGTCGATGAGCCCTCGTGTGCCCAACGGAACCACATCGTCGGCGGACAAGCCGCACGAGATCGTCGAGCGGGCCCTCGAACTGTCCCGGGCCGACGGCTGTGTGGTGATCGCCGACGAGCGGTCGACCGCGAACCTGCGCTGGGCGGGCAACGCGCTCACCACCAACGGTGTCACGCGCGGACGCACCCTCACCGTCATCGCGACCGTCGACGGTCAGGAGGGCACCGCCTCCGGGGTGGTGTCGCGGTCCGCCGTGACCGCGGCGGAACTCGAGCCCCTGGTGCGGGCCGCCGAGGCCGCCGCGCGCGGTGCCGGGCCCGCCGAGGACGCACGGCCGCTGGTCACCGGCGTACCGGAGTCCCCCGACTTCCAGGACGCGCCCGGCGAGACCTCGTCGGCCGTGTTCGCCGACTTCGCGCCGGCGCTCGGTGAGGCGTTCGCTCGGGCCCGGGCCGGCGGCCGCGAGTTGTACGGCTTCGCCAACCACGAACTGGTCTCCAGCTACCTCGGCACCTCCACCGGACTGCGGCTGCGGCACGACCAGCCCAACGGCACGCTGGAGCTGAACGCCAAGTCGCCGGACCGGACACGGTCGGCGTGGGCGGGGCGCTCCACCCGGGACTTCAAGGACGTCGACCCGGCGGCGCTGGACGCCGAACTCGCCGTCCGCCTCGGCTGGGCGGAGCGGCGGATCGAGTTGCCCGCCGGACGATACGAGACGCTGCTGCCGCCGACCGCCGTGGCGGACCTGCTGATCTACCAGATGTGGTCGGGGTCCGGCCGGGACGCGGTCGAGGGGCGCACGGTGTTCTCCCAGCCCGGCGGCGGCACCCGCGTGGGCGAGAAGCTGACCGAGCTGCCGCTGACGCTGCGCAGTGATCCGAACGAGCCGGGTCTGGAGTCCGCGCCCTTCGTGCTCGCGCACACCTCCGGCGGCGACCAGTCGGTCTTCGACAACGGTCTGCCCCTCACGGCCACCGAGTGGGTGCGCCGGGGAGAGCTGAGCAACCTGCTGACCAGCCGGCACAGCGCTGAGCTGACCGGTCTGCCGGTCGCGCCGGGGATCGACAACCTCATCCTCGACGGGGGCGAGGACCGCTCCCTGGAGGAGATGGTCGCGAACACCGAGCGCGGGCTGCTGCTGACCTGCCTCTGGTACATCCGCGAGGTCGACCCGGCGACGCTGCTGCTCACCGGCCTGACCCGGGACGGCGTGTATCTCGTGGAGAACGGCGAGGTGAGCGGCGAGGTCAACAACTTCCGGTTCAACGAGTCCCCGGTCGATCTGCTGGGCCGGGCCGCCGAGGCCGGGCGCACCGAGAAGACCCTGCCGAGGGAGTGGAGCGACTGGTTCACCAGGGCCGCGATGCCCGCGCTGCGGATCCCCGATTTCAATATGAGCTCTGTCAGTCAGGGCGTATAACCTCGTAGGCGGCTGTCACCCGACGGCCCGAAGGTCATCCAAGGAGATACGAGAACCGTGACGGACATCGTCGACGAGCTGAAGTGGCGTGGGCTGTGGGCCCTGTCCACTGACGAGGACGCTTTGCGCAAGGCGCTCGCGGACGGTCCCGTCACGTTCTATTGCGGTTTCGACCCGACCGCGGCCAGTCTCCACGTCGGCCACCTGGTGCAGGTGCTCACCATGCGCCGGCTCCAGCAGGCGGGTCTGCGTCCGCTGGCCCTGGTGGGCGGGGCGACCGGCCAGATCGGCGACCCCCGCCCCACGGCCGAGCGCACGCTGAACGACCCGGAGACGGTCGCGAACTGGGTGAGCAGGCTGCGCGGGCAGATCGAGCCGTTCCTGTCCTTCGAGGGCGAGAACGCCGCGGTGATGGTGAACAACCTGGACTGGACGGCCGGCCTGTCCGCGATCGAGTTCCTCCGTGACATCGGCAAACACTTCCGCGTCAACAAGATGCTCACCAAGGACTCGGTCGCCCGGCGCCTGGAGTCCCAGGAGGGCATCAGCTACACGGAGTTCAGCTACCAGCTGCTCCAGGGCATGGACTTCCTGGAGCTGTACCGCCGCTACGGCTGCACGCTCCAGCAGGGCGGCAGCGACCAGTGGGGCAACCTCACGGCGGGGCTCGACCTGATCCACAAGCTGGAGCCCGAGGCCGAGGCGCACTGCCTGGCGACGCCCCTGATGGTCAAGGCGGACGGCACCAAGTTCGGCAAGACCGAGGGCGGCGCCGTCTGGCTCGACCCGGAGATGACGACGCCGTACGCGTTCTACCAGTTCTGGCTGAACGTGGACGACCGGGACATCTCGACGTACATGCGGATCCTGTCCTTCCAGTCCCGTGAGGAGCTGGAGGCACTGGAGAAGCAGACCGAGGAGCGTCCGCAGGCTCGCGCCGCTCAGCGCGCGCTGGCCGAGGAGCTGACCACGCTGGTGCACGGCGCCGACCAGACGGCCGCCGTGATCGCCGCGTCCAGGGCCCTTTTCGGTCAGGGCGAGCTGGCGGAGCTCGACGAGAGGACGCTGACCGCGGCCCTCTCCGAGGTGCCGCACATCCAGGTCACCGAGCTCGCTCCGGTCGTCGACCTGTTCGCCGAGGTCGGCCTGGTCGCCAGCAAGTCGGCCGCCCGCCGGACGGTCAAGGAGGGCGGTGCCTACGTGAACAACGCGAAGGTGGCCGCCGAGGACGCCGTCCCCGCCAAGGAGGACCTGCTGCACGGGCGCTGGCTGGTGCTGCGGCGGGGGAAGAAGAACCTCGCCGCCGTTGAGGTCATCGGCGCGTAGAACGCCGTCGGGGCGCGGGTTCACTGGCGACTGCCGCTTCGTCGTGGCTTGTCGCGCAGTTCCCCGCGCCCCTATCGGGCCGCTTCCCTCACGCCTGTTGTTTCCTCTTGCCCAGTGTCGCCATGTACGCCATGTCGCCCAGGGCGACGATGACGACCGCGGCGACGATCTGGAAGAGGTGCCGCCACCAGTCGATGCCGGACGTGGCCTCGACGCCGGCCGCACGGGCGATCGCGTTGCCGACGATCGCTCCGAGGATGCCGCAGATGGTGGTCAGCCAGAGGGGGCTGTGCTGCTTCCCGGGGATGATGGCCTTGGCGATCAGACCCAGCACGAATCCCACGATGATCGCCCACAACCAGCCCATGGCTGCCTCCTCGTACGGCTCGACGTGAGCATTACGCCCAGTGTCGGCCCGACTGCGGTACGCCGCATGTCGGGTGGTGCCGTACGCGATACGGCCGAAGCCGTCCGTCCTGATGGGAGGCGACCCGACCTCGTGGGCTGCGCAGCCGCGGCGTACCGTGGAGGTGTTCGGGCACTGCTCCTCGACCGGGGGCGGGCCGGGCGTCGGGGCGGGGAGGGCCGATGCGGGCGGATGGTGGAATGTGATGCGGAAGCAGCATGGCGGTGGCAACGCCCAGGTGTTCCGGATCACCGGCGCCCGGACGGGGCTCGAGGAGGACGTGCGGGGACGGCAGCGCCGGTACGTCATCTCGATGACGATCCGTACGGTGTCGGTGATCCTCGCGGCGACTCTCTGGAACGTGGAACGGCACGTCGCGATCGTCGCGCTGGTGCTGGGCGCGGTCCTGCCGTACATCGCCGTGGTCGTCGCCAACGCGGGGCGGGAGAACGCGCCGTCGCTGCCGTCCACGTTCGTGACCGTGCCGACGCGGCCGATGATCACACCGCCGAGCACCGATGAGGGGTCCGCGGAACCCGGCGCGGAACCCCGCGCGGAAGACGTCAAGGCGGACTCCGGGCAGGGTGTGCGGAACGAGCCACACGAGCGGGCGTGATCATGGCGCGTCCCCGTCGGGCGCCGCGCAACCGGAAGTCAGTCCCCCACCAAGCTCAAGAAAAGCTCAGATCAATCACGTTGTTCCGGTGCCGGGCGACGGGTTACCCGTGACATACTTCGTAAGCGCTCCGCATCCCCCGTCGGAGCGACAGACCGACGCCGGGCAGCTCCCCCCGTGGCTGCTCGGCGTCGCCTTTTCTGTCCACCGATCGGGTTAGGGTCGGGCTGTGATGGTCCCTGATCCTGATGCGCCGATCTGTTCCGCCAAGGGCTGCCGTGCCGCCGCCCTGTGGGTGCTGGCCTGGAACAACCCGAAGCTCCATCCGCCGGAGCGCCGCAAGACATGGCTGGCGTGCGAGGAGCACCGGGAGCATCTGTCGCAGTTCCTCGGGGTGCGGGGCTTCCTGAAGGACGTGGTGTCCTTCGCGGACTGGACAGCCCGCGAAGGCTCCTAGGGACCTGGTCTCACAACCCAGGTCCCAGGTCCTAGCCGCCGATCGCGGACATCGGCCGGTCCGGCTGGACGAACGTCGGGTCGTCCAGGCCGGCGCCCGCCTTCTTGCCCCACATCGCGAGGCGCCAGATGCGGGCGATCTCCTCGTCGGGGGCGTCCGAGCGCAGGGCCGCGCGCAGGTCGGTCTCCTCACGGGCGAACAGACAGGTGCGTATCTGGCCGTCGGCCGTCAGGCGGGTGCGGTCGCAGGCCGCGCAGAACGGGCGGGTGACGGACGCGATGACACCGACGCGGTGCGGACCGCCGTCCACGATCCAGCGCTCGGCGGGGGCCGAGCCGCGCTCGTCGGAGCCCTCCGCGGTCAGTTCGAAGCGGGTGCGCAGGGAGGCGAGGATGTCTCCGGCGGTGATCATTCCGTCGCGCTTCCAGCCGTGCTGGGCGTCCAGCGGCATCTGCTCGATGAAGCGCAGCTCGTAGTCGTGTTCCACCGCCCAGGCCAGCAGGTCGGGTGCCTCGTCCTCGTTGAGGCCAGGCATCAGGACCGTGTTGACCTTGACCGGGGTCAGGCCCGCGTCGCGGGCGGCTTCCAGGCCCGCGATGACGTCCTGGTGGCGGTTCCTGCGGGTGAGGGTCTTGAAGACGTCCGGTCGCAGGGTGTCCAGGGAGACGTTGACCCGGTCAAGGCCGGCCGCCTTCAGAGCCGGCGCCGTGCGCTGGAGGCCGATGCCGTTGGTGGTGAGGGACATCTGGGGGCGCGGCTCCAGGGCGGCGACCCGCTCGACGATGCCGACCAGGCCCGGGCGGAGCAGTGGTTCGCCGCCGGTGAAGCGGACCTCCTCGATACCGAGGGTGGTGACGGCGATGTCGATCAGGCGGACGATCTCGTCGTCCGTGAGCAGGTCCGGCTTGGCCAGCCACTGCAGGCCCTCCTCGGGCATGCAGTAGGTGCAGCGCAGGTTGCACCGGTCGGTCAGCGAGACCCTCAGATCGGTGGCCGCCCGGCCGTAGGTGTCGATGAGCACGTGGGCCCCCTCCCTCGCGGATCAACAATTTCCCGACACCTGCGAGCCTACGCGACACTACTGACATCGAAAGAGCCCGATTCCCCCGAGGGACGAAGCGGCCGCGTCGCAGGGGCTGCGACGCGGCCGCTCAGGGGGCGGATCGGGGCCGGATCAGTGGGCGCCGGTGCCGGTCAGGGACCGGACCTCCAGCTCGGCGTACTTGGCGGCGTCCGGCTCCTCCTTGGACAGGACCGTGCCGAGCCAGCCCATCAGGAAACCGAACGGGATCGAGATGATGCCCGGGTTCTTCAGCGGGAACCAGGCGAAGTCGACGTCGGGGAACATCGCCTTCGGGTCACCGGAGACGACCGGCGAGAACAGCACCAGGAAGACGGAAACGACCAGGCCGCCGTAGATCGACCACAGGGCGCCCTGGGTGGTGAACCGCTTCCAGAACAGGCTGTAGAGGATCGTCGGCAGGTTGGCGGAGGCCGCGACCGCGAAGGCCAGGGCGACCAGGCCGGCGACGTTCAGGTCGCGCGCGAGGGCGCCCAGGAGGATGGAGACGGCACCGATGCCGATGGTCGCCAGCCGGGCTGCCCTCATCTCCTCCTTCTCGGTGGCCTTGCCCTTCTTGATGACGTTCGCGTAGATGTCGTGGGCGAACGACGAGGACGAGGCCAGTGTCAGGCCGGCGACCACGGCGAGGATCGTCGCGAAGGCCACCGCCGAGATGGTGGCGAGCAGGATCGCGCCCCACGTCGAGTCGACGCCGCCGAGGTGCAGGGCGAGCAGGGGCGCCGCCGTGTTGCCGGACGGGTTGGAGGCGATGATCTCGTCCTGGGAGATCAGCGCCGCGGCACCGAAGCCGAGGGCGATGGTCATCAGGTAGAAGCCGCCGATGATGCCGATGGCCCAGTTCACGGACTTCCGCGCGGCCTTGGCGTTGGGCACCGTGTAGAAGCGGATCAGGATGTGCGGCAGGCCGGCGGTGCCGAGCACCAGGGCGATGCCGAGGGAGATGAAGTCCAGCTTGGTGGTGCCGGTCGCGCCGTACTGGAGGCCCGGCTCCAGGAAGGCCGAGCCCTTGCCGCTGTTCTCGGCCGCCGTGCCCAGCAGGTCGGAGATGTTGAAGTTGAACTTCAGGAGCACCAGGAAGGTGATCAGGATGGTGCCGCCGATGAGCAGCACGGCCTTGACCATCTGGACCCAGGTGGTGCCCTTCATACCGCCGATGGAGACGTACACGATCATCAGGACGCCGACCAGGGCGACGATGCCGATCTTGCCCGCGTCGGAGGTGATGCCGAGCAGCAGCGAGACGAGGACACCCGCGCCCGCCATCTGGGCCAGCAGGTAGAAGATCGAGACGACGATGGTGGAGGTGCCGGCGGCGGTACGGACCGGGCGCTGGCGCATGCGGTACGCGAGCACGTCACCCATGGTGTAGCGGCCGGAGTTGCGCAGCGGTTCCGCGACCAGCAGCAGGGCCACCAGCCAGGCGACCAGGAAGCCGATGGAGTAGAGGAAGCCGTCGTATCCGAACAGGGCGATGGCGCCCGCGATGCCGAGGAAGGACGCGGCGGACATGTAGTCGCCGGAGACCGCGAGGCCGTTCTGGAAGGCGCTGAACTGGCGGCCGCCGGCGTAGAAGTCGGCGGCGTCCTTGGTCTGGCGGCCCGCCCACACGGTGATGACGAGGGTCGCGACGACGAACACGGCGAACAGGGAGATGATCAGTGGCCGGTGCTCGCTTGCCTCACCGGCCGCCAGGGTGATCGCGGGGCTCATGCGCCGCCCTCCATTCGGGTCTTGATGGCCTCGGCCTTGGGGTCGAGCTGCGCGGCGGCGTGCCGCGAGTACCACCAGGCGATGAGGAACGTGGTGAGGAACTGGGCGATGCCGAGGACGAGGGCCACGTTGATGTTGCCGAAGAGCTTGGTGCCCATGAAGTCGCCCGCGTAGTTCGACAGCAGGACGTACAGCAGGTACCAGGCGATGAAGCCGATGGTCAGCGGGAAGGCGAACGAGCGGTGGGAGCGGCGCAGTTCACCGAACTCCGCGCTCTTCTGCACCTCGGTGAACTCCTCGGGTGAGGGGAGTTTGTGTGTCTCTTTCGAGGGTGGCGGTGCGTCGGTGGCCACGGAGTCTCCTCGCGTTGCGGATGCGGTTGTGACGGGGATCGGGGGCGCGTGTCCTCGCGCTCCCTGTCCAAGGTCACGGCGGCGCGCAAGGACCGGTTCAACAACGAGGCCGTCTTTGTGAAGTCACCTCAGGTAAGTCATTGCTGGCCAGCGACTTCGGAAGATAGCTTCGGGCCAGCACCACCCGTCATGTACCTGCCCGAGCACCACCTGTGCCTCGGGCCGGTCCCGTTTCCGGTCCTGTTGCCGGATGCGTTCCCGGATGAAGTGGAGACCCCATGCCTCATCTGCGTTCCAGACGCCGTCTCGCCCTCGCCGTCCCTCTCGTCCTCTCGCTGACGGCCTCGCTCGGCTTCCTGCCCGCGGCGGCGTCGGCCGCGCCCAGTGTGGAGAGTTCGGCCCGCGCGACGGACGCGCCCGCCTTGGCGTATGTCGTCAACACCAGGCTGGACCACCGCACGATCGCGTCGGTGCAGAAGGCCGTCACGGCGGCCGGCGGCACCGTCGTGACCACGTACGAGAAGATCGGCGTGATCGTCGCCCACTCGTCGAACCCCGCCTTCGGCAAGGAGATACGGGCCGTTCGCGGGGTGCAGTCGGCGGGCGCCACCCGGACCACGCCGCTGACCGCGGCGGGGACGACGGACGAGGGCGCGGCCCGGTTCCTGACGAAGGAGCAGGCGGCGAAGGTGGCGAGCGCCTCCGCCCGCACGCCGGACAGCGAGCCGCTCGAGGCCGACCAGTGGGACCTGCGCGCGATCGGCGCCGACCGGGCCGCGAAGATCAACCCGGGCAGCCGCAAGGTGACCGTCGCCGTGATCGACACCGGCGTCGACGACACCCACCCCGACCTCGCCCCGAACTTCTCCGCCGGCCAGTCGGCCAACTGCGTCGGCGGCGTCGCGGACACCAGCGCCGGTGCCTGGCGCCCCTACACCGCGGAGGACTACCACGGCACGCACGTGGCCGGTGAGATCGCCGCGGCCCGCAACGGCATCGGCGTCGCCGGAGTGGCGCCCGGGGTCAAGGTCGCCGGCATCAAGGTGAGCGACCCGGACAACGGCCTCTTCTACCCCGAGAGCGTGGTGTGCGCCTTCGTGTTCGCCGCCGACCACGGCGTGGAGATCACGAACAACAGCTACTACGTTGATCCGTGGATGTACAACTGCATGGACGATCCAGACCAGAAGGCCATCGTCGACGCGGTCAACAGGGCGCAGCTGTACGCCCAGAAGAAGGGCACGCTCAACCTGGCGTCGGCGGGCAACTCCAACCACGACCTGGACTCCGACGCGATCCTCGACGACACCAGCCCCGACGACTCCACGCCGGTCGAGCGGACCATCGACCCGCACGAGTGCTTCGACGTGCCGACGCAGTTGCCGGGTGTCGTCACCGTCAGCGCTACGGGCGTACAGAACCTCAAGTCGTACTACTCCTCGTACGGCAAGGGTGTCGTGGACGTCGCGGCGCCGGGCGGTGACCGGAAGTACCAGCTGCCGGACACCCCGTCGAAGGACGGCCGCATCCTGTCGACGATGCCGAACGGCGAGTACGCCTTCCTGCAGGGCACGTCGATGGCCTCGCCGCACGCCGCCGGTGTCGCCGCGCTGCTGAAGTCGAAGTATCCGCACGCCACCCCGGCCGTACTGCGGGCGCTGCTCAAGGCGCAGGCGGACAACCCCGGTTGCCCGGCCTCCTACGACCAGGACGGCGACGGAACGCAGGACGCGGTGTGCGAGGGCGGCAAGCACGTCAACGGCTTCTACGGGTCCGGCATCGTCAACGCGCTGCGCGCGGTGAAGTAGCCCGCTGCCCCATGGCATCCCTTTCCCCTGACGTCCCTTCGCCGGGGCGTCCCCGCCGCTTCGGACATCCCGAACGGCTCGCTCGTACCGCCAACGAACTGGAGACCCTGACACCATGACCGCGCCTCACCCGCGTTACCGCCGAGCGCTCACCGTCCCGCTCGGCATGGCCATGGCCACAGCGGTGGCGTTCCTGCCCAACACCGCGGCCGCGGCCGACGCGCCCGTCGCCGATGTCACCGGCGCCGTGAACGACGTCCTCGCCTCGGTCACGGGGGCGGACGCGTCCGCGCTCAGCTACGTCGTCAACGTCCGCCCCGGGCACGGGCCTTCGGCGCAGGTGAAGAAGGCTGTCGCCGAGGCCGGCGGCACGATCGTGACGTCGTACGACCAGATAGGCGTGGTCGTCGTCCACTCGTCGAACCCGGACTTCGCCAAGACGGTCCGCAAGGTGCGGGGGGTCGACTCGGTCGGCAACACGCGCAACGCTCCGCTGCCCGCGCAGTCGACGACCGACCTGGGGACGCCGAAGACGCTCAGCGCGACGGAGGTCGCCGCCGCGGAGGCCAAGTCCGCCGCCGGGCAGGACCCGCTGGAGTCCCAGCAGTGGGACCTGGCGGCCATCAAGGCGGACAAGGCGCACGAGAAGTCGCTGGGCAGCCGCAAGGTGACGGTCGGCGTGATCGACACCGGCGTCGACGACACCCACCCCGACATCGCGCCGAACTTCGACCGGGCCGCGTCGGTCAACTGTGTGACGGGCAAGCCGGACACGACCGACGGGGCGTGGCGGCCGAGCTCGGCGGAGAGCCCGCACGGCACGCACGTGGCCGGTGAGATCGCGGCCGCGAAGAACGGCGTCGGCATGACCGGCGTGGCGCCCGGGGTGAAGGTCTCCGGCATCAAGGTGTCCACCACCGACGGCTACTTCTACACGGAGGCCGTGGTCTGCGGCTTCATGTGGGCGGCGACGCACGGCGTGGACGTCACCAACAACAGCTATTACACCGACCCCTGGTACTTCAACTGCACCGACGACCCGGACCAGAAGGCGCTGGTGGAGGCCGTCTCGCGGGCCTCGCGGTACGCGGAGAAGAAGGGCACGGTCAATGTCGCCGCGGCCGGCAACGAGAACTACGACCTCGCGGCCGACGAGATCACCGACCCGTCCTCGCCGAACGACGGCACGCCCTCGGACCGGGTGGTCGACCCGTCGAAGTGCCTTGACATCCCGACCCAGTTGCCGGGTGTGGTGACGGTCGCGGCGACCGGTGCGAAGGGCATCAAGTCGTCCTTCTCCAACCACGGTCTGGGGATCATCGACGTGGCCGCTCCCGGCGGCGACTCGACGGCCTACCAGAAGCCTGAGGCGCCCGCGACGGACGGCAGGATCCTGGGCACGCTGCCCGGCGGCAAGTGGGGCTACATGGCGGGTACGTCGATGGCGAGCCCGCACGTGGCGGCCGTCGCCGCGTTGATCAAGTCGACGCACCCGCACGCCTCTCCGGCCCTGGTGAAGGCCCTGCTGTACGCCGAGGCGGACGCGACGCCGTGCACGAAGCCGTACGACATCAACGGGGACGGCAAGGTCGACGCGGTGTGCGAGGGATCGAAGAACCGCAACAGCTTCTACGGCTGGGGCGTGGTGGACGCGCTGGACGCGGTGACCAGGTAGGTTCATATATTGATCGAGTCAATACTGCATAGTGCAGTCATGACTACGATCAAGTCCGCATGGGCCGCGGTGGGCGGCGATCCCGCCCACCTCTCCCGCGTGTCGACCGTCGAGCGGGCAGGCGCTCTGCAAGGGCGCCTGCCCGTACGGGAGTTGGCGCGGGCCTGCGTGGGGGCGTGCGCCCTGGCCGCCGCCGAGCTCGGGGCGCGACGGGCCGGGCTGTCGGAGGTGCCCCGGGTGCGGGTGGACGACGGGGCCGTCGCGACCGCGTTCGTCAGTGAGCGGCATCTGCTGGTGGACGGGCGGGCCCCGGTCGCCTTCGCGCCGCTGTCCCGGTTCTGGCGGACGGCGGACGGGTGGGTGCGCACCCACGCCAACTACCCGCATCACCGGCGGCGACTGCTCGCCGCACTGGGACTGTCCGAGGAGCGGCCCTCGGTGGAGACCGCGCTGGCCGAGCGGTCCGCCCTGGAGGTCGAGGAGGCCGTGTACGCCGCGGGGGGCCTCGCCGTCGCCCTGCGCACACCCGACGCATGGGCCGCGCACCCACAGCGGGCCGCGGTGGCCGCCCGGCCCCTCGTGGAGCGCGAACGGACGGACGTCACGCCACCGCGCCTGCTCGCTCCCCTGGACGCCGGCGCTCCCCTGCTGCCCGCCGCCGGCCTGCGCGTCCTGGACCTGACCCGGGTCATCGCCGGCCCGGTGGCCACCCGCACCCTGGCCCTGCTGGGCGCGGACGTGCTGCGCGTGGACCCGCCGCGACTGCCCGAACTCCCCGACCAGCACGCCGACACAGGGTTCGGGAAGCGGTCCGCCACCCTCGACCTCGCGGCCGACCGGCGGACCTTCGAGGAACTGCTCGCGGCGGCCGACGTGGTCGTCACCGGGTACCGGCCGGGCGCCCTGGACCGGTTCGGGTTGTCGGCGCGGGCTCTCGCCGAGCGACGGCCCGGGGTGGTCGTGGCGCAGTTGTCGGCGTGGGGCGGGTACGGGCCGTGGGCCGGGCGACGCGGGTTCGACAGTCTGGTGCAGGTGGCCACCGGGATCGCCGCGCTCGAGGGGTCGGTCGAGCGGCCGGGCGCGCTGCCCGCCCAGGCACTGGACCACGGAACGGGGTACCTGCTGGCGGCGGCCGTACTGCGGGCGGTGACCGAGCAGTCGTACGACGGGGGCAGCCGTGTCGTACGGGTGGCGTTGGCACGTACGGCTGAGTGGTTGCTGCGTGACCTCAGGCCGGGCGACGCGGAAGGCACCGCGGGCGGTACGCCGTACGACGGGCCGGGGCCGTGGCTGGCCGAGTCGGACAGCGGGCTCGGGCGGCTGCGGTACGCGCGCTCGCCCGTCTCCTTCGCGGGCGGGCCGGCCGACTGGACGCGACCTCCGGGGCCTTGGGGGTCGGACGCCGCCAACTGGAGCTGAGGGTCACAGCCCCGCCGCCCCCAGCAACGCGCCCGCCGCGTAGGTCACCCCCATCGCGAGCGCGCCGCCCGTGACATTGCGCAGCATCGCCCGGCCCGGTCTGGCCGCCCCCAGCCGGGCGCTGCTCCAGCCGGTCAGGGTGAGCGCGGCGAGGACCGACACCACCGTGACCGGCACTCTCCAGTCCGCGGACGGCAGGACGATCGCCAGCAGCGGCAGCAAGGCCCCGACCGTGAACGCGAGGAAGCTCGCCCACGCCGCGTGCCACGGGTTGGTGAGCTCGTCCGGGTCGATGCCGAGCTCCACGCGCGCGTGCGCCCGCAGCGCGTCGCGTTCCGTCAACTGGACGGCGGCTTCCCGGGCCACCTCATGGGTGAGCCCGCGTTCCGCCAGCAGCTGGGTCAGCTCCTCCAGCTCGGCCTCGGGCTGCTCGCGCAACTCCCGCCGCTCCAGCGCCAGGGCCGCCTTCTCCGAGTCGCGCTGGGTGGAGACGGACACGTACTCCCCCGCCGCCATCGACAGGGAACCGGCCAGCAGACCCGCGAGGCCGGCCGTGAACAGGGTGGAGCGGTTCGCCGTGGCGCCGGCCACGCCGACCACGAGACCGGCGGTGGAGACGATGCCGTCGTTCGCGCCCAGGACCGCCGCACGCAGCCAGTTGAGGCGCGCGCCGAGCGCTCCGCCGTGGGCCTCGTCATGAGTGGGTTCGGTCACATCCGGAGGATCGCACTCCCGCGGTCGGCCGCCCCGCACCGACGCGGACCGGCGTCAGGAGACGGAAACGCGTGCCGCGTGCGAACCCCAAGCCGGGTCTGCGGCGGTTGCGGCCCGGGCCGAACCTCCCACCCGGCAAAGGGACTTCGGCGCGCGACGGTACGGCCCTCCCGCCGGGACCCGAACAGGCGGGCGGGGCCCGGTACCTGACGGACGGGTACGGGACGGTGCTGTCAGTCGTGGCCCGTATCCTCAGGGACCATGCTCGAAGACCTCACGACCGCAGCGTCCTCCGCCACGGTATGGCCGGCCGCGTATCCGAAGGGATACGCGGTCGTTGACGTGGAGACCACCGGCCTCGCCCGCCACGACCGGATAATCTCCGCGGCCGTCTACCGCCTGGACGAGCGCGGCGAGGTCGAGGACCACTGGTACACGCTGGTCAACCCGGAGCGCGACCCGGGGCCCGTGTGGATCCACGGTCTGACGAACGACGTGCTGGAGAGCGCGCCCCTCTTCGAGGACATCGCCGAGGAGTTCTCGGCCCGGCTCGACGGCCGGGTGCTGGTCGCTCACAACGCCGTCTTCGACTGGCAGATGATCGCCCGGGAGTACGCGCGCGCGGAGCGCGAGGCCCCGGTGCGGCAGCGGCTGTGCACCATCGCGCTGTCCAAGGAGCTGGGTCTGCCGCTGCCCAACCACAAGCTGGAGACCCTCGCGGCGCACTTCGGCGTCGTACAGCAGCGGGCGCACCACGCGCTGGACGACGCGCGCGTGCTGGCGGAGGCGTTCCGGCCGAGCCTCAGGGCCGCGGCCACCGGTGGCGTCCGGCTGCCCCTGCACGAGTGCCGGCCGCTGACCGAGTGGTCGGCGGACCCGGCCACCCCCCGGATCGGGCAGCAGGCGGGCGCGGGTGGCTACGGCGGCTACCGCCCGACCAGTTGGCGCCCCGCCCGTAAGAGGCCCGCGTGCCCCTACCCGAACCCGGGCCGCTACCAAGAGGGCGGGCCGCTCAAACAGGGCATGCGGGTCGCCTTCTCCGGGGACACGTCCGTCGAGCGCGACCTGCTGGAGGACCGCGCGACCGAGGCCGGGCTGCACGTCGCCACCAGCGTCTCCCGGCTGACCAGCCTGCTGGTCACCAATGACCCCGACTCCGGCACCTCGAAAGTGGTCAAGGCCCGGCAGTACGGCACCCCGGTCGTCGACGAGGCGGCGTTCGGGCAGCTGCTCGGGGATGTCGAGCCGGCCACCTCGGGGTGACCGTACGGACGGGTGATTGCCGGGCGACTCGCCCGGCGTCGCCTCGCTCCCACGGCACGGACGGCTCACCCTGTGGCGCATGGCGACATGTGAAGTATGCGGCAACAACTACGGAATGACCTTCGAGGTGCACGCCCAGGGCTCGGTGCACGTCTTCGACTGCTTCGCCTGCGCGATCCACCGCATGGCTCCCCTCTGCGAGCACTGCCGGGTGCAGATCATCGGGCAGGGCGTCGAGGTCGAGGGCCACTGGTACTGCGGCGCCCACTGCGCCCGCGCGGAGGGAAAGGCGGGCATCGTCGACAAGGTCTGACGCCGAACGGCCCGAACGGTACGAAGCGGCCCCCACCGCGATGCACCCCACGACCGAGTTGTACGGTCGTGGGGTGTACCGCTTCCTTCTGTCCCGGCAGTGGGTGATCCTCACGCTGGTCGCCCTGCTTCTCATCCCCACGATGATCAGGCTGGGCATCTGGCAGATGCACCGCTACGAGGAGCGCACGGCCCGCAACCAGCTGGTCTCCAACGCGCTGTCCGCCGAGCCGGTGCCGGTGGAGAAGCTGACCTCCCCCGGACACGTCATCACCACCGGCGAGCGCTACCACACCGTGACCGCGAAGGGCCGTTTCGACACCGATGACGAGGTCGTCGTGCGCCGCCGCACCAACTCCGACGACGAGGTCGGCTACCACGTCCTGACCCCGTTCGTCCTCGACGACGGCAAGGTCCTGCTGGTCAACCGGGGCTGGATCCCCGCCGACGGTCCGAGCCAGACCGCGTTCCCCAAGATCCCCGCACCGGCCCGCGGGGAGACCACCGTCACCGGTCGGCTGATGCCCGACGAGACCACCGCGGCCAGCGGAATCAAGAACGTCAAGGGGCTGCCCGACCGGCAGGTCATGCTGATCAACAGCGCGCAGGAGGCACGCCGCCTCGGCGCGCAGGTGCTCGGCGGCTACATCGCGCAGACGGCGCCGGAGCCCAAGGGCGACACCCCGGAGCTGGTCGGCAGGCCCGGCAACGAGGACGCGGCGCTGAACTACGCGTACGCCATCCAGTGGTGGCTGTTCGCCGCGGGCGTCCCGGTCGGCTGGGTGGTCCTGGTCCGGCGCGAGCTGCGTGACCGGCGCGAGGCCGAGGCCGAGGAGCGGACCACCGAGGAGTCGCAGCCGGCGGCGGTGTAGGCGCCGCGCCCCCGCAGCCCGCCCGCCACGCCGCACGCCACCTCACCCGCCCGGCCCCCGCCCCGGATTGTCCCGCCCGGGGTGCGGGAACCCGCACTGCGTGCACCCCCGTATCGAGGACTACGCCCTCATCGGCGACGAGCAGACCGCCGCCCTGGTCGGCCTGGACGGTTCCGTCGACTGGCTCTGCCTGCCCCGCTTCGACTCGGCCGCCTGTTTCGCCAAGCTCCTCGGCGACGCGGACAACGGCCACTGGCGGATCGCTCCCAAGGGCGCCCCGGGCCGCTGCGCCCGACGCGCCTACCGCCCCGACACCCTCGTCCTCGACACCGAGTGGGAGACCGACGAGGGCAGCGTGCGGGTCACCGACCTGATGCCGCAACGGGAGCGCGCCCCTGACCTCGTACGCGTCGTGGAAGGCCTCAGCGGCCGGGTCACCATGCACAGCACCCTGCGGCTGCGCTTCGACTACGGCGCGGTCGTGCCGTGGGTGCGCCGGTCGGACGGCCACCGGGTGGCCGTCGCGGGGCCCGACTCGGCGTGGCTGCGCAGCGAACCCGCGGTGCGCACCTGGGGCGAGGACTTCGGTACGCACTCGGAGTTCACTGTCGCCGAGGGCGAGAAGGTCGCGTTCGTGCTCACCTGGCACCCCTCGCACGAGCCGCGCCCGCCGCTCGTCGACCCGTACGAGGCCCTGGAGACCAGCGTCGCCGACTGGCAGGCGTGGGCGTCCCGCTGCCGCTACGACGGCCCCTACCGGGACGCCGTGGTGCGCTCGCTGATCACCCTCAAGGCCCTCAGCTACGCTCCGACCGGCGGCATCGTGGCCGCCGCGACCACCTCGCTGCCCGAGGAGGTCGGCGGGATGCGCAACTGGGACTACCGCTACTGCTGGCTGCGGGACTCCACCCTCACCCTGGGCGTCCTGCTGTCCTGCGGCTACCACGAGGAGGCCGAGGCCTGGCGGAACTGGCTGCTGCGAGCGGTCGCCGGCGATCCGGCCGACCTGCAGATCATGTACGGCCTGGCGGGTGAGCGGCGGCTGCCGGAGTTCGAGTTGTCGCACCTGCCCGGATTCGCCGGCTCCTCGCCCGTCCGGATCGGGAACGGAGCCGTCGACCAGCTCCAGCTGGACGTGTACGGCGAGGTCATGGATTCGCTGGCGCTGGCGCGGGCGGCCGGACTGCCCGCCACGGGGAACATGTGGGCACTGCAGCGCGCCCTGATGACGTTCCTCGCGTCTGCTTGGCGGCAACCGGACGAGGGGCTGTGGGAGGTGCGCGGTGGCCGCCGCCAGTTCGTCCACTCGAAGGTGATGGTGTGGGTGGCCGCCGACCGTGCCGTGCGCGCCCTGGAGGCGAACCCGAAACTGCGGGGCGACCTCGACGACTGGCGCGCCATGCGCGACGAGGTGCACCGGGAGGTGTGCGAGAAGGGCTACGACCCGGAGCGGAACACCTTCACCCAGTCCTACGGCTCCCGCGAACTCGACGCGGCGCTGCTGCTGATCCCGCGCGTCGGCTTCCTGCCACCCGACGACCCGCGGGTGATCGGCACCATCGACGCGATCCGCGAGGACCTGGGCCACGGCGGGTTCCTGCGCCGTTACAGCGTCGAGGAGAGCGGTGTCGACGGGCTGCCGGGAAGCGAGGGCACGTTCCTCGCGTGCTCGTTCTGGCTGGCCGACGCCCTGCAGATGACGGGCCGCACGAAGGAGGCCCGGGAGCTGTTCGATCGACTGGTCGGGCTCGGCAACGATGTGGGCCTGCTGTCCGAGGAGTACGACCCGGTGGCGGGCGTCCAGCTCGGCAACGTTCCCCAGGCGTTCAGCCACATCGGCCTGGTCAACACCGCCCTCGCCCTGTTCGGGGGCGACGGGGCAGGATAGAGGGCATGGATCTTGGACTGAAGGACCGGGTGTACGTCGTCACCGGAGCCACCCGCGGTCTCGGCAACGCCGCCGCGCGCGAGCTCGTCGCGGACGGGGCGAAGGTGGTCGTCACAGGTCGGGAGGAGAAGGGCGTCGCCGAGGCGGCCGCCGCGCTGGGGCCGAACGCGGTGGGGGTCGTCGCGGACAACTCCGAGCCGGAGGCGGCGCAGCGGCTGATCGCGGCGGCGCGGGAGCACTTCGGCGGGTTCGACGGAGTGCTGGTCAGTGTCGGAGGGCCGGCGCCCGGGTTCGTCGCGGACAACACGGACGAGCAGTGGCAGACGGCGTTCGAGTCGGTGTTCCTGGGTGCGGTGCGGCTCGCGCGGGCGGCAGCGGCCGAGCTGGAGGCCGGTGGTGTCATCGGGTTCGTGCTGTCCGGGTCGGTGCACGAGCCGATTCCCGGGCTGACGATCTCCAACGGGCTGCGGCCGGGGCTGGCAGGGTTCGCGAAGTCGCTGGCCGACGAGCTGGGACCGCGGGACATCCGGGTGGTGGGGCTGCTGCCGGCCCGTATCGACACCGACCGGGTGCGTGAGCTGGACGGGTTGTCCGCCGATCCGGAGGCCACCCGGGCGGCCAACGAGTCGCGGATTCCGCTGCGCCGGTACGGCAGGCCCGAGGAGTTCGGGCGGACGGCCGCGTTCCTGCTGTCGCCCGCGGCCTCCTACCTGACGGGAATCATGGTGCCGGTGGACGGCGGGATGCGGCACGGGTTCTGAGGCCGCCCCTTCATGGAGGGGCCACGGGGCCACGGGAAAGGCGGGTCAGCCGACCCTTTCCGGTCGGTGTTTGACCCCGCTCAGCCGGACCTCCGCCGGCAGTGACGCCAGGCCCGCCGAATTCCGGGCGCGGTTGAGCGCGCCCTCGGTGAAGTCGTGCAGGGCCGTTCCCGGGTCCACGTGCGGTTCCAGTTGGAGACGCACACGGGCCTGGGGGGCGGTCGGGCGGCCGGTGAGGTGTGCCTGGGCGCGCGACACGCCCTCCAACTCGCCCGCCTGGTCCGCCAGTACGCCCTCCAGGGCGCGGCCCCGCAGCAGCGCGCCCTCACCGTCGCCGGTGTCCACCAGCACCGTGGTGAGCCGGCGTCGGCGCAGTACCGCCGTCAGCCACCACAGGGTGAGCAGGACGAGGACGGCGAGCACCGCGATGACGGTCGGCCACCACCAGTCGGAGTCCCGCCAGCGCGTCCGCTCGGCATCGGAGAGCAGCACGTCGTGCTTGCCGTCGTGGATCCACCAGGAGGGGGGCGTGGCGCCCAGTCCCACGGCGAGCACGGAGCCGCCGAGGATCACCAGAACGAGGCCGACGACTCCGATCAGTACGCGGTTGACGGTCCTGAGCACCGTCCTCACCCCTTCCGTCCAGGTCGTGCCATACGCACCGACAGCGCGTGCGGGCGGTCCACTCCCAGGCCGCGGATCGCCTCGGTGAGCGTGGCGTCCAGGTCGGCGCGTACGTCGTCCAGCTCGCGGAAGTGGGAGACCGCGCGGACGTCGGCCCGGGAGCGGCGCACCCTTACCCGCGCCGCCTGCACGCCGGCGACCTCCATGGCCCGGTCGCGCAGCACCGTCGCCGCCGCGGTCCGGTGCAGTCCCGCGCGGACATCGGTGTGGGGGCGCCGCATCGGGAGCACGGCGCGCAGGCCGGGGGTGAGGGCCAGCACGATCAGCCACAGGCCGAGGGCGGCGGCGACGCCCGCGCCGACGAGCACCCAGATGTCGTCCAGGGGGCGCTCGGCGAGCTGCCTGGCGAGGTTCTTGCGCCAGGCCATGGCGTCCCGGCCGGCCCGTACGGCGGCGATGTCGTACAGGAAGGCGCCGGCGACGACGAAGAGCAGCAGCGCCACGATCCCCGCGGGGACGCGGCGCGCCGACCAGAAGCGGCCGCTGCCGCGCGCCTCGTCCGTCTTCGCGTCCGGCGCCTGCGGGGCCTGATGCTCCCCGCCGGTGTCGGCCGCCTTCTCGATGACCGGCAGTCGTTGTGTGGTGCCCTCGGAGCCTTGGGGCTCGCTCATCGCGTCCTCCCCTGTGAGGTGCCCTGTGCCGTCACCGGGTGCAGCCGCTCCACCTGCACGGCGACCTCCGGCACTTTCATGCCCACCAACGCGCCTACCCGCTCGGCGACGTGCCGACGCACCGAACCGCATCGGGCGCCGATGTCGCAGGGGTAGTCGAGTTCCAGGTGCACGCGGACCCGGGCGGTTCCGTGGTGGACGACGACGGAGGCGTGCGGGGGCGCGGCCTCGGCGGGCAGTTCACCGAGCGCCTCACGCGCCGCCCGTCCGGCGACCTTCGCGACGACCCGGTCTGCGATCCGGGTCGCGCCCCGCTCGCCCGCCGGAACGACGGACCGGGATCCGCGGAGCCCATCGGCTCCTTCGGTCACGGACGTCATCTCCGCCGGTCGCGTCGCTCGTCACGGGTGCGGAAGAAGTCGCCGAGGTCCAGGTCACCCTCCAGCAACCGGCCGGCGATGAATCCGATCGCGCCCAGGGCGGCGACCAGCACGAAGGCACCGAACCCGCCGAAATAGCCGGCGAAGCCCAGTGCCATGCCGGCGATCATGCCGACCACGGCCATGCTCATGGCGACTCCGTTTCACTTGTCAGTCGTCAGTGCGTCACTGGAGTCGGGTTTCCGGCTCCTCGTCCTCTTCCTCCGGCAGCTTCACGTCGCTCACCGCGATGTTGACCTCGACGACCTCGAGGCCGGTCATCCGTTCCACCGCGGCGATGACGTTCTCCCGCACCGCCTTGGCCACGTCCGAGATCGATACGCCGTAGTCGACGACGATCTCCAGGTCGAGCGCGGTCTGCACCTCGCCGACCTCGACCTTCACCCCGCGCGTCGCGGCCTTGGACCCGCCGGGCACCCGGTCCCGTACGGCACCGAAGGTGCGGCTCAGCCCGCTGCCCATCGCGTGCACGCCGAGAACGTCCCGGGCGGCGAGCCCGGCGATCTTCTCCACGACACCGTCGGCGATGGAGGTACGGCCCCGGCTGCCCGGGTCTCCGCCGCCCCGCCGTACGGTCTTGCGGGCCTGTACGGGCGTGTCACCTTCGGAGGTCTGTGTCCGGTTCTGCTGTGTCATGTCACTCATCGCCGTATACGTCCCTTCCGATCGTCCTTTGACCACCGTAAGCGGGGTTGCGGGATCTCGCGCCGGGGATGCGGCAGGCTGGGGCAATGACAGTGGACCGGTGGACGCAGACCGTGCGGCATCAGCTGGGGCTGGGCAGGCTGCTGCCCTTGGGGGACGCGCGGGACGGCGCGTGGATCTCGGAGTCCGCGGCCGACGCGGTGCTGCGGCGCGCGGCCGCGAGCATGCGGGACGTGCGGCTGGGCCCGGTGCGGATCCAGCTCGCGGATCCCGAGGACACCGAGGAGTCCGTCGTACCGTCGCCGCCGAGCGCGCTGCCGCCGGGTCCGCTGCGGGCGACGGCCGAGTTCGCCGCCACCGCGGGCGAACCGCTGCCGGCTGTGGCGGCGCGGCTGCGAGCGGTGCTGCTGGCCGCGGCGGAGGGCCTGGGTCTGGCGGTGGCGGAGGTGGACCTTCGGGTGAGTGATCTGATCGACTCGCCGGCCGCGGAGCGGGAGCCTGCTCCCGTGCGACCGCCGGAGCCGGCCCCCGCGGGGGCGAACGGGCACGCCGACGCGCGGCACGCGGCCGACGCGGCCGAGTCCGTTCCGGGTGTGGCCCATCTGACCGGCACGCTGGGGAGCCCGGTGCACATCGAGGAACGCCGGACGGGACCGGCCGCCGCGCTGCCCCGACGCCATGTCCGGGTGGAACTGGCGGTGCGCGCGGACCACCACCGGGCACTGGACGTGGCCCGGGAGGTCCGCGCGAGGGTGGGGCAGGCGTTGCCGGATCACCCGACGGTGGCGGTGCTGGTGACCACGGTCAGGTGAGGGCCGGGCCGTCGATAGTCTGGTCGGGGACCTATTCGCCCACGCCGGCCAGGTCCCGCAGCCGTCGGGCCTGCGCGGCCCGCTCAGCGGTGCGCTGCGCGTCGTAGTCACGGCCCGACGCGCCGAGCAGCAGGGCCTTGGTCTCGATCACCGCGTCCCTGGGCGCGGCGAGGATCGCCGACGCGAGGTCCCGTACCGCTGCCGACAGCTGGTCCGCGGGCACGGCGACATTGGCCAGGCCGGTGCTCACGGCCTCCTCGGCGTGCACGAACCGCCCGGTCGCGCAGATCTCCAGCGCGCGGGCGTAGCCGACCAGTCCCACCAGCGGATGCGTACCGGTCAGGTCCGGTACGAGTCCGAGGCTGGTCTCGCGCATGGCGAACTGCACGTCGTCGGCGACGACGCGCAGGTCACAGGCGAGCGCGAGCTGGAAGCCCGCCCCGATGGCATGCCCCTGCACCGCGGCGATGGACACGATGTCGCTCCGTCGCCACCAGGTGAAACCCTCCTGATACCCGGCGATGGTCGCGTCCAGCTCGGCGTCCTCGCCCCGTGCGAGGTCGACGAACGACGGCTCGCCGTCGAAGCCCTCGGGCGTGAACGCCTGCCGGTCGAGTCCGGCGGAGAAGGACTTGCCCTCGGCACGCAGCACCACGACACGGACCGACCCCGGCAGGAGCCGCCCGGTTTCGGCCAAGGCCCGCCACAGAGCGGGGCTCTGCGCGTTGCGCTTGGCCGGGTTGGTCAGCGTCACCGTCGCGATCGCGTCGTCGACGGTGAGCCGTACCCCGTCCTTGTCGAATGCGGGAACCTCGGGAACAACGTCCTGGTCGGGCGAAGCCATGCGGCGCCTCCGGTGAGTGCGGTCAACAGAGCGATGCTAAGTGACTGCACAGTAACCACCCGGTCGATCAATCAACCGACCGGGTGGCCACTATCGAAGCCGATGGGCCGCCCGGGTTCAGGACGACGCGGCCTTCTTGCCCCGCGTCGCCCCGCCACGCCCACGCAGCGTGACGCCCGATTCACTGAGCATCCGGTGTACGAAGCCATACGAGCGGCCGGTTTCCTCGGCCAGTGCCCGAATGCTCGCACCGGAGTCGTACTTCTTCTTCAGGTCTGCCGCGAGCTTGTCGCGCGCGGCGCCGGTTACCCGGCTGCCCTTCTTCAGAGTCTCGGCCACCCGGTCCTCCTCATGGGAAGTGCGCTCTGGTCTCCTCATGATCACCCCTCCGGCGCTTCATGGCCACCCATTCGGCAAGGTCCGTGCGAGACGGTTTTGACGACAGGAGTGCGTCCGCACATCCGGAATGCGTCATTCCAGGACGTGGCGTTCGTACCGCCGAACGGGTTCGTTCGCGAAGTTCCAGGTCAGAGACGTGCGACGGCCGAGCCCTCGTCGATAGAGGGCTCGGCCGGGAAATCGATGTAGGACACACTTCGGTACGAGGAGATCTCACACAGATGGTGGATCACGGATCGGCCGAATGATCCATACGCGGTGGATCAAGCCTTCGATCAAGCGTGCCGACCGTCAGGCGAGAGCGACGAGATCCGCGTAGTCGGCTCCCCAGAGGTCCTCGACGCCGTCGGGCAGCAGGATGATCCGCTCCGGCTGGAGTGCCTCGACGGCGCCCTCGTCGTGGGTGACGAGCACGACCGCGCCCTTGTAGGTGCGCAGCGCGCCGAGGATCTCCTCGCGGCTGGCCGGGTCGAGGTTGTTCGTCGGCTCGTCGAGGAGCAGGACGTTCGCCGAGGACACCACGAGGGTCGCCAGCGCCAGACGGGTCTTCTCACCGCCGGAGAGGACCCCGGCCGGCTTGTCGACGTCGTCGCCGGAGAACAGGAACGAGCCGAGTGTCTTGCGGACCGCGACGAGGTCCAGGTCGGGGGCGGCGGAGCGCATGTTCTCCAGGACCGTGCGCTCCGGGTCCAGGGTCTCGTGCTCCTGGGCGTAGTAGCCGAGCTTGAGTCCGTGGCCCTCGATGACCTGGCCGGTGTCGGGCTTCTCGGCGCCGCCGAGGAGCTTGAGCAGCGTCGTCTTGCCCGCGCCGTTCAGGCCGAGGATGACGACCCGGGAGCCCTTGTCGATGGCCAGGTCGACATCGGTGAAGATCTCCAGCGAGCCGTACGACTTGGACAGTCCCTCGGCCATCAGCGGGGTCTTGCCGCACGGGGACGGCTCCGGGAAGCGGAGCTTGGCGACCTTGTCGGACTTCCGCTCGGCCTCGAGACCGGCCAGCAGCTTGTCGGCACGACGGGCCATGTTCTGCGCGGCGACGGTCTTGGTGGCCTTGGCGCGCATCTTGTCGGCCTGCGAGTGGAGGGCGGAGGCCTTCTTCTCGGCGTTCTGCCGCTCCCGCTTGCGGCGCTTCTCGTCGGCCTCGCGCTGCTGCTGGTAGAGCTTCCAGCCCATGTTGTAGACGTCGATCTGGGAGCGGTTGGCGTCGAGGTAGAAGACCTTGTTGACGACCGTCTCGACCAGGTCCACGTCGTGGGAGATCACGATGAAACCGCCGCGGT
This sequence comes from Streptomyces sp. NPDC006332, assembly GCF_040612855.1. Lineage (NCBI taxonomy): Bacteria > Bacillati > Actinomycetota > Actinomycetes > Kitasatosporales > Streptomycetaceae > Streptomyces > Streptomyces sp. NPDC006332. Next base: position 49,783 of record NZ_JBEXRA010000053.1, read on the forward strand.
ACGTCTTGAGGTAGTCGCGCAACCAGACGATCGAGTCGGCGTCGAGGTGGTTCGTCGGCTCGTCGAGCAGCAGCGTGTCCGCGTCGGAGAAGAGGATCCGGGCCAGTTCGACACGGCGCCTCTGACCGCCGGAGAGCGTGTGCAGCGGCTGGCCGAGCACCCGGTCGGGCAGGTTGAGCGCGGCGGCGATGGTGGCGGCCTCGGCCTCGGCGGCGTATCCGCCCTTGGTGAGGAACTCCGTCTCCTGGCGTTCGTACTGCCGCAGCGCCTTCTCGCGGGTGGCGCCCTGGCCGACCGCGATGCGCTGTTCGTTCTCGCGCATCTTGCGGATCAGTACGTCGAGGCCGCGCGCGGACAGGATGCGGTCACGGGCGAGGACGTCGAGGTCGCCGGTGCGGGGGTCCTGGGGGAGGTAACCGACCTCGCCGGAGCGGGTGATGGTGCCGCCGGCGGGGGTTCCCTCACCGGCCAGGCACTTGGTGAGGGTGGTCTTGCCGGCGCCGTTGCGGCCGACCAGGCCGATGCGGTCGCCCTTGGCGACACGGAAGGTGGCGGACTCGATGAGGACGCGCGCACCGGCGCGCAACTCGATACCGGAGGCGGAGATCACGGACAGACTCCAGGGCGGATGGGGGCGGAATGGGCGGCTGAGGGCGTTCCCGCCGTCTAATGCGCGAGGAGAATGGCCATGAGGCCAGTCTAACGGGGTCCTGCAACCACTTTTCTGCGTACAGGTGTTCGGGCGGCGTCCTCGGGGGGTCGTCGCGTCCCCGGAAGTGGGACGTCGTCGTCTTCGGCAGGGCGCTGTCAGTGGGTGCTGCGAGACTGGACAGCGGACGGGATTTCCGGCATGTGGTCACAAAGGAGTGATCGGGATGGCAGGTACCAGCGGCGGGCGTCCGAGCATCTATCCGACCCTGCTCTACGCGGACGCGAAAGCGGCGATCCGGCAGCTGACGGAAGCCCTGGGATTCACCGAACTGTCGGTGTACGAGGGCGAGGACGGCTCGGTGCTGCACGCCGAGCTGGTGCAGGGAAACGGCGCGGTCATGGTCGGCTCGAAGGGCCGCGGCGGTGTCTTCGACACGGCGATGAAGGACTCGGGCACCACCGGGGTGTACGTCGTCGTGGACGACGTCGACGCACACCACCGGCGTGCCGTGGACCACGGCACGGAGATCCTGATGCCCCCGACCGACCAGGACTACGGCTCACGGGACTACATGGCCCGGGACATCGAGGGCAATGTGTGGAGCTTCGGCACATACGCGCCCGAGACGGGGAGCTGACGGCCCGGCGGTTCAGCTGCCTCCCGTGTGCACCTGGAAGGCGGCGCGGCGCACGGCCTTGGCCAGGGCCGGGTCGGGGTGCGCGGCGGCGAGCGCGACCAGGACCTGCACGGTGCGGGGGTGACCGACAGCACGCACCTCCTCGAGGAGCGCGGGGACCGTCGGCTGCAACGCGGACTCCAGGTGCCGCACCAGCATCGGGGCCTCGCCGTGGTCGGCGACGGCGGCGGCGGTGTCGACCCACAGCCAGGTGGCCTCGTCCCGGGTGAGCACCTCGTGGGCGTCCTCGGGGTCGATCCCGTCGTGCTCGGCGAGCCACAGCAGGGCGTACGGGCGCAGCGTGGGCTCGTCGGCCACGGAGCGGACGTCGTGCTCGGCGGGGGCGCCGACGACGCGCAGGGCCTCGAAGGCCAGGCCGCGCAGCAGGGCGTCCTCGCCGCGGGCGGCGCTGAGCAGCTCGGAGACGGCGTTGCCGACGGGGCGGGCGGCGAGCCAGGCCCGGTATTCGGCGCGGGCCGCGTTGGGGCGCAGCTGGGCGCAGCCGCGGAGCATGCCCTCGGCTGCCTGCTCGATGTTCCCGGCGGGGCTCTGCGCGGCCACGCAGATCTGCTCCAGCTTGACCCAGACCGCCCAGTTGCCGAGCGGGGTGAGGGTGGCCTGTCCGTCGCCGTAGGTGAGCGCGCCGACGGAGGCGAGGGCCTGCAGTGCCCATTCGAGAAGGGGGGCGAGGGGAGCGAGGGGGATGTCGGCGAGGGGCTCCGGCCGGGGCGGTTCGGGGCGGTCCGGCACGGGCTGGGGCCCGTAGGAGATCTCGCAGCGTTCCGTGCGCAGCTCGATGACCCGCTGCTCCAGGAGGTCGAGGAGCTGCTCCACGGGGACCGGACCGGCGGACAGCTGGAGGAAGGAGAGCACCTGCGGCATGGCCGAGACGACCTCGGCGACGGCCGACGGCTCGTGGCCGGAGGGTTCCGGGGAGGCGAGCGACCAGGCGTCGAAGAGGGCGACCCAGCCGCGCAGTACGGCACTGTCGTCGCGGTTCCAGGCGCGCAGCCGCCAGCCGGGGCGGGCGCTGTCGCCGTGCACCTCGATGAGGCCGGCCAGGCGGGCGGTGTCCCAGTCGGCGCGGACCTGAGCCGCGGTCAGGCCCAGATCGGCCGCCGCCTGTTCGGCGGTCTCGTCGGAGAGGGTGCCCTTGCCCTCGGGGCTCGCTCCGTCACGGCCGGGGCGGAGGGTGGCGTCGGCCCACCGCGCGACACGGGCCGCGGCGGCCAGACCTGAGCGCGCCATTCTGGCCAGTTCCGCGGGGGCCGGGGTGCCCTCCGGCGGGCGCGGTGCGGGGCGGCTCGGGCGCCGCTGGTTCACAGCTCGGGGGGCGGCGGCCAGGGGTCGCGGGCGGACGAGTCGAAGCCTGGAGTCGCGCGGGATACGGGACGTCACAAGTGCAGTCTTCCGGTTGACCGTCCGAAAACCCAAACGGAATGCCGTGGCGGCCGGTGGACAGGGCCGGGGCAGCGGCCTCGGGCATGGCCGGAAGCCGAGATCAGGCCAGTGGTACGGCCTTAAACGGAACCTGCGGTACCGGGGGTTGGCGAGGGCTGCCGACGAGGGGCGAAGGGCGAGCCGGCGGCGTGGGTGTGGGCGGTCGGGCGAACCCGCGGTGCCGGTGGGGGGCGGCCACGGAGGCGGAACCGCGAGGGGAGCGTCACATCAGCGGGGTCAGGAAGCGGCGCAGTGTCTCTTCGTAGTCCTCCGGGTCGGCGTTCCACATGGCCGCGTGCGGGGCCTGGCGCACGGTGTGGAGGGCTACCCGCTGGGACTGCTCGGCGGCGAGGCGGCGGGAGGGGCCCCAGGGGGCCACCTGGTCGTCGGGACCGTGGAAGATCAGGGTCGGCGCCAGGGGGTGGCCCGGCGCGGCGGCGTCGGCGCCGACGAGGGGCTCGGCGGACATGCCGGTGCGGCCCTGCGCGGCGCGCACCGCGAGCGGCAGCAGGGCGCCCGGGGTGCGGCCGGCCGCGGCGAGGGCGCGCAGCGTCGCCTCCCAGCTGAGCACCGGGGAGTCCAGGACGAGTCCGGCGATCCGGTCGCTCAGGTCCGAGCGCCCGGCGGCACGCAGCGCCATGGTGGCGCCGGTGGACCAGCCGTACAGGACGACCTGGCGGGCACCGCCCGCTACGGCGTAGTGGATGGCCGCGTCCAGGTCGCGCCACTCGGTCTCACCGAAGTGGTTCAGGCCGTCCGGGCGGCGGGGGGCTCCGGGGTCGCCGCGGTAGGCGAGGGCGAGCACCGGAAAGCGGTGGTGGTGCAGGAACTCCATGATGTTCATGGGGTGTTCGCGCGTGGTGCCCAGGCCGTGCACGGCGATCACCCAGGTGTCCCGGATCCCGGGCACGAACCAGGCGGGCAGGGTGCCGAGTTCGCCCAGGATCTCCACGTCGGTGTGGTCCAGGCCGAGCGCGGTGCCCGGGTCGCCGACGTGGAGGCCCGGGGTGAGCCAGACCTTGTCGCCGGGCTTCACGGTGCCGTGCGTGACGCGCTCCAGTCGGCGTACGACGGTGTCCGCGGAGTGGGTCTCGGTGCTGAGGACGGGGCCGACGACCGCGTGCGATCCGTCGCCGCTCAGGCCGTAGGTTCCCGGGCGCAGGGCGGCCAGGTCACGGGTGACGGCGATCCGGCCCGCGGCCGTGGCGTGCACGGTGAGCCGGGGTTCCGTGGGCAGGGGGCGGCCGGGCGGCGCCTTGAGCGCGGTGTCGCCGGCGAGGCGGCCGGCGACGACGCTCGCCGCGCCGGCGGCGAGGACTGCGGTGACGGCAGCGGCCGTCGTTTTGACAGTGCGCACCCGTCCAGTGTCCCGGCGGACCCCGTCACGGGCCAGCGGGAGGACGGCGCGGATTGAATCCTCCCCCCGCTGGAGCAGGGGGATTCCTGGCTCACGCTGCCTGCGGGTCAGCGACCCGACAGGTCTTCCACGATCAACACCAGCCGGGTTGAAACCAGCCCGGTTCGGTACGGCAAAGCTTGGAGGTGCCTGTGCTGTCTTGGCTCTCGACCAGCACGGTGTACGCGCTTGGTTCTCGCAACGCACGGCGTGCAGCTTACCCGATCAGGTGGACGGTGTTTTGCAGTGGCCCGCGTGGCTCACGCCTCGCCGGCCCCGCCGCCCGCCGCGCCTCACCCCCGCTGCCCGTACCCCCGCAGCCGCTCCCCCACCTCCGTCAGCTGCGCCTCGGTCAGCAGCGTCGGCGACAGTCCCGGGACCGAGGACGCCGTCAGCCACAGGCGGCACATCCACTCCAGCTGGGCCGTACGGTCGTAGGCCTGGTCGAGGGTGGCGCCGTGGGTGAGGGTGCCGTGGTTCTGGAGGAGGCAGCCGGAGCGGTCGACGAGGGCGCGGAGCATGTTCTCGGCCAACTCGTCGGAGCCGTACGTCGCATAGGGGGCGACCCGGACGGGGCCGCCGAGCGCGACGGTCATGTAGTGGACCGCCGGGAGCTCGGGGACGAGCGTGGAGACGGCCGTGGCGTGCACGGCGTGAGTGTGGACCACCGCGCGGGCGTCGGTGGTGCGGTAGACCGCGAGATGCATGGGCAACTCGCTGGTGGGGACGAGCGTCCCGAGCACCTGGCGGCCGTCGAGGTCGACGCCGGTGACGTCCGTCGGTGTGAGCCGGTCGTAGGGCACGCCGGACGGCGTGACCAGCACGGTGTCCCCCACCCGCACGGACACGTTGCCGGAGGTGCCGACGACCAGCCCCTCGGCCACCGTCCGGCGGGCGGTGGCGACGAGCGCCTCCCAGGCGGACGCCTCCTCGGGGAGCACGCTCCTCCCCTGCGGTCGGCGCACCTCCCCCGCGCCGTCACGCGCGCCTCGTACGCCTCGCGGGTCCCGCTGTTCCTCGGCCATGCGTCGATCCTGCCAGGCGGAAGGTCAACTCGCCGCCGGGCGGGGGCACTTTAGGCCGGAATCCACCCTTCCGAAAGGGTACATAGATGGACATAAGACTCTCCGTGATATTTGGCCGGAGATCGCCGCGAATGCGGCCCTCTTCCAGTAATCTCTGGGGGATTTGTCGTGTACGTCGCCATTCCGAGGGGACACATGGCCCGTGGTCGCACATCGTTCCGGCGCCGCAGGAGCGCACTGGCAGCGTCCGTGGCGGCGCTCACCGCGGGGGCCGTCGCACTGGCCGGGGCGCCGGCCTCGGCGGCGGACCCACCGAAGGGACACGACGTCTCGTCCCACCAGCAGGACGTCGACTGGCACCAGGCACGGACGAAGGGCGCCAGGTTCGTCTACGTCAAGGCGACCGAGTCCCACACCTACCGCAGCCCGTACTTCGGCCGGCAGTACGACGGGGCGCGCGACGCCGGCATCGTCCGCGGGGCGTACCACTTCGCGCTGCCGGACAAGTCGTCAGGCAGGACACAGGCGGCGTACTTCGTGCGCAACGGCGGCACCTGGAGCGCCGACGGCTGGACGCTGCCGCCCGCGCTCGACATCGAGTACAACCCGTACGACAGGCGACGCCAGTGCTACGGCCTGAGCAAGCCCGGGATGGTCAACTGGATCAAGTCGTTCAGTGACGAGGTGAAGCGGCTCGCGGGCCGCCGTCCGGTGATCTACACCACCACCCACTGGTGGAACACCTGCACCGGCAGCAGCCGCGCCTTCGCCTCGAACCACGCCCTGTGGGTGGCTCGCTACCGCTCCGCGGACGCGGGAACCCTGCCGTCGGGATGGTCGTCCTGGACCCTCTGGCAGTACGACAACCGCGGGGGCCTGCCGGGTGACCAGAACCTCTTCAACGGATCTCTGAACGAGCTCAGGAAGTTCGCCAGAGGCGCGTGACCAAGGGGCACTTGGGCCGTATGGGTCCGGTGGGACGCGACCGGACCCGGCCATGCGACAACCAGTACTTCCGGACACCGCGTGGTCTGCTTCAGTTCATCTTCCGTTCATTCAGGTTACTTACGTTCGTCCGGCCAATGACTTCGAACGATTGCCTGGGTAAATGGAAAACTTCTCGCTGATCCTCGCGATTGTGGTCGTAACCGCACTTGCGTTTGATTTCACGAACGGTTTCCACGACACCGCCAACGCGATGGCCACGACCATCTCGACCGGCGCTCTGAAGCCCAAGGTCGCGGTGGCCATGTCCGCCGTGCTGAACCTTGTGGGTGCCTTCCTCTCCGTGGAGGTCGCCAACACGATCTCCAAGGGTCTCGTCGACGAGAGCGGTATACGACCCGAGGTCATCTTCGCCGCCCTGGTCGGCGCGATCCTCTGGAACCTGCTGACCTGGCTGGTGGGCCTTCCCTCCAGTTCCTCGCACGCCCTCATGGGCGGTCTGATCGGCGCCACCATCGCCTCGGCGGGCATGGGCGCGGTCCACGGTGACGTGCTCGTCACCAAGGTCCTGCTCCCGGCGGTCGCGGCCCCGGTCGTCGCGGGCCTCGCCGCGATGCTGGCCACCCGCCTGTCGTACTCCCTCGGGAAGAAGGCCGACGGCAAGGCCGCCGAGAAGGGCTACCGCGCCGGGCAGATCGCGTCCGCGGGCCTGGTCTCCCTGGCCCACGGCACCAACGACGCGCAGAAGACGATGGGCATCATCACCCTGGCCCTGGTCGCCGGGGGTGCCGTCGCGCCCGACTCGGACCCGCCCACCTGGGTCATCCTCTCGGCGGGCCTGGCCATCGCGCTCGGCACCTACCTCGGCGGCTGGCGCATCATCCGCACCATGGGCAAGGGCCTGACCGACCTGCAGCCGCAGCAGGGCTTCGCCGCCCAGACCAGCGCGGCCACGGTCATCCTGGCCTCCTCCCACCTCGGCTTCTCCCTCTCCACCACGCACTCGGTCTCCGGTTCGGTGATGGGTGCGGGCCTCGGCCGCAAGGGCGGGGTCGTCCGCTGGTCGACGGCGACCCGGATGTTCGTGGCGTGGGGTCTGACGCTGCCCGCCGCGGCCCTGGTCGGCGCGCTCGCCGAGTACGTGACCGGGCTCGGGGACTTCGGCACGGCCGTCGTCGCCGTCTTCCTGATCGCCTCCAGCGCGGCCATCTGGAAGATCTCCCGTCGCGAGGTCGTCGACGCGAACAACGTCAACGAGCCCGACGTGGCCAGGGAGCCGGCCGGCGTGGTGACCACCGCGATCGCCGCCGTGACCCCGCCCCCGGCGGGCACCGTCACGGAGGACCTCACGGCCACCATCCCGGCCCCGGCCACCGCGGCCGCGTCGGCCACCGACCCCGCGACCCCGTCGGCCACGACCACCGTCTGAGCCCGGCCAGGCATCCACCGGCACGAAGGAAGAAGCAGAATGAAGATCGACTGGGCGGCGCTCGGCTCCGTCTTCGGCGTCAGCCTCGTGGTCACCGTGGCCCTCGTGGCCCTGTTCACCCTCGGCATCATGGGCCTGTCGCGCCGCGAACGGGCCACGGCCCAGGGCGACTCCGCGGCCCTCGCGGTCACCGGAGCGTACGTGTGCTTCGCGGCGTGCGCGGCCGCGGTGGCGTACGGGATCTCCCTGATCGTCGCCTGACCTGCGACACCCGGACACCAGGTGGGGTGCGGGACGGTTCGCTGCCGGGAGCACGCCCCTCTCCCGAGGGTGACTCCGCCGCGCGGGCCCAAGGCTCCGCCC
>NZ_JBEXRA010000054.1:0-57036 GCF_040612855.1 Streptomyces sp. NPDC006332
ACGGCGCTGGTCCCGGCGGCGATGCACATGCTGGGCAAGGCGAACTGGTGGCTTCCGGCCGGGCTGGAGAAGCGGTTGCCGCATCTGGCGGTGGAACCGAAGGAGGACGAGGACGAGGTCCCGTCGCCGAGTGAGCCCGCTTCGGTGATCCACGGCTTCGTCCGCACACAGGAGGGCGAGCCGGTGGAGGGCGCGACGGTGACGCTCCTGACGAAGGGCGGGCGTCAGCTGGACCGGGTGACGTCGCTGGCGGACGGGTCGTACGTCGTGGCGGTGCCGGAGGCGGGGGAGTACCTGCTGGCGGCGACGGCTACGCCGTACGCGTCCCGAGCGGGCCAGGTGATCGTGGGAGACGGACCCCTCGTGCACGACGTGGAGTTGGCGGAAGTGCCGGAGAGCGAGGTGGACACGGCCAATTAGCCCAGGCCGGCCCCGGCCTTGAGGACGCGCTCGACGTCCAGCACGACCTTGCCACCCACAGACCCGGGGAGCGTGACGAGCTCCCCGGGGATGTGGGTGCCGTGCTTGGCGTAGCGGCCGCCCCCCGTCCACCGCGACCAGGTCCGCGAGCGCGGCATCGTGTCGGCCATCGCTCGCCGTGGCACCCGACTGCTGCCTTATCGCTCACCGACAACTCGACTCCGTCAATTCACGGGCACTTTCATTCCGAGCAATTTTTCCGCGTTTCGGAACGCAATTTTTTCCTTGGCTTCGCGTGGCATATCGACTCCCCGGAACCAGTCGGTTTGGACTTTCATGTCCGCAAACGGGTAGTCGGTTGCGAACATCACTCGATCCACACTTATGTACTTCAGCAGGAGATCGAGCAGTTCAGTCTGGGGGAATGCGCTGGTGGTGAACCAGAAATTGTCATGGAAATATTGCTCGAACGGCTTGTCCAGGCTTTTCTCGGTCACTTCGCTCATCTTCTCCACGATGCGTTTGTAGAAGAACGGAAGGCCCTCTCCCATATGGCCGATGATAATCTGGAGTTTGGGGTGCCTGTCGAATACTCCTGAGGTGATCATTCGGAGGCACTGAGTAACGACTTCCTGGTGCCACCCATATGCAGAGATGCTGAGAACCTGGTCCTGGAACTCCTTCTGATATTCCGGCCGCATGTTGCTGTAGTAGATGTCGAAAACCTCGTCAGGCGGCAGGCCCGGATGGATGTATATCGGCACATCAAGGGCTTCGGCGCGCGCCAGCAGGGGCTCAAAGTCGGGGTGGTCGAGGAATTTCTTCCCGATGATTCCATTGGTCAGACATCCCAGGAAGCCATCTTCCCGAACTGTACGTTCCAGTTCGTCTGCCGAGGCCTCCGGATTCTGCAGAGGTAAGGTTGCAAATGCCTTGAACCGCCCCGGATAGGTGGCCATCGGTCCATCGACGAGCATCTTGTTGAGACGATACGCAAAATCGATACCCTTCTGACCTTTGACATTCTGCACACCTGGCGTATGTGCGGAGAGGATTTGAACGTTGATCCCCGCCTCATCCATAGCAGCGATGCGGCGCGGGCCGAGCTCGGCAAGACCAGTATCCTCGAGGAACAACCTGTCGTTCAGCACCATCAACTCATGGGTGGAAAAGGTCTCCTCCGTGCCGATGAAGGGCAGGTCCTTGTCCCGCAGCGAAATGTCCGAAGTCTTGTCCGGGGTCTCGTTCTCGTCCGCTGCCGAGACAATGGCATGCGTGGACACGCCGGCACCAATGCCAAGTGCCGTGGCGGCGGTGAGAAAACCGCGGCGTCCCATGGGCTTCATGTCAGTCTCTCCTCAGGTGTTTGTGTGGTGCGGTATCTGGATGCTTACTTCCTACCGAGCGAACCTGAGACGAACGTTAGAACCCGTCCTTTGCAGTGCGGGATCTTGTACGTGCTGCACACCGGAATTCAGTGGGAGTACCTGCCGCAGGAACTCGGTTTCGGCTCGGGCGTGACGTGCTGGCGGCGGTTGCGGGACTGCTAACGAGGCCGGTGTCTGGCAGCGGCTCTACGAGGTCCTGCTGGCCGAACCGGGGCCGGGCCGGCTCGAAGCACCATCTGAGCACCGACGGGCACGGCACCCCGCTCGCGGTTCTGCTGACCGGGGGGCAACCGTAACGACGTCACGCAGTTGCTTCCGCTGCTCGACGCGATCCCGCCGGTCCGCGGCCGGCTCGGCCGGCCCCGCCGCAAGCCAAATTCGCTGTTCGCCGACCGTGGCTACGACCACGACGTCTACCGCGATCAGGTTCGCGCCCGCGGCATCGTCCCCGCGATCGCCCGACGCGGAACTCTGCACGGCGCCCGACTGGCGCAGTAAGGCGGACGAGCGAGCCTACGAAACGAAAAACTTCGTCCTGGGGGGCGATCTGCCCAGCACAGCCCCCGCCCTCGGGACGGTGGACTGGGGAAACGGGAAAGATCTCACCCGACCATTGATTGGGGCAAAGAAGGCATACCAGTCGTTCACCCTCAACCGCAGCGCCGGACCCAGCCTGACATTTTCCCCGGAGAACGGGGGCCGCTGTAGTCATTGAGTCAGAATGACGCCCGCTGCCAACGGAGTTGGGGACTACTCGGTGTCTTCCGGATGGCTGGTGGACGCGTACACGAGATGGACAGTGCGTCGCGCTTCATCGACGAGGTAGCGCACCCGTCCGCCTGCTGTCACCTCGTACTCCCATTGTGGATACTCCCGACCGTCCAGATGTCCCACTGCCAGACGGCCGCGCAGTCGATGTTGACGGTCGGGATCCGCTCGGGACAGAGGGTTGCCGCGTAAGGCCTCGAAGCAGCGACGTGTGTTGCCCGGTGCCTCTGCGCCCAGTTCACCCCATCCCTTCGCTGCCTCGTTCGTTGCGAATCGCAGACGCCATTCCCCGCCCACCGGCGGGGGAGCGACATCGTCGCCGCGCTTCGGGCTCACGGAGCGGTCACCTCGCCGTGGTCCTCGTCCGGCAGTCGACGGGTGAGCTGTGCGGTGAGCGCGGGGTCGGCAAGGACCCTTGCCGTGGCGCGCCATTCCACGACGACTCGATGGAGGTTGGCGTGGACCTCCAGCTGGGCCACGTCGTGCGTGGCGTCGATGAGCTCGGCCACGAACTGCTTCAGCTCGTCCCCCGACAGGTGGCGGACCCAGGGGAAGACCGAGGGGAGCGCGCGGAGTATGGCCCGCTCGCCGGCGTCGCTGCGGACCAGGGCGGCGAGGAGGCGGGCCGTGATGTCCGCCGTCTCCTCGCGCTGCTGGTCGTGGCGTGCCGTCGTCAGGTAGAGATCCTCGCCGTCCCGACGTGTGATGTGCACGCGTTGAGCCCGCTCGAGCGTCTCGGCGACACGCTTCGAGTTCTTGGAGAGCTCGGAGAAGGCGACCATGGGTGTGGACATGAACCGACGGTACTTCGGAACGTATTCCGAAGTCAATCAATGAGGGGCTGTCCGGGAGCGCGTGCCTCTGCCAGGCTTCGGGCGGGACTGTTACCGGGGGTGGAGCGGCATGACGCCCGCGCGGCCGTCGATGCAGGAGCTGATCGGGCGCCGCAAACGGGCGGGTTTCGTCGGCCGCCGTAGCGAGATCGACCTGCTCCACGCCAACCTCGACATCGCGCTGGGGGATGAGCGGCATAGTTTCGTCCAGGCGACGAGATTCTGTTGGCGTCCATGCCTGACCCCTGCGATTGCGGACCGTTGCCCAGAACTGGATGAACTCGCGCACGTCGACCTCGACGACATCACCTTCGCTCCAGTCGAGCACGCCACGGAACGGCTGCCCCTGTTGAGCCCGGCCGAGGCGCACGACCTGCTCCGCCTACTGCCGGCAGTGGCGCTCGACGAGGATTCCAAACAGAGGAAGCCGGTCGGCCGGCGCGCGAAATCGCGACCCGCGTCCCCTCGGGTGATACCCAATCTGGCCCCCTCGGATGCCTGGTCAGGTACGGCAGGCAGGCAAAGATCAAAGCGCTGCCACGTAATCCCGGCAGGCTGAAAAGTGGCCAGTGTGATCCGGGACACCATTGACCGACGTGATCAACCAACACATGATCCTCACAGCTTCTTGTAAAAAAAATCTAAGGGGACGGGTGGGGGCGTGTTAACGCAGAAACGGCGGCACGGCTGGCGTCAGGCGGTGGGGAGTTGGGCGATAGCCGTCACGCTCCTGGGGGGTGCGGTGGCCGGGGCCGGTGTGACTCCGGCGCTCGCTGATGACGGGGCGGCCTCGGTAGCGGCTGACAGGGCTCCGGAATCGGAAGCGAGTGCTCTCGCGGTGGAGACCGGTGAGCGGATAGCCGTGGACGCGGCGACCACCGAGTCGTCTGAGTTGTTTGCCAATCCGGACGGCACCTTCACGCAGGAGATGAACGCGGCTCCCGTTCGGGCTCGCAACGACGACGGCGTCTGGGCCCCCATCGACACCACCCTCGTGCACGAGGCCGACGGCTCTGTTCGGGCGAAGAACACGACGGCCGGTCTTACCTTCTCAGGCGGCGGCAGCGGGGACGGGCTGGTCACGCTGGAGGACGAGGGGCACGAGCTGCAGTTCGGCTGGCCCACCGCACTGCCTGCGCCCCAGCTCGACGGCGACAGCGCAACCTACGCCGGCGTCCTTCCGGACGTCGATCTGAAACTGACCGCGCTGGGCTCCGGCTACACGTCGGTGCTCGTGGTCAAGACTGCGGCGGCGGCGGAGAACCCGGCGCTCGCGACGATCAGGATGACCGTCTCCGGCGGCGGCCTGGACATCGCCCCGACGGCCGACGGCGGTTTCGTCGCGCGAGACGGCGATGGGACCCCAGTCTTCGAGACCCCAGCGGGGAGGATGTGGGACTCGGCCGGTGACACCCCGACCACTGATACCGCTACGGCTGGCGTCACCACGCAACTCGCCCGCCCTACTCCTTCTTCGGCAGAGCCGGAGGCGACGGAGGCGTCCCCGCTGCCCGCCGCTGGGGGCGAGCCAGCCCCTTCGGAGGGCCCCGGAAACGGCGACGCGGCAAGCGAGCTCCCGCTCAAAGTCACCGACACCACCCTGGAGATCGTGCCTGATCCGGCGCTACTCCACGGCGAGGACACCGTCTTCCCCCTCTACATCGACCCGCCCACCAAGGGCATCGCGCTGGGCGACTGGACAGCGTTGTCTTCGGACGGTGACAAGTTCTGGGAGTTCGACGGGGACAAGGGCGTGGGGCGCTGCTCCAACTACGCCGGCTATCTCTGTGCCAACAGCCCGTACACCCAGCGCATGTACTTCGAGTACCCGCTCTCGTCGATCCACGGGAAGAAGATCCTGGACGCGACGATGGAGGTGTACCAGCTGTGGACGTTCTCCTGCGATCCGCACTGGTACGACCTGAGCCACGTGAACAAGGGCATCTCCTCCAGCACCACCTGGTCGAGCCGCCCTGCCGCGGATGACCTGATGGGCGACCGGAACGTGGCCTACGGGCGGGGCACCTTGTGCAGCCCGTCGCAGCCGGCGAACTGGGTGCGCTTCAGCGACAACGTGGGGGAGGAGACGAATGAGAACCTGACGACGACCCTCGCCTCCCACGCCGCGAACAAGGATGCGCAGATCACTTTCTCGCTGACCGCGCACGACGAGTCCGACGCGGGCGCCTGGGCACGGTTCCGCAATGACGCCAAGCTGTCGGTCACCTACGTCTCCTACCCCGGCAAGCCGACCTCGTACGGGGTCCAGCAGGGCACCACCGGGCGGGCCTGCAACGCCTCCACGCTGCCCTTCGCCACCGGTGACAGCACACCGAAGATGCTGGCCACGGTGCAGTCAGCCGACGGCTCCAATTCTCAGCTGCGCGCAGTGTTCGAGGTGTGGAAGGCCGATGGCTCCAGCCGTGCCTGGTACGCGGCCTCACCGGACGGCGCCTGGGTGGCCGACAACGCCTCCCGTGCCGCGTCCTCCAGCGCTCTACCGGCGCAGAAGGACTACCGGATGAGGGTCAAGACGCAGGCGTACTACAAGACGGACCGGGGCGCCACCGGAGTTCTTGACTCGGCCTGGTCGTCCTGGTGCTACTTCCGGGTCGACACCGATTCGCCGCCACCCCCGGTGGTGTCCAGTGCGGACGGCGTCTACAAGCCGGCCGAGACCGACGAGGCCGCGGGCGGGGTGGGCACGCCGGGCAAGTTCACCTTCACCCCCGGGGACACCAACCCCGCCACGGCCGGCATCCAGTCGGACGTCGTCAGCTACAAGTGGAAGTTGAACAGCGGCGCAGTCTCCGCTCCGATCACCGTCGCGAAGGGCACGGCCACCAACCGGACGATCACGCCGAACCAGGCTGGTGAGAACACCGTCCAGGTCTGGGGCTTTGACGCGGCCGGCCACAGCTCGCTCACCGGCTACTACAGCTTCCTGGTGAAGGGGGCCGAACAGCCCTCGGGGATCTGGCACCTGGACAACGCCCTCACCGACGCCACAACCGCCGCCCAGCACCCCCTGACTTCCTCGGGGGCCGTCTGGGACACCCTGGCCCGCAGCGGCTCCGGCTCGGCGAAGCTCAACGGCACGTCCGCGTATCTCTCCACTTCCGGCCCGGCGGTGGACACCACCAAGTCCTTCACCGTCTCTGCCTGGGCGCGTCTGGGGAAGAAGGACGCCAACTACACCGTCCTGTCGCAGGCGGGCACGAACGCATCCGGGTTCCAGCTGTACTACTCCACGGCCTTGAACGCCTGGGTCTTCAACCGGCACCAGACGGACGTCGCCAGTCCGGCGATCACCCGCTCCGTCGGCACCAAGCCGCCTGTCCTGAACGCCTGGACCCATCTCGCCGGTGTCTACGACGCGGCTGCGCAGACCATCCAGCTCTACGTCAACGGTGTCCCGCAAGGCGACCCGGTGCAGCTCACAGTGACGCCGTGGAAGGCATCCAGGGGTCTGCAAGTCGGCCGGTTGTTGGCATCGGGATCCGGCACGGAGAACTTCGCCGGCACCATCGACGAGGTGAAGGTCTGGTCCCGCGCGCTCGCGGACACAGAAGTCGCCCACGAGGCTTGGCTGGAGGACGAGGATCTCAGCGACGGCACCTCCGGCGACCCGGTCCCGGCCCTTGTCGCCAAGTGGGACGCGACGGACATGGCCAACGCGACCGGCAGCACGGTGAAGGACACCAGCGGCTTCGGCCGGAACCTGACCCTCAACGGGGCCGCGCTCACCCAGTTCACCACCGGCGACCCGGAGATCGGTGAAGAGGTCACGACCACGCAGCGGATGGCCCTGAACGGCACCAGCGGGTATGCCACCGCCCCCGGTCCGATCGTCGACGACTCGGGTTCTTTCACCGCGACCGCCTGGGTGACGCTGGCTCCCGCCAAGTTCGCCGACACCAGCAAGTCGTACGCAGTACAGGTGTTCGGCCAGTCCGGGACGAGCCAGTCCTCCTGGGGCGTCTGGTACGAGCAGCCGGCTGGCAGCACCCAGGGACGGTGGACGTTCGGCCGCCCCGACAAGGACGGCACCGGAGCGGTCTGGACCAAGAGCGAGTCCACCGCCTTGACCACGGCCAAGCTGGGCGTCCCCGTCATGCTGACGGTCGTCTACGACGCCCAGGCAGCAGCCGACCCCGACGACACCTCCAAGCTCGGCGGGCTCAAGCTCTACGTCGACAGCGCCCTGATGGGCGACGAGGACGGCGTGCCGTACTCCACCCCCTGGCAGGGCGGCGGAGCATTCGAGGTCGGTCGAGCAAAGATCAACGGCGCTGCCACGCGCTACTTCCCCGGAACGATCGACAGCGTCCGCGTCTGGGCCGGAGCTACCTCCACCGACACGATCGCCAACCGGCGCAACACCGAGCAGCAGTAGAAGCGGACAGGGGCAGGGCGGGCACCATGCCCGTCCCGCCCCCGTCCCCGTCTGCTCGAAACACAATCTGCACGTCTCCACGGACGTGCCGATGCCGTCGCTCTCGGGCGCCCGACGCAGCCCGAGACGCTCCTGCCCATATCCGAGAACCGGGAAATCACCGTGTCTTCATCACCCTTACTCACACGCTTGCCAGGGGCGGTCATACGCCGCTGGCTCGGTCGTGGCGCACTCGTAGTCTCCCTCTCCATCCTTCCGCAAGTCGTGATTCCGTCGGGCTACGACTTCGCTGCCCAGGCCCAGCCCCCGGCAGCCCGCAAGAAGCTGGAGGATCGGCCCGACGCGAAGATCGACAAGGTGGGCGTACTCAAGCCCAGCACGTCCACGGCGCCGAAGGACAAGGCTGCCCCCGCCGCTCACCAGACCCGTGAGCGGCTGAAGAAAGCCGCGTGGCCGAAGTCTGGGAAGGCTACTGCTGAAGTCCCGGCGATCGGCGGGGCAGCAGTCACCGTCGGCGGGCTCGGCGTGAAGCTGGCCCAGCAGTTCGCCGCCCCTGCACGCAAGCCGCTGAAGGCCAAGTCGAAGAGCAAGACGGAGGCGAAGGCCACCGGTCCGGCTGAGAAGGTGGCGCTCAGCGTCCACCCCCAGTCGGCCGCGAAGAAGGCGGGCGTCAACGGCATCCTGCTCACCCTCGACCCGGCGAAAAGCGCATCCGAAAACTCCGCCGGTGACAGCGACAAGCTCCGGATCTCCCTGGACTACTCCTCCTTCAAGGACGTCTACGGCGGCAACTTCGGCCCCCGCCTGAGCCTGGTGACACTCCCCGCATGTGCGCTGACCACCCCGGAGAAAAAGTCCTGCCGCACTCAGAGACCAGTGCCGGGCGCGGACAATGACGCGAAGTCCCAGACCCTGACGGGCACAGTCTCCGCCCGCACCCTGACGGCCGGAACCCCGATGCTGATGGCGGCGGCGGCTGACAGCTCAGGCGGTGGAAGCGATTTCAGCGCCACGACATTGTCCCCGACAGCAACCTGGGAGGGCGGCGGCAGCACGGGGGACTTCACCTGGAACTACCCGCTGCGGGTTCCCCCGGCGACTGCCGGGCCGGCCCCGAGCCTGTCGATCTCCTACAACTCCGCCTCGGTGGACGGCCGCACGGCCGGGGAGAACAACCAGACCTCGGTGATCGGCGAAGGCTTCTCGATCACCGAGTCCTACATCGAGCGCAAGTACGGCTCCTGTAAGGACGACGGCCAGTCCGGCAAGGGCGACCTGTGCTGGAAATACGCCAACGCCACCCTGGTCCTCAACGGCAAGGCCGTCGAGCTGGTCAACTCCTGCGCCGACAAGGCGGCCTGCGACACCGCCGCCCAGTCCGAGTCGTCCGGCGGCGCATGGAAGCTGAAGAACGAGGACGGCACTCGCGTCGAGCACCTGACCGGCGCCACCGGCAACGGCGACAACAACACCGAGTACTGGAAGGTCACGGACGCGTCCGGCATCCAGTACGTCTTCGGCAAGCACCGGATGCCCGGCTGGAGCGACAAGGGAACGACCGACACCGCCGACGACGACCCGGTCACCAACTCCGTGTGGACCGTCCCGGTCTTCGGCGACGACTCCGGCGAACCTTGTTACAAGTCCAGCGGCTTCGCCGACTCCTTCTGCAACCAGGCCTGGCGCTGGAACCTCGACTACGTCGTGGACACCCACAACAACGCCTCCACGTACTGGTACAGCCGGGAGACGAACTACTACTCCAAGAATGCCGACACCACCGTCAACGGCACCGGCTACACCCGAGGCGGCTACCTCAACCGCATCGACTACGGCCTGCGCAGCGACCTGATCTACACCAAGCCCGCCGCGCAGCAGGTCAGTTTCACCTACGCCGAGCGCTGCGTCGTCTCGGGTGGCTGCTCCAGCCTGACCAAGGACACCAAGGCCAACTGGCCCGACGTGCCCTTCGACATGATCTGCGCGTCCAACACCAAGTGCACCACCCAGATCGGTCCGGCATTCTTCACCCGCAAGCGACTCACCGACATCACCACCTCGGTGTGGACCGGCACCGGCACCACCCGCCGGGACGTGGACACCTGGCACCTGGAGCAGGACTTCCCCGACAGCGGTGACGCCTCCTCGGCGAGCCTGTGGCTGAAGTCCATCCAAAACACCGGCAAGGCCAACACCACCGCGGCGACCATGCCGCCGGTCGTCTTCGGCGGTATCCAGCTGTCCAACCACGTCGAGGGCAGCGGCCCGGATACCCTGCGCTACATCAAGTGGCGGGTGCACACCATCAAGTCCGAGACAGGCTCGACTCTCACCGTCAACTACTCGGACCCCGACTGCATCTGGGGCACCAGCATGCCGGCGGACATCGACAAGAACACCCGCCGCTGCTTCCCGGTCAAGTGGTCCCAGTCCGGGGCGACCCCGGTCACCGACTGGTTCCACAAGTACGTGGTCACCGCCGTCCTCCAGGATGACCCCTACGGCCATGGCGACGCCGGCGAGAAGCACTACGACTACCAGGGCGGCGCCGGTTGGGCCTACGCCGATGATGAGGGCCTGACCAAGCCGTCCAACCGCACCTGGTCGCAGTGGCGCGGCTACGGCGAGGTCGTGGAGACCTCCGGCGACTCCGAGGGCCCGCGCAGCAAGAAGCTGACGCTCTACATGCGCGGCCTGAACGGCGAGAAAGAGCTCGACGGCACCGCCCGGGTCGAGAAAGTGACCGACTCCGCCAACACCGCCATCGACGACTCCCGCCAGTACGCCGGCTTCGTCCGCGAGACCATCATCTACAACGGCACCGAGGAACTCAGCGGAACCATCAACACGCCGTGGTCGCACAAGACCGGCAGCCACACCTACAGCTGGGGCACCACCGACTCCTGGATCGTCCAGGCCGGTGAGACCTCCACCCGCTCCAAGATCTCCACCGGCACCCGCACGGTCAAGCAGAAGACCACGTACGACACCACGTACGGCATGCCGATCACTGTGGAGGACAGCGGCGACGCCGCCAAGACCGGCGACGAGTCGTGCGTGCGGACCAGCTATGCCCGCAACACCTCGGCCTGGCTGGTGAACGCGGTCTCGCGCACCGAGACCTACGCGGTTCCCTGCGCGACCACCCCAGCGATCCCCGGGGACGTCGTTTCCGACATCACCACGGCCTACGACGGCCAGGCGGTCGGGGCGGCGCCCACCAAGGGCGAGATCACTGCCTCCTACCGTGTCGCGAGCTATGGCGAGCTCGACAAGAAGCCCGTGTACCAGCAGGTCTCCAGCTCCACCTACGACAAGCTCGGCCGACCGGCCACGGCAACCAACGCCCTCAATCAAACGATCAAGACCACCTACGTCCCCGACGACGCCGGCTACGGCCCGCTGACGGCCAAGACCACAACCGATCCCAAGCTCTACACCTCCACCACGGAGGTGGACCCGGCATGGGGCACGGCGACCAAGACCACCGACGCCAACAGCAACATCACCGAGTGGGCCTTCGACGCGCTCGGCCGCCTGCGGTCGGTCTGGAAACCAGACCGCTCCCGCGCACTCGACGACGCCGCCAGCATCGTCTACGCCTACAGCATCAACAATGACAAGGAGACCTGGGTCCGCACCGACGCCCTCAAGGCCGACGGAAAGACCTACAACAGCTCTTACGAGATCTTCGACAGCCTGCTGCGGTCCCGACAGAAGCAGGTCCCCGCGCCGAACGGCGGCCGGGTGATCTCCGAAACCCTCTACGACGACCGCGGTCTGGCGTACATCTCCAACAGCCAGATCCACGACAACAACGCCCCGTCGGGCACCCTGGCCAACACCTACCCCGGCTCCACCCCCGCCTCCACTGAGACGGTCTTCGACGCCGCCGGCCGTGCCACCGCCTCAATCTTCCGGATCTACGACCAGGAGAAGTGGCGCACCAAGACCGACGAGCAGGGCGATCGCACCGCCGTCACCGCCGCGGCAGGTGGCACCGGCACCCTGACACTCCTCGATGCCCGCGGCCGGATCACCGAGCGCCGTGAGTACGGCGGCCCCGTCCCGACCGGCAGCGACTACACCCGCGCCCTGTACGAGTACACCCCCGGCGGGCAGCTCAAGAAGATGACCGGTCCGGACGGAGCAGTCTGGACGTACGGCTACGACCTGCGCGGCCGCAAGACCACCTCCACCGACCCCGACAAGGGCAAGGTCGACACGACCTACAACGACATCGACCAGCCGCTGACCGTCACCACGACCCTCAACGATGTTTCCCGCACCCTGATCACCGACTACGACGAGCTCAACCGCAAGACCGGCACTTGGGACGGGGTGAAGGACAACGCCCACCAACTGACCAAGTTCACCTACGACTCCCTGGCCAAGGGACAGCCGACCGCCGCGATCCGCTACGTCGGTGGCACCACCGGCAAGATCTACTCCCAGGCCGCCACCGGATACGACGCGCTAGGCCGCCCCAAGGCCACCAAGACCGTCATCGCCGCCGCCGACCCCCTGGTCGCCGACGCTCACGCGCCGCAGACGTTCACCACGTCCACCACCTACAACATCGACGGCACCGTCCAGTCCACCTCGATGCCCGCGGTGGCCGGTCTGCCCGCCGAGACCGTGAGCAACCGCTACAACGGCCTCGGCATGCTCATAAGCACCGACGGCATGACCGACTACGTCCAGGACATCGGCTACTCCCCGTACGGAGAGATCGGGGAGACCCGCCTGGGCACCTCCACCGACGCCAAGCAGCTCCAGATCCTCAACCGCTACGAGGACGGCACCCGCCGACTGGCCAACTCCCACACCAAGGACCAGACCAACACCGGCTACACCAGCGACGTCGACTACACCTACGACGTCTCGGGCAACGTCAAGTCGGTCACGGACAACGCCAATGGCAAGGACACCCAGTGCTTCGCCTACGACGGCTACCGCCGTCTGACTGATGCTTGGACTCCGTCCTCCAACGACTGCGCCACCGCCCGCTCGGCGAGCGCCCTCGGCGGGCCGGCCCCGTACTGGACCAGCTGGACCTACAAGCCCGGCGGCCTGCGCGACAATCAGACCGAGCACAAGACCACCGGTGACACCAAAACCGGCTACGGCTACCCCGCCGTCAACGCCTCCGGCGCCGGTCAGCCCCACACCCTGACGTCCGTCACGGTCAACGGCGGCACCGCCAAGCCGTACACCTACGACGAGCAGGGCAACACCACCAAGCGCTACAGCCCCACCGGCACCGCGCAGAGCCTCACCTGGGACATCGAAGGAGAACTCACCCGCCTCACCGAAGGCAACAAGACCACCGACTACCTCTACGACGCCAATGGCGAACTCCTGATCCGCCGCGGCCCCGGCAAGACCGTCCTCTACCTGGCCGGCCAGGAACTCCACTACGACACGGCCGCCAAGAAGTTCACCGCCCAGCGCTACTACCCGGCCGGCGACGCCACCGCCGTCCGCACCGAAACCGGCCTGTCCTGGATGGTCGACGACCACCACGGCACCGCCTCGATGACGGTGGACGCCACCACCCAGGCCGTCACCCGCCGCTACACCAAGCCCTTCGGCGAGCCACGCGGCGCCACACCACCGGCCTGGCCCGACGACAAGGGATTCCTCGGCAAGCCTGCTGACGCCGACACCGGACTCACCCACATCGGGGCCCGCGAGTACGACCCGGCCACCGGACGCTTCCTCTCCGTCGACCCCGTCCTCGCCCCCCACGACCACGAGTCCCTCAACGGCTACGCGTACGCCAACAACACCCCTGTCACCCAGTCCGACCCCACCGGGCTCCGTCCCGATGGCATGTGTGGCGGTGCCTCAGGCCACTGCAACGGCGGTGTTGAGTACTACACAAAGAACAGCAGCGGGTGGGTGTGGCACTACACACAGACCTACACCCAGACGGTCCAGTACCAGAAGCCGAGCGGCGGTACCGGAAGCGGCACCATGACCGTCACCGTCCGCACGGACGGGGGCGTCAAGTCGGCGAGGGTGGTCTTCAAGAAGGGACCCGACCCGGTACCTGAAAAGAAGGAACAGCCCCGTTGGAACTTGCTCAACGGTAGCTACCCGATCCCGGCGAACCAGGCCGCTAGGGACCTCATCACCGACCGACCCAAGCTCGAAACCTGGCAGAAAGTCGTGCTAGGCGTCGTCGTGGGCGTGGCGGCGGCAGTGGTCGCCGCCCCGGTCGCCGTCGCCGTGGGCGAGGGATGCCTGGCCGCGGCCCCGGTGTGCGCCGCGGAGATCGCAGAAATGGCTACAGGCGGGGCTTCCGGCGGAAGCCTGGCGGTCGGTGGCGCGACTGTTGCGGCCGGCACCAAAATGCTTACTGTAGGTAAGAGTCTGCCGGAGGGTCCGGTGACCTTGTACGGTCCGTTCCATCGGCTCGCTTCGCCGACTCAGACGGTGGAGAATAGCCGGGCTATCATCGAGTCGGGCGAGTTGTGGGGCGTTACCCCCAGGTGGGGGGGCAACCCCACGGCCCAGGCACACCGAGGCCCGATTCCGAAGAATGCCAAACCGGGAAGTATGGAGTTTTTCACCACTGTGAAGCCCAAGCCCCAGAACCGCACTCCTCCCGGATACGTTTCCTGGGAGGCCGGCGTCGAGGAAGGGGTCAACACCTTCACCAAGAACGGCGAGGATTGGGCCTCCGTCCCGATCATCATCACAGAGGCGCGGTAGGTATGGATCGAGTAGAACCGCCTCAGACAATTCTGCAAAGAATCACGGAACGGGATGTACGTCTGGGCGGCATGAGGTACCTGGCTCAAGTCGATATCGATCCTCCAGCGTTGGAAGAGCGCTGGGGTAGTCCAGAGACCGTCTGTGACAACCTCGCGGAGTGGGTGTGTTTTGCCTTCGCGACGGTGGAAGGGGAGACAGTTCTCCTGCAACGTGAGATGCACCATCCTCCCGTCCGTGGATTCGTCCTAAGCGTGAGCGAGGCTCTCTTTGCCGCAGACGCCGCCGGTCGGATCATCGAGGCCCTGCAGATCACCGGAGCGCGGGTGACTCAGGTCAACGCTGAGGCAGTCTCGTAGCACCGGGCGCGCCCGGTGTGGACCCTCTCTTCCCGAGAAGCGTCCACGCCGGGCGCTCGGCTTTGAATCGGACACTGTTGATTCAACTGAGCTAAAGCTCAAGCGCCGTGTGACACGGACAATCCGGGAGCGCAAGCCATGCACCCACATGGGATAGCTGGATATTCATGAGGACAGGTTCATGATTTCGAAAGAACAGGGTCGCTTCATTGCGGAAAAATTTCTGCAATCAAGCCGAAAGCCCCGCGAGCCTGAATTGGCGATCGATTGGGATAGCGTACAGGTGAAAGGGGAGGTTCTTATCGCTCCGTACAACTCTTCGCATTTCTTGGCCACGGGTTAGGATCAATTGCTGGACTGCTGGCCAATTTTGGTCGACCTCCTCTCAGGGCAAGCGAGGTTCGGAGAGCTCGAGGAGCGGCCCTTCTGGAGGGAATTTTCGTAGGAATCCTTTCTGCTGGCCCGTTGCCTAGCGGGCCAGCAGAAAATGCAATCGAACCTCAGACGGCTGATCTGTCGCATCTGAATCATGTGAGTGCCCGTCCGTCCTGTATCACGGCCGGGCAGACACCGTCACGTCGACCCTGTCCAGCAGCAGCCGCGACCAACAAGTCCCACCGACACCGCGCAGTGTGCTGGCTCGCCTTTTGAGGAAGACGTTCTTCCATAGGAGCCCGAGGTGGCGGGTGCAGGCCCGGTGGCGAGAAGGCGGATAGTGATGTCCGCCGTCTCCTCGCGCTGCTGGTCGTGGCGTGTGGTCGTCAGGTAGAGATCCTCGCCGTCCCGGCGCGTCATGGGCCTCGATGCGCGCCTCCGGAGCCAGGGGGACATGCAGTCGGTTCTGTCGCCGGACCGTGTCCCCACACCGGCGTGGTTGAGCGGACTCCCCGACGCTCAGCGTCCCGCGAACTCCACGAACTCGGTCCACGCGGCATCCGCGAAGGCGAGTTGGGCGCGCTGCTTGTCCTTGGAGTCGCGGACGTGGACGGTGGTGTGGGTGGGGGCTATGGCGACCTCGACGCACTCGGGGCCGTCGTTGCTGCTGTAGCTGCTCTTGAACCACTTCAGCGTGGTGGTCATGTCTCTTCTCCCGTGACTTTCTCGATGAAGGCCAGTGACTCCCGGGGCGAGAGGGCCTGCGCCCGGATCATTCCATAGCGCATATCCAGGATCTGGACTTCCCGTGGATCACTGAACACGCGGTTGTACAGCTGCCCTTCGGAATGCCCCAGCGTCTTGCCGTCCCGGAGTTTCAGAACCTGTAGCGGACCGCCCAGTCCAGCGTGGTCGTCGCGGTCCGTGGGCATCACCTGGATCTCGACATGCCTCAACGCGCTGATCTCCAGCAGGTGTTCGAGCTGTTGCCGTAACACCATCCTGCCCCCGATCGGCCGCCGCAGAGTCACCTCTTCCAGGACAAAGGTGAGCAGCGGCGCGGGCACCCGATCGAGAATCCGCTGCCGTGCCACCCGCGCGGCGACGTAACGCTCGATCTCGTCCTCCGGGTACGCCGGCCGCCGCCTCGCGTACAACGCCCGCGCGTACTCCGGTGTCTGCAACAGGCCATGCATGTTGTGGTTGGCGTAGGCGCCGAGTTCGACCGCCTCGTCCTCCAGCTTCGCCAGATCCCGCACCTTCTTGGGATACCGAGCCCGTTCCACGTCCTCCTTCATCGCGGAGAGCTTTCCGCCCGCGCCGAGCACCTCGTCGGCCTTGTCGAGGAAGTCCGGCTTCGGGACACGGCGACCGCGCTCCACCGACGAGACCATCTCGTCGCCGTACCCGATGGCCGCCCCGAGTTCCGCCTGCTTCATCCCGGCGGCTTCCCGCCACACCTTGACCTGACGTCCGACCGTCCTGAGTACGGCCGCGGTCTCCTCGTCCTCCACCCTCGCCCCTCCCGTCGTACGAGCCGTACGACCCCGGGCCGAGCTCCGGACAGTCACTGTCCGTACCGGGGTCGTTGCTGGTCAGGGTAGGGGCGACTGGCCACGCTGGGTGACATGAGCCGGAAATCTCCCTCCCAAGTCACCTCCCCGACGCGCCACTTCGCGGTTCGGCTGTCCGCCACTCGAAGAGGTGCTCGCCTCGCCCGGCTGCTCACTGAGCGGCAACTCGATGACTGGGACCTGCCTTTCGAGGACGCGGTGCACATCGTGGCCGAGCTGGCGTCGAACGCCGTACTCCACGGGCGGGTAGCGGGAAGGGACTTCCGGCTCGGGCTGGAGCTGCACGCCGACGGCACTCTCCGCATTGAGGTGACCGATGCCAGGGGTGACCGGCTCCCGTTGCCTGCCGACTCGGTCGCCGACGACCTGGAATCCGGCCGTGGCCTGCGCATCGTCACGGCGTACGCGGACCGCTGGGGCGTCGACGCGGCGCCCGCGCCCGGCAAGACGGTGTGGGCCGAACTGACACCGGATCGCACGCACCAGTGACCCGGCCGAGCCCGACGCCAAAGACAAAGAACCGGGGAAAGAACCAACCCCGCCCCACCCAGCCCGTCGCCACCGCACCCCTGGTCACTCGGTCGGGTGATCGCGTCTGATTCCGCTGGCGTGTCGGCGAATTCGTCAGGCAGCGTCAGAAGGGCAGCGGCGACGGACAGCCGCACACAGCAAACGGCCCCCGCCGGGACTGGCATCCCGAACGAGGGCCTGATCACCAAGGAAACGGAACCTTTCCCGATGACTGATCAGCACCTTAGCGCGCCCACGCGCTCCCGTTCCGCCCGTTTCGCCCGTTCCCGCCTCGGAGTTGCCCACGTGGACGAACGCCACAACCAGGAGTTCACGGTCGTCGGAAACC
This sequence comes from Streptomyces sp. NPDC006332, assembly GCF_040612855.1. Classification (NCBI taxonomy): domain Bacteria; kingdom Bacillati; phylum Actinomycetota; class Actinomycetes; order Kitasatosporales; family Streptomycetaceae; genus Streptomyces; species Streptomyces sp. NPDC006332. Next base: position 17,693 of record NZ_JBEXRA010000054.1, read on the forward strand.
ATCTGGCCCAGCATCCCGATCTGTCGCTCACGGCCATCGGCCTGGCCACCCACATCCAGTCGCTCCCGACCGGAACCCTCGTCGGCATCAAGGTCCTGGCGGCCAAGTTCCCCGAGGGCGAGACGCGGATCGCCGCGGCACTGCGGGAGTTGGAGACGCACGGGTATCTGTCCCGCACCAAGGAGCGCCTGCCGTCGGGGCGGATCGTGACGCGCACGACCTCCTACAACAAGCCCCAGAAGCGCACGGCCCGTACCACCCCCGCCCCGCGCCGCGAACCGGCCCCGGACCCCAAGGAGCCGGAACAACCGGGCTCGACCACCCCGCCGCTGTCCGCCCCGGCTCTCGACCTCCCCGCTCACCACGCCGCCCGCAACGTACTGGCAGGCCTCCGCACCCGCGACCCTCGACTCCACCTCGCCGAGCGCGACGTGCACCGCCTCGCCCCCGCCGTGGCCATCTGGCTGGAGCGAGGCGTCGCCCCCGACGACGTACAGCGAACGCTCGCGGCAGGACTTCCTCCGGAAGGTGTGCGTCATCCGGCCGGCTTCCTGGCCCACCGCCTCACCGCCCTCCTGCCGCCCCCCTTCGAACCCGGGCCGGAGACCGCCCGCCCCGACCCCCTCCAGAACTGCGACGGCTGCGAACGGGCGTTCCGGGCCCCACGCCCAGGCCGGTGCAGGGAGTGTCGTTCGGCTGTCGTAGCAGCGTAAGAAGCTATGTCGCTCGTTACGGCCGAGAAGTGAATATAAAGGGCAATCGCTACTTAACTCGGTCACACCCGGCCTAACGCCCCGCCCCTGAACCGTTTGTCCACGTTCGATTACAGTGCTGAGCTGTCGTACGTGTGGACGGTCGCCGTGGGAGGTCTTGGTGGGTGCGACAGCCGGGGCCGTCTGGGGGCGGGTCGAGCAGCAGGACTATCGGAGCAGGGTGCGCGGCACGCTGCTGGGCGGGGCCGTCGGGGACGCGCTGGGCGCGCCGGTGGACGGGCTCGGGATGGAGGAGATCCGCGAGGAGTACGGCGCGGAGGGGCTCGTCGATCTCGGGTTCGGGCACGGGCGGCGCGGCGCGGTCTCGCACCTCACCCAGCTGACCCTGTTCACCGTGGACGGGCTGATCCGTGCGCAGGTCCGCCGGGACACCGGGGCCTGGCATCCGCCGACCGATCTGCACCGCGCGTATCTGCGCTGGGCCGCCACCCAGCGCGACTGGGGGCCCGACTTCCGGCGCGCCGAGGACGGATGGCTGGCCAGGGAGGAGTGGCTGTACGCCCGCCGGGAACCGCCCAGATCGCTGCTGATCGGGTTCGGTGACGAGGCCATGGGCACGCTGGAGGCGCCCAAGAACCCGGCCGAGGCGGGCCCCGAGGCCACCGCCCGCTCCGCGCCCTTCGGGCTGCTCGTCGGCTGGGAGCCGCAGCTCGTCGTCCAGCTCGCCGTGGAGTGCGCGGCGCAGACCCACGGCCACCCCGTCGCCTACCTCTCGGCGGGCGCGTACGCCGCGATCGTGCACGCGCTGGCCCTCGGCGAGAGCCTGGACACGGCCGTCCAGCGGGCGCTCGCCCTGCTCGCCGCCCGCTCGGGTCACCAGCCCGTCTCGGACGCGCTGCAACACGCGCTGGGCGCGGTACGGCAGGGGATGCCGACGTCGGCCCGGGTCGAGGAGCTCCTGGCGGAGGGTACGGCGGAGGGGTTGCTGTCCGCCGCGGTGTACTGCGCGCTGGTGGGGGAGGACGTACGGCACGGGCTGCGGCTGGCCGTCAATCACGACGGCCCCTCCGCCGCCGCGGGCGCCCTCACCGGCGCCCTGCTCGGTGCCCTGCACGGCGAGACGGCCCTCCCCCCGGCCTGGCTGGCCGAGCTGGAGGGCCGTCCGACGCTGCTGGAACTGGCCGACGACTTCGCGATGGAGATGACCCAGGGGCCGGCGCTGCACGGTCCGGCGGGGTCGTCCCCCGGGTGGCTGGCCCGCTATCCGCGGGCCTGAGCCATTACTGTCGGAGCCCTTCCGGGCCCATCAAAGCCCTTCCGGGCCCATCAAAGCCTTCCGGGCCCTTCCGGTCTTTCGGAGCCGCAGGTCAGTCCTTCACCGGAGTCGTCCCCACCACGTCGTCGCCCGCCGGGGCCGGCGTCGGGACCGCCGCCGCGGCGCTGCTGTCGTCGTCGGTGTTGACCTTCTCGATGATCGCCAGGCGGTTCGGGGTGTCCTCCGGCTTCACGAAGCCGACGAAGATGTAGAGGAACAGGGACACGGCCAGCGGGATCGAGACCTGGTACTCGAGCGGGACGCCACCGTCGACGTTCCAGTTGATCGGGTAGTTGACCAGCCAGAAGGCGAGCAGGCCCATCGACCAGCTGGTGAGCGCCGCCGTCGGTCCGGACCGACGGAACGGACGCAGCAGGCCCAGCATCATCGGGATCGCGATCGGCCCCATCAGGCCGGCGACCCACTTGATGACGACGGTGATGATGTCCTTGAACGCGGGGGAGTTGACCTGCGTCGCCACCGCCATGGACAGGCCGAGGAACACGACCGTCGTCACCCGGGCCGCGATCAGGCCGGAGCGTGAGTCCCAGGCCCGGGCCCGCGCCGACAGCACCGGAGCCAGGTCCCGGGTGAAGACCGCGGCGATCGCGTTGGCGTCGGAGGAGCACATCGCCATGGTGTGCGAGAAGAACCCGACGATGACCAGGCCCAACAGGCCGTGCGGGAGAAGCTGTTCGGTCATCAGGCCGTAGGAGTCGGAGCCGTCCGGCTTCTGGGCGTCGACCAGGAGCGGGGACATCCACATCGGGAAGAAGAGGACGACCGGCCAGACCAGCCACAGGACCGCCGACAGCCGCGCCGAGCGCTCGGCCTCCCGCGGGCTGGCCGTGGCCATGTACCGCTGGGCCTGGTTGAGCATGCCGCCGTTGTACTCGAAGAGCTTGATGAACAGGAAGGCCAGCAGGAAGACCGTGCCGTACGGCCCGACCAGTGGTTCCCCGTGACCCTTGAGCTCCGGCTCGTCCCAGGCGCCGAAGAAGCCGATGCCCTTGTCGTTGAGCTTCATCACCACGGCGACGAACATCGCCACGCCGGCGAGGAGTTGGATGACGAACTGGCCGAGCTCGGTCAGCGCGTCCGCCCACAGACCACCGATCGTGCAGTACACGGCAGTGATCGCGCCGGTGATGAGGATGCCCTGGTTGAGCGAGATCCCGGTGAACACCGACAGCAGGGTCGCGATCGCGGCCCACTTCGCGCCCACGTCCACGATCTTCAGCAGCATCCCGGACCAGGCGAGGGCCTGCTGGGTCTTCAGGTCGTACCGGTTCTTCAGGTACTCCAGCGGGGAGGCCACATGTAAGCGCGAGCGCAGCCGGTTGATGCGCGGCGCGAAGAGTTTCGAGCCGATCGCGATGCCGAGCGCGATCGGGAACGACCAGGTGACGAAGGACGTCACGCCGTAGGTGTAGGCGATGCCCGCGTAGCCGGTGAACATCACCGCGCTGTAGCCCGACATGTGGTGGGAGATGCCGGAGAGCCACCACGGCATCTTGCCACCGGCCGTGAAGAAGTCGCTGACGTTGTCCACTCGCTTGTGCGACCAGATGCCGATCGCGACCATCACGCCGAAGTAGCCGATGAGCACGGCCCAGTCGAGACTGTTCATGAGCCCCCTTCCAGGGTCCGCCGCCAGGGTCAGGCATGTGAACTCTGGGTTGGTGGGCATGGCCACGGCAAGCGCGAGGAAGGTCAAGAGAACGCAAAAAAGTTCGGAGTGATGGCTCACGTCCAAGTATGTGAACCTGGGATTGGCTGAAAACGATCAGGTCAGCGCATCAACTCACCCGCGTTGACCAGCAACGACTGCCCGGTGATCGCCCGTGCCCGATCCGACGCCAGGAACACCGCCGCGTCCGCCACATCCGCGTCCGAGGCGAGCTCGGGCAACGCCATCCGCTCCGTCAGCCGCGCCAGGACCTCACTCTCCGGCACCCCCTCCGTGTGGGCGGTGAACCGCACGTACGCCTGGACCGGCGGCCCCCACATCCAGCCCGGCAGCACGGTGTTGACCCGTATCCGGTACGGCCCGAGCTCCCGCGCCAGCGAGTACATCGCGCTCGTCAACGCCCCCTTCGACGCCGCGTACGCCGCCTGCCGCACCTGGGACGGCGCCGCGACCGCCGACTGCGTACCGATGAACACCACCGAGCCACCACCCCCTTTCAGCGCCGGAAGACAGGCCCGGGTCATCCGCAGCGACCCCAGCAGGTTCACGTCGATCACCGACTGCCAGGTCGTGAAGTCGGCGTCCTCCAGTCCGCCGAAGTAGCTGTCCCAGGCCGCCACATGGATCACTCCGTCGATCTTCCCGAACCGCTCCCGCGCCAACCCGGCCAGCGCCTCGCACTGTCCCTCGTCGGTGATGTCCGTCGCCCGGAACGCCGTGCGTGCCCCGTCCGGATCGATCTCGGCCGCGCTCTTCGCGAGGTTCGCCTCGGTGCGCGCGCCGAGCACCGCGTTCCCGCCGTCCCGTACGACGGCCGCCGCGACCTGGTGACCCAGCCCCGCGCCGACTCCCGACACGACGACGGTCTTCCCGGTAAGCAGTGACATCGGTGTCCTCCCTGACTCTGGCCAATCATCTGACGGGGCGTCAGAGTAGGGACGACCGCAGGAGGACGGAAGGGAAGGCGGAAGGGGAGTGCCCATGCCCGAGGACACCCGCAGCGAGACGTACGCCGAACTGGCCGCCGTGGGACCGTACGGAGTCCGCCCAGGCCACGCCCTGATCACCATGGTCGAGCCGCACCCGGGCCACGAGTACGCGTACAACCGCTGGTACGAGGACGACCACTACTACGCCGGCGCGATGGCGATGCCCTGGATGTTCGCCGGCCGCCGCTGGGTCGCGACCCGTGACCTGCAACTCCTGCGCCGCCCGGAGAAGTCGGCGGTCGCCGAGCCGGTCACCGCGGGCTGCTACCTCTCCACGTACTGGGTCACCGAGGGCCGCTACGACGACCACATGCGCTGGACGGTCGGCATCAACAAGCGCCTCAACCGCGACGGCCGCGTCTACCGGGACCGCACCCACGTCTTCACCGCGTTCCAGGACCACGAGGCGACGGTGTACCGGGACGGCGCGGCGGGCCCCCGCGACTTCCACGCCCTCGACCACCCCTACGCCGGGCTGGTCCTCCAGGTCGTCGACGCCGAATCCGCCGAACAGCGGACGAGGTTGCTGGAGTGGCTGGTCTCCCGCCACCTGCCGAGGCGGGTCGCGGGCTCACCGACGGCGATGGTGACCGTCTTCCGGCCCACCCCGCTCCCCGGCGACCGCATGACGTACGTCAAGCAGGTCGAGGGCGTCGACACCCGGCTGACCCTGCTGTGGTTCCTGGAGACGGACCCACGGGAGTGCTGGGAGGAGTACTTCGGCGGGCTCGAGGAGGCGGTGGGGGAGTCGGGACTGGGCAGGGTGGAGCTGCTGGCACCGTTCGTCCCGACGGTCCCGGGTACGGACAGGTACGTGGACCGGCTGCGCTGACGATCACCGGTCGGCGTCGGCGCCCACCGGTGATCCAGGCGTCACTTCAGTCCGTCGGTCACTTCAGTTCGTCGGGGCACGGAGTACCCCGTGGCAGCGTGTAGGGCGCCGCCAGCCGATACGTTCCCGCCCGCGGGGCGATCAGCATCGTCCACTTGTCGCCCTCGGCGTCCTCCGCGGTCTCCATCAGGCAGCCGTTGACGTTGTCGTACGACTTCGCCTCCCCGTCGCCCCGCTCCTGCGACGCCTGCGTCTCCTGCGGTGGCTTCAGCTTGTTGCCCTCGGCGTCGACGATGCTCAGCCACGGCGAGTACGGGATGCGGATGAGGATCCGGCCCGCCTTCGCCACCTCCATGGTCAGCTCGCCCTGCGCGGCTCGGTCCACCCTCGCGTCCGGCTCGGCGAGCGGCGCCGGGTCGGTCACCTGGAACAGCTGCCAGTTGGCGTCGCCCCAGATCTGCCGCAGGTACGGCATCCCGCGCTGCACCAGCTGCCGCTCCCGCTGGCCGCCGTCACCGTCCGGCTCGTCCTTGGGCAGCACGACGAAGTGCACGGCCCAGCGCTGCAACCAGTCGTGGTAGTTCGCCGAGTTGAGGGTGTCGTCGTAGAAGAGCGGGTTGCGTTCCATGTCGGCCTGCCGGTTCCAGCCGCGGGCCAGGTTCACATAGGGCGCGAGCGCGGAGGCCTCCCGGTGCGAGCGGGCGGGCACGACCTCCACCCGGCCCTTCTCCGCGCCGACCTCCTGCAGTTCGTTGACCAGCGGCGCGAGTTCACGCGCCCAGGACGCCGCCGGGGTGGTGTGGATGATGTCGTCGACCGTCTTGAAGCCGATCCAGCCGACGAAGCCGGTGAAGGCCAGGACGGCCGTGTACCACTTGCGCGAGCGAGGCTCCGTGAACGGCAGCGCCGCCAGCAGCACGACCCCCGCGAACAACATCGGCAGCCGCGTGATGTTGGAGCCGATCTGGGAGCTGACCAGCCACACCAGCAGCACCGACAGCCCGTACACGGCCGACGTGATCCGGACGGACGTCCACTCGCGTGGGACCACGGCGTACACGGCGCCCGAGCACGCCAGCGGCAGGATCGTCGAGAAGATCGACATCGGCTGGGTGCCGGAGAACGGGAACAGCCACGCCGACACCGCCACGACGGCGGCCGGTGCGAGGCCCAGCGCCCACGCGCCCGGCCGCCGCTTCTGCAGGAACAGCGCGACCGCCACCAGCCCGACGAACAGTCCCGCGACCGGCGACGCCATGGTGGCCAGCGCGGCCAGCGGTGCCGCGCACAGGGCCTTCGCCCACCGCTTGTAGCGCCAGCGGTGCGGCCAGCAGAACACGACGGCGACCGCGGCCAGCGAGAACATCGTGCCCAGCCCGAACGTCACCCGCCCCGAGATCGCGTTGCACAGGAGGGCGAAGACCCCGGCCAGCGCGGGCCACAACGGCTTCTTCACGGGGCGGCTGCGCACCAGGACCAGCATCAGCAGGCCCGCCGAGAGCGTCCCCGCGATCATCATCGTGGTACGGACCCCGAGGACCGACATCAGATACGGCGACACCACGCTGTACGACACCGGGTGCATACCGCCGTACCAGGCCAGGTTGTAGGCCGAGTCCGGGTGCCGGCCGACGAACTCCGCCCACGCGTCCTGCGCGGCGAGGTCGCCACCACTGTTCGCGAAGGTGAAGAACCAGGCGATGTGCAGTGCGCCGGCGAGGGCGGTGATGAACAGGACCGGGCGGCGCCGGCCCCACGCACGGAGGGCGGCGAAGGCGGCGGCGAACCGGGACGGCGGCGGGCCGTCCTCGACCGGGGTGCCCTCGGCGCGGTCGCGGGTGGTGTCGTCGTCACCGGTCTCGGTGCTGGTACTGGTGATGGTGTCAGCGCCGGTGTCGGAGTGGGTGTGGGTGTCGGTTCGAGCGTGGTCGTCGCCCGGGTGCGCGGGCAGCCGTATTCGCGGGCCGGCCCCCTGGCCCGGGTCGGTGTCGTCGGCGCGTGTCGGCTCCGCTGTGGCCACCTGAAGGCACTCCCCGTGGTGTCCTGTCTTCTGTTCTCGGCCGCGTCCCGTCAGCGGCGCCTACCCCGTCTCGTGACGCTAGCACGCACCCCGCGGAGCGGAACCGGGACGGGTTCCGGTCGGCGGGGTGCGGCGGCGTCACTTCTTCGTCCGGATCAGCCGAGGCGCGTCAACTTGTCGGCGAAGCCCGGCTCCACGAGCTCCTGCTGGAGCGCGACCGGGACCTTGACCGCGTTGCCGGTGCCGTCACCGACGGTGAGCGTGCCCACCTTGGCGCCGGCCTTCGCGGTGTGCGGCAGGTCGTCGGCGGCGAAGGTCAGCTTGACCGTGAGGCCCGCCCAGCCGACGGCCGTGACGTCCTTCGTGGTGACGACCGGCGTACGGCCGCCGAGACCGTCGTCCACGTACCCGACGACGTCCCCCTTCTTCAGGATCGTCGCGGACTCCAGGGCTCCCTGCGCGGCCCGGATGAGCTTGTCGCCGGCGTCCAGCGCTCCCCCGAGGATGGTGTTGTCCGGACCGCCCTCGGGCTGCCGCACCACGGCGCCGACGACCCGTCGGATCTCACCGTTCACCTCTTTCTTCGCCGCGAAGACGAGGTTGCCGAGGGCGGAGGTGGTGGTGCCGGTCTTGATGCCGACGACGTTGTTGGAGCCGACCAGGCGGTTCCAGTTGTCGTGCTTGGTGCCCTTGTAGTCGACGTACGACATCATCGAGGCGACCTCACGGAAGGCGGGCTCGTCCATCGCCTTCTTGGCCAGCTTCACCTGGTCCACGGCCGTGGACACGGTGGTGTTGTTCAGGCCCGAGGGGTCGGTGTACGTCGAGTTGGTCATGCCGAGGCCCTTGGCGGTGGCGTTCATCTTGCTGACGAACGACTTCTCCGACCCGGCGTCCCAGCGGGCCAGCAGCCGCGCGACGTTGTTCGCGGACGCGATCAGAATGCTCTCCAACGCCTCGCGCTGGGACAGCGAGTCGCCCTTGGTCACGTCGACGGTCGACTCCTGGCCGGCGTTCGACTGGTCCTGGGCGGCCTGGTCGATCTTGATCTTCGGACCGTCGGCGCCGCTCTTCAGCGGGTGGTCGCGCAGGATGATGTAGGCGGTCATGACCTTCGCGACGCTGGCGATCGGCACCGGCTTCTGCTCGCCGGACGAGCCGAAGCTGCCGATGCCCTGGACGTCCAGGGCGGCCTGGCCGGCGGACGGCCAGGGCATGTCGGCCTTGTCGCCCTTGAAGGTGTAGCTGTCCGAGGCGGTGAGCTGGAGCTCGGGCGTCGGCAGCGGGCGTACGGCCTGCGCGACCGCGAGCACGACGATGAGCAGCAGGGCCAGCGGGGTCCAGATCTTGACCCGTCGGATGGCCGTGCGGACCGGCGTGTCCGGGGGCGGCGGCGTGTTCGTCAGCTCCGCCAGCAGGTCCAACGGCGGCTTCGGCGGCAGCGGCTGCTGGGTCGTCCGCTCCGGCCCGAGCTGCGGCACGGGTGCGGTGGCGTCGGCGGGCGGCTGCTTCGTGACCCGGGGCAGCGCGGTGGTGGCGTCGGCGGCCTTCGGCTTGCGCACGGAGGGGTCGTCCAACGACTTGAGCGCGACGAAGGTGCTGGTCCGCTCGGCGTCGGTCTCGGGGGCCTTGGCGTCGGGGTCCTTGGCGTCCTTGGCCTTGGGGTCCTTGGCCTTGGAATCCTCGGGAGCCTGGTCCTTGGGTTCCTGGTCCTTGGGTTCCTGGTCCTCCGGGGCCTGGTCCTCCGGGTCCTGGGCCTTGGCCGCGTCGCCGAGCTTCAACATGGTCGTCGGCTGGTCCACGGCGGGCGCGGAGGGGCGTGGGGCCTTGAAGACGGCGGTGGGCTGATCGGCGTAGGGCTTCTCGGAAGCGGGGGCCTTGTCGGCCTTGTCGGATTCGTCCGGTTCGTCGCCGTCGGGCTTCGAGGTGTCGTCGGTGTCGGGGTCGGTGTCTGTGTCTGCGTCGCGGTGGGTGGTCTTCTCGGCGGCCGGGGAGTCGTCCGGCTCCGGGGCCGCCTCCGCGTCCGCGTCCGAGTCCGCCTCCGAGTCCGTTGCGGCGTTTGCGTCTGCGTCCACGTCGGGCTCGTCGGACGCGTCGGCGGGGGCGTCGGCCTCCTCGGCCTTGTCACCCGGCTCACCCTCGGCTTCCGCCTCGGCCTCGGGCTCGTCCGTGACGCCGTCCGCGTCAGGTGCGTCGGCCGCGTCGGTTTCCGCCTCGGCCTCGACCTCGGGCTCGTCCGAGTCGGACTCCGACTCCGACTCCGCGTCCGTGGCGCTGTCGGCGTCCGAAGCGTCGGTCGCGCTGTCGGCCTCCTCGGCAGCCTCGTCGTCTGCTTTGTCGGCCTTCGCGTCAGTATGTGCCGTGTCCGTCGCATCCGCCGCATCAGCCGTGTCCGCCGCAGACTCCTCGTCCGCCGAGGCCACCCAGGCGGCCACTGCTTCCCGCAGGCGGGCGTCTCCCGCCCCGTCGGCCTCATCGCCGTCGTCGGAGGCGTCGGAGGTCGCCGAGGCCCCGGAGTCGGCGTCCGTCGCGTCCGGGGCGTCCTCGCGTCCGGAGTCGTCGCCGTCGCCGTCCGCCACGTCCGCGTCGGCGTCGGCGGAGGCGGCGTCGGCCTCCTCGGGCGCGTCCGCGTCGCCCTTCCCGCCGGAACCGGCCGGCGCCTCGTCCGAGCTCCCGGCCTCTCCGGCCTTCGCGGCGCCTGAGGCGTCCGCGGCGGTCCCGGACGCCTCAGGGGGCTCCGGTGTGGCCTCCGAGGCCTCCACGGCCCCCTCAGTGGCCTCCTCGAGCTCTCGGACCGACAGCACCCGAGTCGCCGTGTCCACGCCGCCGCGGGCCTTGGGGGCCGATTCGCGGGACATGGACAGCCGCGGGTCACGGGGCGTGCTCGTCTCGTTCCTGGCTTCGGGAACCGGACCCGCACTCCCCGACGTCGGTTCTGCCGACGACTCGTGCTGCTTCGACCTGTCGGGGGACTCGCCCGCCACCGATGCCTCCTCATGTGCCACACGTCGTCCGCGTGGCTACCGAACCGTGAACAGCCGCCCGTGACACCGCTTTGAGGCGATGACCGGACCGTGTACCAGTGTCCTGTGTACGGTCTTGACCGAACCGGTAGACGAGAACGACATACCTACCGGTTCCCTCACAAACAGGTAACGCACCCTCGACAGACCAATGTGAGAGGGGTCACCCTGTCATTCATCCACGCGGGGAGGCATGGATGGGCAGGAGCCGCAGAACCATTCCGGAGGAGCTTCTGTTGCTGGCGTTGGACCCGACCACGGGTACCACCGCACAGCCGCAGTCGCTCGACCTTGGTCTGGCCGGAGCACAGCTAGTGGAGCTGGCGCTGGCCGGACGGATAGCCCCAGACGGGGATCGTATCGCCGTGGTGTCCCCACGGCCGACTGGAGATCCAACACTGGACTGCGCGTTGGAGTTGCTGCGAAGGCGTGGCGCTCCCGTACGGGCCGTCCACTGGATTGGCGGGCCGCGTCTCGGGCTGCGCCAGACCTACCTCTCGTATCTGGAGCGGTGCGGCATGGTGCATGCCGTGGCGGGCCAGATGTGCGGGGTGTTGCCGACGACTCGCTACCAGGCGACGGAAACCGAGATCAGCCGGGAGATCAGATCCCGACTGGACTCCGCGATCCGCACCGGCGTACCGCCGGACCCGCGGACCGCGGCGCTCGCCGCACTGGCGCACGCGGTGGGCCTCGGCAAGCATCTGTACCCGGGGAACGAGGGGCGGTCCTCCCGCTCCCGGCTCAGGGATCTCATCAGGCACGACCCCATGGGCGGTCTCGTCGCGCACGCCGTGATGGACGTCCAGAACGGCGTCGCGGTCCAGCCGCGCCGCAGCCCGGCACCGGCCGGCCGTCAGGTCGCCCCCGGAGCCAGGCCCGCACCGGAACCCGCGCACGGCGTTCCGATGCAACCGCGCCGCGGACCCATGGCGCGCGCCGTGGCCCACTGAGCCACAGTCCCACGGCACCGCACGACCGCACGACCGCACGACCTACAGCACCGAGGCGCCACAGCAGGGCGCCAGCAGGGCACCACGCACCGCCGAGCGCCGCACCGCAGTCCCCAGACCGGTTCGGGAGCCGCTGGTCCGCGCGGGGTGACGGGACCGTACGTCCGGACAACCGGACGGGACGGGCCCGCCGCCCCGCGCGGCCGCATGTCCGGCCCCAGCGAGAAACCGGCTCCGAGCGGGCGGCCGAAAATGCCTCAACACCCGTGCACCCAGCGCATATCCACCGTTTCCCAGCGGTAGTAAGCACCTTGGTGGCAGTCTGCTCAGCAGCAGATACGCAAAGTGGCAAGTATGAGGCACGCAGCCGGAGGTGCACGTCCCGTGGCGTCCAATGTCAATCCCACTGTCAGGCGACGCCGGCTGGGCCAGGAGCTGCGCCGGCTCCGTGAGCTCAAGGGCATGACGGCCGAGGAAGTCGCCGAGCGGCTGCTGGTGTCCCAGTCGAAGATCAGCCGCCTGGAGAACGGGCGGCGCAGCATCAGCCAGCGTGACGTCCGTGACCTGTGCGGGGTCTACGAGGTCGAGGACCAGCGCATCGTCGAGTCGCTGATGCAGATGGCCAAGGACTCCCGGCAGCAGGGCTGGTGGCACGCGTTCGGGGACATCCCGTACAGCGTCTACATCGGTCTGGAGACCGACGCGGAGTCGCTCAGGGTCTACGAGCCCCAGATCATCACCGGCCTGCTGCAGACCCGCGCCTACGCCGAGGCCATCATCAGGGGCGGTTCGCCGGAGACGTCGGACACCGAGATCGACAAGCGCGCGCAGGTCAGGCTGCGGCGGCAGGACCGTATCGCCACGGCGGGCGAACCGCTCAGGCTGTGGGTGGTGCTGGACGAGGCGGCGCTGCGCCGCGTCGTGGGCAGCCGCCAGGTGATGCGCGAACAACTGGAGTACCTGGCCGAGGTGTCCCAGCGCCCGCACATCACCGTGCAGGTGCTGCCGTTCGAGGTGGGAGCGCACCCGGGCATCAACGGGCAGTACTCGATCCTGGAGTTCGCCGACGCGGCCGACTCGAGCGTGGTGTACATGGAGGGCGTCACCAGCGACCTGTACCTGGAGAAGGCGCAGGACGTGCAGAAGTACACGGTCATGTACGAGCACCTGCGGGCCCAGGCGCTGAACGTCGACCAGTCGCGTCAGCTGATCGAGGACGTGGCGAAGGAGTACGCCCGGGAGTACGCCGGTTGAGCCTTTCCAGGCGGAAGCGCCGGATAGTACACGCGGCCGGACCTGCCTGGAAGACTCCCCTGGAATATGCCACACGGAAGAGTGAACGACTGCTCCGAAAGGGAAGGGCGGCGAGTAGCGTCGATCACGCCAACGATCAGTAAAGGTTGGCGCAATTCGAACAGTGCTACTGCCTAACGGAGCAAACAACATGGCAATTCGCCTGGGTGCCACCGAAACGTGGCTGACGTCCTCCTACACGAACAACAACGGCGCCTGTGTGATGGTCAGGTCGACCACTGAGACGTCGCTGGACGTGGGGGACACCAAGGTCGGCCCCGAGGGGGTCAAGGTGAGGTTCCCCGCGGACGCCTGGAACGTCTTCGTGGCCTCGGTCAAGGCGTAGGGGAGCGGTTCCTCCTGGCCCCGCCCCCGAGCCGAATGCGTCACCGACAACTACACAAGCACCATGCCACGAGCCCTCTCGACCAGATCGCCGTCCTTGCCGAGGGGGCTCGGCTCTGCCCGCACCAAGCGCGCGGCCCGACCGGCGCGCCGCCGACCGGCGACGGCTCAAGTCCCCTCACCCCACGGGGAACGCCACGTCGCACACCGGGTCCTCGGGGCCCGCCGCGTCCCAGTCCGCGAAGTACACCTCACGGCACGGCCCCGTCGGCCGCAGACCCTGGGCCGCCATCCACTCCTCCACCGCCTCGAACGCGGCCAGGATCTGCGGATGGGCCACCTGCGCCTTGGTGATCCGGGTGTACGCCAGCCGCGCCGCCGGCTCCACCCGTACCGTCGTCTGCCAGGCCCGCCCCCGCTGCTCCGCCCAGGCCCGGGCCGCCGCCTCGTCGGTCACCGGCACGCAGGACTCGGCCGGACCGTCGCTCTCCATCGACACCTCGGAGTGGTAGACGACGAACGGCACCCCCGCCGCGCCCCCGCACTCCCGGGCCGCCTCCTCCAGCCGCCCGAGCGACGCGCCGATCCAGGCCGGCAGCTCGTCGGCCAGGGTGTGCCGCTTCTCGGTGATCACCAGCTGGGCCGGCACGTCCACCGTCTCGACCACGAACTTCCCGTACATCTCGGAGCTCCTCCCCGACAGTCGTGCACGGAGGTACTCCACGAGCGTGCGCTGCGCGGCCACCCGGCTCTCGACGTCCGCCCAGTACGCGGCCAGCCGGTCCGCGGCCTGCGTCCCGTCCGCCTCGGTCACCTCGGCGACCCGCGCCAGCGGCATGTCTAGCTGCCGCAGCATCGCCACCAGCCGGGCGCGTTCCGCCTGGCCGGCGCGGTAGTAGCGGTAACCGCTGACCTCGTCGACGTGAGCCGGGACCAACAGCCCGAGCCGGTCGTACAGCCGCAGGGCCTTGGCCGAGAGACGGGCCCGCGCCGCGAACGCGCCGATGGTGAGCAGCTTTTCGTCGTCCACCGGATCATCCTCCGTCGCCGGGCGGCTCTTCCGCCCGGTGACGAGGACGCTCCGCCCTGCCCCAGGGGCAAGGTCAACAGCTGCCGAGAGTGTGCTCAGGGTTGCTAGGCGAGCGCCTTCTCCACGGCCGCGACCAGCTCCGCCGACTCCGGCTCGGTCTGCGGCGAGAAGCGCGCCACGACCTCGCCGTCGCGGCCGATCAGGAACTTCTCGAAGTTCCAGCGGATGTCCCCGCTGTGCCCCTCGGCGTCGGCGAACCCGACCAGGCGCTCGTAGAGCGGGTGCCGGCCCTCCCCGTTGACCTCGGCCTTCTCGGTCAGCGGGAAGGTCACGCCGTACGTCGCCGAGCAGAACTCGGCGATCTCCTCGGCGCTGCCGGGCTCCTGCCCGAGGAACTGGTTGCAGGGCACCCCGAGCACCGTGAAGCCACGGCCGGCGTACTGCTCGTGCAGCCGCTCAAGTCCGGTGTACTGCGGGGTCAGCCCGCACTTGGACGCCACGTTCACCACCAGCACGGCCTGGCCGGCGTACTGGGAGAGGTCCGCGGAACCGCCCGTGAGGGCACCGATCTCGACGTCGAGGGGGGAGGAGGAAACACCGTTGCTGTCTGCAGTCGTCATGCAGCGGATGCTAACTCCGCCCGGTGTCGCCCTTCCGGCCGGACCCCGGCCTGCCGGGCCCGGGGCTCCCGGGCTGCGACAGGACGGCCGCGTGTGTCGGCCGTGGCAGACGGCCCGCACCCGCTGCCGCCGTTACGCGCCGGAGGGCCTGTCTGACCACTCGGGAGGCCGGTGGCTGCTGATCAGACGTGCTCGCAAGGATCGGGAGCATGGTCTGCAGGCGACTTGATCTTGTGCAGCCGGGTGAAGGGCCCGGCGGAGGCGAGCGTGAGAGCGATCGCGCCCATGAGCAAGAGGGCAAGCCCTGCGCCGGACCTGTCGATGACGAATCCAGCCGCGGCGGATGCCAGCGATGCTCCGAGGTTTACGGAGGTGTTGATCCATGTCGACGCTTCCGTCCGGCTGGTGTCCGGAACGATGGTGTCGGCAATGAGGTATCCGGTGATGAGGGACGGGGCGAGGAAGAGGCCGACGAGGGCGAGGCCCGCGGCGAAGAGAGCGAGTGTGTCCAACTGGGACACGAACACCGCGGCAAGCCCCATGCTGACGCAGAGGGCGAACAGTCTCTTGCCGATTCCCGCCTTGAGGTTCAGCTGCCCATAGAGGAGGCCTCCGAGAGCACTTCCGCCGGCAAAGGCCGCCAGGAGCCAGCCCGAAGCCGCGACAGCATCACGTTGCGCGGCGACGGCCGGCGCTGCGATCTCCGCGACGCCCAAGACTCCACCGACGCCCGACAGGACGATCAACACCCTTGCGAAACCTGGCTGTCGTAGGGGGCGATCGCCTCGCGCGCCACTGCCTCCTGTTCCGCGCAGCGCTCCCGACGACGCACTGGACGTCATCGCCGCAGTGCCGAAGACGACCGCTGCCGCGGTCACCCAGAGCCCGGTGCTGGGAGAACTGGCCACGATGACCGAGGTGATGATGACGGGACCACCGACAAAAAGGAGCTCTTCGCAGACCGCGTCGATGCTGAATGCCTTTGTTCGCTGGTCACCGGCCGTCGTGAGTGATGCCCAGACCATTCGCATCGCCGCCCCCAGAGGTGGCGCTGTAAGGCCGACCACCGCGCTGAGCACGAGGAACCACATCGGTGCAACCCCCTCGCCTTCCGTGATCAGCGCGAGAGCGATGAACCCTGAGGCCTGGCCCGAGGCCATCGTGGTGAGCGCGATCCGTTGACCGAATCGGTCGACGGCCCGGGCACGCCAGGGGGCGGCGATGACGTTGGCGATGCCGAACACCGCTGTTGCGAAACCGGCCTGCGTGTACGAACCCGTACTGCCCTGGACGGCGAGGAGGAGAGCAAGACCACCCATCGCGAGAGCGGACCGACCGATCAGGGCGGGGAGGAAGGCGCGAAGCGCGCCAGGAAGGAGAAGTACTGCGAGCACGAAGAAGCTCCGATGATGGGCGACCGACGCCAACGCGCGGCCGCCAAGAATCCCTACTGAGCCGGATGAGCTGCATCAGCCGCTGCCTGCCCGCCGCCGAACACCTCCTTGACGAGTCCTTGTGTTGCCTTCTGGAATGCCTCCGCCATGGACAGTGCGGCGTCGTCGACATAGTTCAGCGCGGCCGTCAGGGTCTTGCTGCCGTCGGGCGTGCTGTACATCAGCGCCGCGTGGCCCGCCATGCCGCCGTTGTGGGTGATGACGGTGCCGCCGTTTTCACCCGCGTCCTGCACGAACACCCCCAGGCCGTAGCCGACCTTGGGATGCGGCTTGCACATCTCGGCCAGCAGCGAGGCCGGCAGGAGTTTGCCGCCCATCAGCGCGGAGATGAAGGTGTGGAGGTCCTGGGCGGTCGAGATCATATCTCCGCCAGTGGAGATCCAGGAGGGGTTCTGGCGGGTGACGTCGACCGTCTTCTGCCGGCCGGCGTCCTCGTAGCGGTAGTAGGCGTGGGTGTGCGGTTCGGGGATCTCCGGGCTGGTGTCCGGCACCACGGTGTCCGACAGCCCGAGCGGCCCCAGGATCAGCCGCTGCATCTCCTCGGCGAGCGAGCGGCCGGTGACGTTCTCGATCAGCAGCCTGGCCAGCACGTAGTTGGTGTTGGAGTAGCTCCAGTCCGTCCCCGGCTCAAACCGCGCCGGCTTGGACAATGCCAGCCGTACCAGTTCTTCCGGCCGGTAGGTCCTGAACCGGTTGTCCACCCACTCCTGGCCCGCGGTCGTTGCGGGGATCCCTGGCGCGAACGTCCCGTCGTCGTAGTACTCGCCGGTGAAGTTGAACACCCCGCTGGTGTGCTGCAGCAGCATCCGCACCGTGATCTTCCGGTCCAGCCCTAACTCGGGCAGGTAGTCGGTTACCGGGGCGTCCAGCCCGATCGTGCCCTCGGCCACCAGTTGCAGCACTACGGTCGCGGTGAAGGTCTTGGTATTGCTGCCTATCCGGACGTACCCGTTCGTCGGCGGCTTCGCGGTCTCGCCCAGCTTGCGCACCCCGGCGCTGCCGACCCACTCGCCCCGCTCGTCGTGCACGCGCATCGCCACTCCGGTGAAGCCGGACTCGACCATCTCCTCGATGGCCTTCTGCAGCTCCGGACGGTCCTGGTCGGTAAGGATGATGGACATGGTGGTGTACCCCTTGAGAACTGTTACGAGCTTCGACTGACGGACTCGATCGCCGCGGGGCGCCCTCTTACAGGCTGCGGGCGCTGATGTCGCCGTAGGCGGTGGTCGCGTGGATGGTCAGGGTGGCGTCGTCGCCCTCGGTGTTCTTGAGCGCGTTGTGGATCCGGCCGTAGGAGGTGCCGGCGTCCAGGGAGGTGGAGACTCCGCGGGCGGCACCGACCGAGATCTCGCCGGCCTCGGTGCGCAGCGTGACCGTGCCGCGCACGGCCTCGGCGATGCGGAGGTCGCCCTTCTGGGTGCTGATCTGTGCCGGGCCGCCCAGGCGGCCGACCGAGACGTCACCGGACTGGAGGGTCAGCCGGGCGCTCGCGGTCTCGTCGAGCTTGACCGTGCCCTGCGCGCCCTCGAACGAGACGTCGCCGAGGCGTCCTACGCCTCGCAGCTCGGCGAGGGACGCCTTCGCCTCGACGCGGGAGCCGGCGGGCAGCTGGACGGTCACGTCGATGGATCCGGAAGGGCCGAGGATCTGGTTCTTCGCCTCCGGGGCCTTGATCCGCAGGACGCCGTCGACGTATACGACCTCGGTCTGCTCCGCCGCCTTCACGTCGCGGCTCTTGGAGGCGTTCGCGGGGAGGACCTCGACCGCGGTGTCGGCCCGGTCGGCGGCGATGAACTGGATGCGGCCGACGGGGATGTCGAGGACAGCGGTCACCGGGGCGGGGGTGTCGAACTTCTGCATCATGTTTTCCTTCGTCTCGTTGTTTCCGACGATGGAAAAGCTACGTTGCATTTCTCGATTCGGCAACGAGTTAGTTGCGATGAATCGCCAACATTGCAGGTAGAGACGTCAAATTCGTTGCAATGATTTTGACGTCTAACGCAATGACCCTTGCCGTTCGTTGCAATGAGTTGGGAGTGAACGCTGTCCTGGAGACCCGCACCATGAAGGAGACCGCGATGCCGGGAGGCAGACTCACCCAACGCGGCGCCTCCTCAGACAGCGTTGCCTGAGCCACCCTCAGATCACGGGACGGCAGCCTCGGCGACCGACCGGGGCACCGGTTCGCGGTCCGCCTTCGGATGGTTGGCGAGGTAGGCGTCGAGGCCCGGCGGATGGTAGTTCGCGTGCGGGTCGGCGTGGCGTTCCTCGGCGGTCGCGGAGAGGCACTCCCGCCCGTCGGTGCGGCCCTTGCCGTCCGCCTCCGCTCCGATGGGCCGATGGAGGGGCGGGCTCAGTTTGTACATCAGTGTCCGTGAGTCGTGCAGCTTGCCCGTGACGGCGGGGCGGACGCTGAAGTCGACGCCCCCGTCCGGGTCCGTCACGCCCGCAGGGGCCGCGCCGAGCACCTCCCAGTCGAACTCGAGGCCGTATCTGAGGGCTTGCTGGATCATCCACAGCAGGGTGAGGTCGGACAGGCCCGTCTCCGGGTAGCCACCGCCGACATCGCAGTGCACCCCCGTGAACCACGCCTGTTTCAGTTCCTGCCCCTGCTCCTCGGCGCCGGGACGCTGCTGCCACAGGGTCGGCCGGAACGCCGTGCGCTGTTCGTCTATGGCCAGCGCGTGGAAGGCGCCGTTGACCCAGGTGCTGAGTTGGGTGTCGTGGAAGGCCCAGCGGCGGTTGACGAGGTTCACCGCCGGCTGCATCCAGCGGGGGCCCGGGGCGGGGATGCCGAGGGCGCCGACCGTGTCCCAGACCCCGACGAAGCGGATCTCCGTCTCGTACGAGTACGCCCGCCGGAACAGCGTCGAGGCCGTGCCGGTCGGTTTCTCGGTCCGGTCGCGGTACAGGGTCCAGGCCTGCTCCAGCCGGCCGGCGTTCTCGCGGCGCAGGATGCCGGAGTTGCGCACCAGGCCCGCCAGGCTACGGGCGGTGAACGCGCCCCGGCTGAACCCGAACAGGTACAGCGCGTCACCGACCTCGTAGTTCTCGACGAGGAAGCGGTAGGCGTCGGTGACATTCCGCGACAGCCCGACGCCGAACGCACCGCCCCGCAGGCGTTCCCACCGACGGGTGCCGACACCGTCGTGGTAGTACACGCGCTGCTCCGTCCCCACGGCGGAGCGGCGGCGTACCGCCAGGGCGAGCTTGGCGACATTGGTCTTGCTCGGTTGGTCGGCGAGGTTCCAGGTTCCGTCGCAACAGATGACCAGGCGTTTGGCCATGGCATCCCTCCTCAGGGAAACCGCTGAATCACCTTTCTGAGGATTGATACCCATATATCGTCGGACACGTGTGCGTGGTTGGCTGGTACATGTGCGCTGCGGTAGCAGTGGCCGCCGTGTCGCCTGCCGGGCGCGCCGGATTCACTGCCCCCCGGCCGGAAGGAGGGTCGGTCGGGTGCGGAGCACCTCTTCCACGGAGGAGAGGGCGAAACGTACCGCGCCGGTGATCACGGCCTCGTCGCCCAGGGAGGACAGCCGCCACCGCGGCAGGTCGACGAGGAGGCTGCCGGCTTCCTCCTCGGTGGCGCTCAGCAGGATCTCCCCCGCCGGGAGCAGGGCCGGATCGGCGAAGAGGCCGGTTCCGAGCACCACCACGGCCGGGTCGAGGGCGAGCAGCACCGGGGCGATCCCGGCGGCCAGCCGCCGCCCGTACGAGGTGATGGCCGAGACCGCGTGCGGATCCCCCTCGGCGGCGGCCCGGACGAGGTCGGCGCCTGTGTGCCGACCGGGGTTTTCACGGTCCGGGGCGGCGCCGTCCAGGGGTTCGAGGCCGGGACGTGACGAGGGGCTGCCGGGGAAGCGGATGAAGCCGATCTCACCGGCCGCGCCGCGGTGCCCGCGCAGCAGGCGCCCGCCGGTGATGACGCCGGCGCCGAGGCGTTCGCCGAGCAGCACGAAGACCATCTCGTCGGCGGAGCCGCCGACCCCGCGCCACTGTTCGCCGAGCGCGGCGAGGTTGGCGTCGTTCTCCACGGCGACCGGGCAGCCGAGCGCGTCGCGGAGGGTGGCGACGACGTCCGTCTCGGCCCAGCCCTTGAGGTTGTCGGCCTGCCGGATACGGGTGTTGCTCCGGTCCACCAGCCCGGGGGTGCCTATCGTCGCGGCCCACACCCGGGCGTCGGCCCCGGCGCGGTCGATCGCGTCGCGCACCACCGAGACGACCGCGCGGGCCCGGGCCGGGCCGCCCAGGTCGGCGCGGACCGCCTTGCGTTCGACGGCCACCGCCCGGCCGTCGAGGTCGGCCAGACAAGCACTGACCGACCGGGGCCGTACGTCCACCCCGACGACGAAGCCCGCGTGCGGCCGGAACCGGAACCGGCGGGCCGGGCGGCCGGGGGAGCGCTGGCCGCGGGCGGAGACGGCCGGGGCGACCTCGATGAGGCCGCGGTCGGTCAGTTCCTCGACGATCGCCTCAACTGTGGGACGGGAGAGCTTGGTTGCCTCGGCCAGGGTGGAGAGCCGGGGGTGCGGGTCCGTGGAACGGACGGCGGCCAGGACGGCCGCGGCGTTCGTGGCGCGCAGGTCCGCGACGCCCACCACCGCGGGCAGTTCGTCGCCGGGGGACCTCGGCTCCGGCGGCCCACTGAGCGGCCACAGCGCCTGCGTGGCGGGAGCCGTGGACGGGGAGCGGTCCCTGGACCTGGCCAATGATCAACCTCCTGTGGAGTGGCCCGCGCAGTGGGTGACGGGACCGGCGCGGGCCGCCCCGACGATAACAATCCAGCCATGAGTCCTTGACGCGGACCGGACTCGCTCTGATTATAAAACGCAACTGCTTTATCGAACTAGCGCACTGTCGCGGCATGAGGGTACGGCGCTACCGCGCTCCCGGACCGCTGAGACATCCGCCGCCCGCAGGACCCGCCGCGACCCCGGCCCGTCCACGCCGCCGCCCGACTTCTTCGCGTCACTCCTCGCGTTCCCTGGCGCACTCCACGCGCCCTCCGCCGCCGGCCCCGCCGTCGGCTCCCGCTGTCCCGCCACGCCCGGGAGACCTCATGAGCCACAGACCGTCGTCCCTTTCGAGACGTACCTTCCTCACGGCCACCGGCGCGCTCGGCGCCGCGGCACTCACCGCGTGCAGTGATCTGACGCCGGGCGCCTCGTCGTCCGACCCGAGCAGCGCCGCGCCCGCCAACACCGCCGTACCGGCCGACAAGAAGATCACGCTGCTGGTCGCCGACGCCGACGACACCACCATGACCCCGGGCCTGCTGGCGGCCTTCCGTGCGAAGCACCCCAACATCACCGTCAAGCGCCAGTACACGGGCTGGGACGACTACCTCAAGAGCATCAACACCACCATGTCGGCCGACACCGCCCCCGACATCGCCCAGTTCACCCCCGGCATGCAGAACCTCATCCCCGGCCGGCTGCTGCTCAAGGTCGACGGGTACGGCAAGCAGTACGGCTGGGCGCAGAAGTTCCCCGGCCTGGACCAGATCACCCTCACCCCCGACGGCAAGACCGTCGGCACCGGTGACCTGTACGGCGTCGGAGCGGGCCTGTCGTTCGAGGGCGTCTACTACAACAAGGACAAGGCCAAGAAGCTGGGCCTGACCGTCCCCCCGGCCACCGTGGACGAACTGGAGGCCCTGTTCGCCAAGGCCAAGGCGGCCGGGGAGACCGCGCTCGTCGCCGGCAACCTCGACGGCGGACTCAACCACCCCTTCAACGTGCTGCTGTCGGCCTACCTGGACCCCAAGGACCGCGAGGCGTGGGCCTTCGGACACCAGGGCGCCACCATCGTGCTGCCGGAGGCCAAGAAGGCCGCCGAGACACTCAAGCGGTGGGTGGACAAGGGGTACGTCACCCCGAAGGTCAACGGCGTCAGCGACAACGACGCCACCGCCGCGTTCGCCAAGGGCGGGGGCGTCTTCCGGATCAGCGGCAACTGGGCGGCCGCCGCGGTCGCCAAGGGCCTGGGCGCGCGGGCCGGGTACTTCACCATGCCGCCCGTCACCGCCGGCGGGAAGCTGCACACCACCGGCGCCGGGGTGTACTACTGCGTGTCCAGCAAGTCCAAGAACGCCGCCGCGGCGGCCGCCTTCCTCGACTTCGCCGCCGACGCGCAGGCCGCCCCCATCATCGCCAAGGCGGGCTTCATGGCCCCCGACGCGAGCGCCATGCCCAGCCAGAGCGGACTGCTCGGCGAGGTCCAGGCGGGCTGGCAGGCGATCGTCAAGGACGCCGGCCTGCAGCCGTTCATCCAGAACTCCTCCAGCCCGACCATGGGCGACACCCTCACCACCCAGCTGCAGCTGCTCGTCGGAGGCAAAGTCACCCCCGACAAGTTCCTGGCCGGTCTGCAGACGGACTTCGACAACTACCACAAGAAATGACCACTGCCGACCGACTGACCGATCCCGGCCGCGTCCCCGGCGCACCCGGCACCCCCCGTGCTCCCGGCGACCCGCGGCCGCTGAAGCACGGGCCGGACCACGCCGCGCTCCGACACCCCCGCACGCTACGGTCCGGGCGCCGGCGCAGACGGGCCGTGGCGTTGCTGTACCTGCTGCCGGCCCTGCTGCCGTACACGCTCTTCGCCGTACTGCCGCTGCTGCACACCGCCTACCTCTCGCTGTTCGACTGGGACGGCGTGACCATCCCGTCCTTCGTCGGCATCGACAACTACCGCCGCATTGCCGACGATCCGCAGCTGCGCGCCGCCGCCTGGCACGCCGGCGCGCTGATCCTGTTCTTCTCCGTCCTGCCGATCGCGGTGGGGCTGGTCTCGGCGGCGATCGTGTCCCGGCGGGCCGGACGCCGGGGCACCGGCCTGGTCCGCACGGTGCTGTTCCTGCCGCAGGTCATCCCGCTGGTCGCGGTCGGCATCCTGTGGCGCTGGGTGTACGCCGACGACGGCGTCCTCAACCAGACACTGCGGGCGATCGGCCTGGGCCACCTCGCCGACGCCTGGCTCGGCAGCTTCACCTGGGCCCTGCCCGCCGTCGGACTGATCGGGACCTGGGTCGTCTCCGGCCTGTGCATGGTGCTGTTCCTGTCCGGGACCCAGCGCATCGACCAGGAGATCTACGAGGCGGCCCGGATGGACGGGGCGGGCCCGGTGCGCGAGTTCACGTCGATCACCGTCCCGCTGCTGCGACCGGAGTTCGCGGTGGCGCTGTCCATCACCGTCATCGCCGCCCTGTCCAGTTTCGACCTCATCTACATCACCACCGGAGGAGGCCCGGGCAACAACACCGTCGTGCCCGGCATCCTCATCTACCGCCTGGCCTTCGGGGGCGGCGCGGTCGGTGTGGCCAGCGCCCTGGCGATCGCGTTGACGGCGGTCATCTCGCTCGCCGTCCTGGTGATCAACCGGCTGTCCAGGGAGGCACCGTGACCTCGACCACCGCCGCGCCCACCGGCACCGGCACGCCCACCGGCCGGGCCGCGCCCACCGGCGCCAGAGCGTTCACCGGGCGATGGGCGGCACCCCTCGTGCTCGCGCTGTTCATGGCCGCCGTGCTCATACCGTTCGCCTCCCTGCTGCTGGCCTCGCTCCAGCCGGCGGGCGCCCCGCTGACCGGCTTCGCCCTGCCGGACGGGCTGCACTTCGAGAACTTCTCCCGCGCCTGGTCCGCGGCGGGCTTCGGCACGCTGCTGCGCTCCAGCGTGGTGATCGCGGTGTGCGTGGTGCCGGCCGCGGTCATCTGCGCCACCCTGGCCGGGTACGCGCTGGCCACCCTGGACGTCCCCGGCCGCGGGCGGCTCTACGCGTACCTGCTGCTCGGTCTGTCCATCCCCACCGAGGGCACCGTCATCCCGCTCTACTACGACCTGCGCGCCGCGGGACTGACGAACACGGTGCCGGGGCTGGCCCTCGCGGAGATCGGCGCGTTCATGCCGTTCGGGGTGTTCTGGATGCGGGCCCACTTCGCGACCATGCCGCGCAGCCTCATCGAAGCGGCACGGCTGGACGGCGCCTCGTCGTGGGCGACGCTCTGGCGGATCCTGCTGCCCAGCTCCCGCCCCGCGGTGACCACCCTGGGCGTCCTGTACTTCGTCTGGAGCTGGAACCAGTTCCTGCTGCCGCTCATCCTGATCCAGGACCCGACCCGCCGCACCGCCCCCGCCGGACTGGGCTTCTTCACCGGGCAGTTCGGCGTCGACGTACCGCTGCTCGCCGCGGCCACCCTGATCGTGATCGCCCCGGTGGTGGTCGTCTACCTGTTCTTCCAGCGGCACTTCATCAGCGGCGTGCTCAGCGGCGCCCTCAAGGGCTGACCGCACCCCGCTCGCCGGCGGAGAGCGGACCACACAAAGGTCGGAGAATTCGATGGCAGAACTAGAAGTCGCGCTGATCGGCGCGGGCGGCATCGCCCGAGCTCATCTGCCCGCGTGGGTCGCCCTGGGCGCGCGGATACGCGTCTACGCGCCCGACAGCCGCGCCCCCGCCCTGGCCCGCGAGTTCGGCGCGACCAGCGCGGGCTCCCTGCGCGAGGCGATCGCCGGCGCCCAGGTGGTGGACGTGTGCACACCGACCGACACCCACCAGGAGATCACGCTGGCCGCCGTCGCGGCCGGTGCCCACGTCCTGTGCGAGAAGCCGCTGGCGCTCAGCGCGGCCGACGCCGAGGACATGGCCGACGCGGCCGAAGCGGCCGGGGTGCGGCTGTACCCGGGACACGTCGTACGGTTCTTCCCCGCCTACGCCCGGCTGCGGGACCTCGTCGCGGGCGGCGGCCTCGGCCGGGTGGCGGTCGCCCGCTTCACCCGCACCGGCATCTACCCCACCTGGAGCGGCTGGTTCGCCGACCCGGCGCGGTCCGGCGGGATCCTGACCGACCAGATGATCCACGACATGGACATCGCCCGCTGGATCTTCGGCGACGTCGTACGGGTCCACGCCCGGCAGCAGGGGCACCTCACCGCCCCCGCCCCGGAAGGGTCGGTCGCCACCGGTACCGCCGTACTCACCCACGCCGGAGGCACCATCACGCAGGTCGTGGGCGTGTGGGGGCCGCCGGCGACACCGTTTCGCACCACGTTCCACGTGTCGGGCACCGGCGGCACCGTCGAGCACGACTCCCAGGCCCACCTCGATCTGCGGATCACCGGTAGCGCGCCGGGCGGCCCGGCGGACGGCATACCCGACGGGGACTTCGGCGAGTCGCCCTACCTCACCCAGATCCGCGAGTTCGCCGACGCGTTCACGGGCGGCCCGCACCCCCGGGTGAGCGCCCGGGACGGTGTGGCCGCGGTACGCATCGCGCAGGCCGCGGCGGAGTCCGCCCGCACCGGGCGTGCCGTCGAACTCGGCCCGCGCACCACGACCGTGACCACGGAGAGGACCGACCAGTGAGAGTCGCCGTACTGTCCTTCGCCCATCTGCACGCGGCGACCTACATCAGGCTGCTGCGCGACCGCGACGGCATCGAACTGGTCACCGCGGACCCCGACGCCCCGCCCGACGACCCCACCCGAGGCCGGGACCTCGCCGACGATCTCGGTGCCGACTACGCCGACAGTTGGGACGAGGTGTTCGCCTCGCGCCCCGACGCCGTGGTGGTCACCAGCGAGAACGCCTGCCACCGGCACCTGGTCGAACGGGCCGCCGCGAGCGGGGCCCACGTGCTGTGCGAGAAGCCCCTCGCGACCACCGAGGCGGACGCCCGGGCCATGATCGACGCCTGCGCGCACGCCGGGGTCGCCCTGATGACCGCCTACCCGGTGCGGTTCAGCCCCGCGTTCACCGCCCTGCGCCGCGCCCTGGCCGACGGCTCGCTCGGCGGACTGGTCAGCGTCCACGGAGCCAACAACGGCTCCAATCCGGCACGTTCACACTCCTGGTTCGCCGACCCGGAACTGGCGGGCGGCGGGGCGCTGGCCGACCACACCGTCCACATCGCCGACCTGGTGGACGCCCTGCTGGACGGCGAGCAGGCGGCGGAGGTGTACGCCCAGGCCAACCGCATCCTGGACGACGGCGGTCCCACCCCGGCCGTCGAGACCGCGGGCCTCGTCACCATCCGGTACCCCAGCGGGCTGGTCACCGCCGTGGACGCCAGCTGGAGCCATCCCCCCAATCACCCCACCTGGGGCGGCCTCGCCATGACCTGCGTCGCCGAGAAGGCGATCGTGGAGTTCGACGCCTTCCCCCGGCTGCTCGGCGGCTTCGACTCCGGCACCGGCCGCGACCGCTGGGAGGCGGGCGGCGCCGACCTGGACGCCGCCATGCTCGACGAGTTCCTCGACGCCGTACGCACCGGCCGACGACCGTCCCCCGACGGCGAGTCGGGCCTGCGCACCCTGCGCGTCGTCCTGGCCGCCTACGAGTCCCTGCGCACCGGGGGACCGGTCGCGCTGCCCACGCCGTAGGGCTCGGGCACTCCTCGGATCCGGGTTCGGGCGCGCCCGGCGGGCCGCCCGGCCGGATCCCTCCGCGCGTTCGTGTAGATCTGGTGACCCTCGCTCAAATGTACGTATGACGCCCTGAGTTGGCCTGTTGACTGAGGTGGCGCGATCGGCTGACGGGCCGTGAAAGGCCTGCTGATCCGCGTGTTTCCACCAACGGGAGGGCCTTCACATGACACACCTGTCCGGTCGAATACGCCTGGCCGCCGCGGCGGTCATAGCCGGGGCGCTGACATCCGGGCTGATGCCCGCCACCGGGGCGTCCGCCGCCCCAGCCCCCACGCCGCGCGCGGCGGTGACGGCGGACGAGCCGACCGAGGACATGCCGGACGACGGCTTCAGCGACGAACCCGAGGGCGAACAGGACGACTTCGCGGGAAGCACCCCGCTGGCCCCGCCCGAGTCGGGCAACCCCGGGCTCCTCGCCGCCCCGGTCCCCGGGCGCCCCGGCGACTTCCAACTGGAGGCCGGCTCGTCCCTCACCGGCCTCGTGGACAAGCTCGACGCCGCGCTTCCCAAGCAGGGCCTCACCGAGCTGATGGAACAGGCCAACCGGGACGCCGGCTGGGACGGCGGCTGCGGCTCGACCGGCATCTACGGCCCCGACCTCGCCGTGAACCACCGGGTGTGCTGGAAGAGCGACGACGCCACGTCCAGCGAATGGGTTCCGCAGGCCATCTCCGGCGTCTCGGACGCGCAGGAGGACGAGGACTGGGGCACGTCCAACGCCGAGCCCATCGCCGTCGGTTCGTACGACGGGCAGAACCCCGGCCGCAGCAACTACGAGGCGGGACGCGAGAACTGCGTCCAGGACTCCGCGTCCGACGCCTGCAACGAAAAGGGCATCCGGGTCAGCTTCTTCAACCAGGCCACCCAGAAGTACCGCCATGTGCTGCTGGTCTGGCCCTACGTCAACTCCAAGGACCACATCTCCTTCGACGCGCTGCACGCGCGTGAGGGCAAGTGCACCACCTCGGTGACGAACGCCTGCAAGGCCCAGAACGGCATCCACGCCGGCGGCATGGTCTGGTACGGCAACTACCTGTACGTCGCCGACACCGCCAACGGCATGCGGGTCTTCGACCTCCGCAAGATCATGGACCTCAACCCGGACAACAACGCGGACGTCAACGACCCGACGCCCGACGGCCTGGTCAGCGACGTCCTGGACAAGAAGCGCGTCGGCCGGCAGAGCAACGTCTGGTACGGCTTCGGCTACCGCTACGTCATGCCGCAGGTCGCCTCGCTCAAGTTCACCGCGGCCAGGACCAGCGGCGACACCAGCGGCAACCAGTGCTACGCCACCGCCCGGCCGAAGGCGTCCTACATCTCCCTGGACCGCACCGACACGGACCACATGGTGCTCGGTGAGTACTGCAACACCAACAACGGCGGCAGCAGCCCCGGCCGGGTCGGCACCTACCCGATGTCCGTCCTCACCGCCGCCGTCGAAGGCTCAGCCGGCACGAAGGCCAACGCGGACGCCGCCTACGGCCTGCCCACCGGAGCGACCTTCAACGGCGAAGCCCTCTGGCACAAGATCCAGGGCGTGACCCGCTACGAGGGCAAGTGGTACTTCCACCGCAGCAACGGCTACGACAATGGCCGTCTGCTCCAGGCCACCGCGACCTCGGTCGACGGCACCACGCAGCTCGTCGGCAACGCGAAGGCGCTGCAGAGTTCCTTCGGCCCCGAGGACCTGTACCTCGCGCACGGCCGCGGCGACGGCTTCGCACCGCAACTGTGGTCGCTGAGCGAGCACGCGCCGAGCGCGAGTTGCTCGTCCTGCAAGCGTGAGCTGTACAGCTACAACATGGGCGAGGTTATCGGCGACTTCGCCTCGTAGCACAGGATCGCTACGAACCCCGGCGGGGCCCGGCCCAAGTGGCCGGGCCCCGACCGGAGTTCGTTCCTCAGCCGGTGAGCGGTGCCACCGTGACGCGGTCGATGTTGGGGGCGTAGGCGTCGGCGTTGGCGAAGGTGATCGTGTTGGTGCCGGCGGCGAGGGTGACCGGGACGGGCAGGTCCCAGTAGCTCGACCAGCTGTAGTTGTTGCGGAACATGACGGTCTGCGCGGTGCCGTTGACGGAGATCCGGGCCGCCCGGGAGACGACGTTGGTGTTGTAGTTCCCGGAACCCGCGACCTGGTTGTTGGCGTAGCGGACGTTCATGACGTACCGCCCGGCGTGGGCGGCGTCGACCTTGACGGTGAGCGTGTTGCCCGAACCGTTGCCGACGTAGCCGACGTACTTGCCGCCGGAGGCCCAGCTGTCCGAGGAGACGACGGCCGCTCCGGCGAGGGTGCCGTCCTCGGCCTCGTAGGCGGTGACGCCCGAGGTGTCACCCTTCGCGGCGACCCGCAGGTCCCGCAGGGTCAGCGTCGTCGCGCCCGAAGTGGTGGCGGTGACACGGTTGTTGCCCGCGGACAGGTACAGCCGTGAGCTCCGGTCGGTGAGCTTGCCGCGGGTGGCGGGCAGGCGGACCGCGGTGGCACCGTCCAGGGAGAGCCCGGCCGGTCCGTCGGACGCGTAGTCGGTGTGCACGGTGTAGTAGCCGTCGGCCGGGGCGTACACGTCGAAGGCCGCCGAGGAGCCCGCCTTCAGGGCGAGCGCACCGGCGCCCGTGGTGCCGGAGGCGCTGTAGTCGTAGGAGGGCTTCCCGGTGATGTCGGCGTACGCGGCCGGGTAGGCGGTCTGCGCGCCGGAGGCCGCGGTGAGGTCGATCTTGTCGAGGGTGACCTCGTTGGTCCCCTTGGCCAGGGTGAGGGTGTGGGTGCCCGCGGTCAGCGACACCGAGGCGCCCGCGGTGGCCCGGTAGGTCCAGTTCAGGGTCGGTGAGTAGGTGATCGTCCGGGGCGAGCCGCCGTCGACGGTGAGGGTCTGGGTCGCCGGGCCGCCGGACTGGTTGCCGTAGAAGACGTCGAGGTCGTACGTGCCGGTCTTCGGGACGTCGACGGTGAAGGCGGCCTTGCTGTCCGCCTGGTTCAGGCTGCCGACGTCCTTCGTGCCCGAGGTGGCGTAGCCGTACGGGTTGGACACCGTGCCCTGGGTGTAGACGGTGCCGCTGGTGAGGGCGGCGTCCTCCGCCTCGTACGTCGCGGACCAGGGGACGTCGGCCGTGGCGGGCGAGCCGCTGCCGGCCGGGTTGACGGTGATGCGGTAGGCCGCCATCGGGTCGAGGCCGGTCAACGGGACGGTGACGCTGCCGTCCTTGGCGACCGGGTAGGTCGTGCGGGCCAGCACCCTCGGCGCGGGGCCCGCACCCTCGTAACCGCTCCAGGCGGTGCGCTCCACGGACACGTTGACCTTGCGGCCGAACGAGGCCGGGATGTGCTGGATGACGGTGTTCGCCGAGCCGGAGGTCCCGCCGCCGAGGAGCACCTGAGCCTGCCGCCGGCCGGTGTCGAGGGACGCGATGCCCTGCAGGGTGTCGATGACGTTGAGCTGCGGCGGGGTCACCTCGACGGTCTTGCCGGTCAGGCCCGCGTACCAACGCAGCAGCCACCAGTCGCCGTTGGGGATGTTGGTCTGGCTGACGTTGCCGTCCAGGTTCCCGGCGACGTCCCAGTACGCCTGGTCGGCGTAGACCTTGTTCCGTTCGAACATGGACATCCACTGGACCATCTGGCCCGGCACCGACAGGTCGCGGCGGTTGCCGAACTCGTTGATGTTGACCGGCCGGGCGCTGATGCCGTTGTCGCGTTCGAGGGTCCGGTAGGCCTTGAGGGTGCCCTCGAAGTGGGACAGGGAGCCCGGGTCCAGCTCGTGCCAGGTGGTGATGTCCGGCAGGACGTCGTTGGCCTTCGCCCACGGGTAGAAGTCGCCCATGAGGCGGGCGTCGTAGTGCGTCTCGTTGGGGCCGGCGATCCTGGCGTCCGGAATGATCGACCGGATCCTCTGGTAGACCGTGGTCCAGTCGCTCTCGAACCTGCTCAGCGCGTTCTTGTACGTGGCCGTGTCCGAACTGCCCAGGCCGCTGTACCAGTTGCCGTCCGGCTCGTTGAACGGCACCCACACGAACGTGCCCGCGTCGGGCCTGGCGGCCACCTTGCGGACCATGGTGTCGACCTTGGACAGGTAGTCGTCCAGCCCGAGGTTCTCGTAGGGCCACTGCGCGTAGATGTCCTGCATGTAAATCAGGTTGTCGCCGCCGCCACCGCGGGCGAAGGCGGGCTGGACGGCGAGCGCGTCACCGTTGGGGTGCTGCGCGCCGTCGGGTGCCTTCGTCGCGATCGACGTCATGTGCAGCGGGGTGACGATGCTGTCGCCGGGGACTCCGTCGTCACTGAGCCCGTACAGGGCGCCGTTGGCTCCGTGCATGACCGCGCCGGTGGTCTGCCCGAGGTCGACGGTCAACTGGGGTGTGGCGGCCTGCGCGGCGGGCACGGTCAGAGCCGTTCCGACGAGGGCGGCGGCGACGACGCCCGCGCCCATGAGGCTGCGGAGGCGTCCGGATCTGCGAGGTGTTCGAGGCATGACTGTCCTTCTCCTCCCGCACCGTCGCGGGAGGTCTGTGGGTGCTGCGGGGGTGGGTTGCCACGCGAAGTGGGGGGCGTGGGCGGTTACTTGACGGCGCCGCTGGTGATGCCGGAGACGATGCGGCGCTGGGCCAGGACGAAGACGAGGACCATCGGCAGGCTCATCATCACCACGTAGGCGAAGATCAAATGCCAGTTGTTGAGGTACAGCTGGGCGTTGGCGACCTGGTAGAGGTTGAGCGGCAGGGTGGCCTTGGCACCTCCGCCGAGGACGAAGAAGGCGTAGAAGATGTCGCTCCAGGCGAACAGCATCACCATGATCGTCGCGGTGGCGATGACCGGCCTCAGCAGCGGCAGGATGATGCGCAGGAAGACCCGCACCGGTCCGGCGCCGTCCATCCGCGCGGCCTCCTCGAGTTCCTCGGGGAGCGCGCGGATGAACCCGGTCATGAAGAAGATCGACGTGGACAGGTACATCCCGGCGTAGACGCCGATCATGCCGGGGCGGGTGCCGGCCAGCCCCAGCTGACGCAGCTCCATCACGATGGTGATCACCGCGGGAGGCAGCAGCAGCCCGCTGATGCTCAGCGCGTACATGGCGTTGACCAGGCGCCCCTTGCGGCGGGCGAACACCCAGGCGGCGCCCGCGCCGAGGAGCAGCACGATGACGACGGACGGGGCGACGACCAGCAGGCTGTTGACGAAACCCTGGACGATCTTGCCCTCGTCGAAGCTCTGTCGGTAGTTCGCGGCGGCCTGGACGTGGTGCGGCAGGGCGAGGTTGGGCTTGATGGCCTCGGCCTGCGGCTTGGCGGAGGTGACCGCCACCAGCCACAGCGGGATGCCGATGGTGACGGCGGCGATCAACAGCACGGCGGCCGGTTGTATCCAGCGCAGGGGGCGCCGGCGTGCGGGGGCGAACGCGGGAAGAGTGGTCACAGGTTGTTCTCCCTGCGGCGCAGGCCGACGATGACGGGTACGGCGAGGACGACGACGATGAGGAACAGCACCAGACTCATCGCCGACGCCTGCGCGTACAGCCCCTGGCCGAAGATGCGGAACATGTAGATGTTGAACACCTCGGTCTCACTGCCGGGGCCGCCCGCGGTGGTGGCCTGGACGATGTCGAAGGTGTTCATGGAGCCGATCAGCGCGGTCGTCACGTTGAACGTGACCGCGGGCGCGAGCAGCGGGAACCTGATCGACCAGAAGGTGCGCCAGGCACCGGCCCCGTCGATGCGGGCGGCCTCCAGCACGTCCCCGGGCATGCTCTTGAGACCCGCCAGGTAGATCAGCATGGCCAGGCCCATCCACTTCCAGCCGTGGATGAGGGTCACCACCACCAGCGTCCAGGTGGTCGAACCGAGCCAGGGCGTGTCGACGTGATGCCCTGCCAGCGAGGACAACACGCTGTTCAGCGCCCCGTCCTGGGCGAGCAGGGCCCGGAAGAGGTAGCCGACGGCCAGCGCGGAGATCAGCACGGGCAGGAAGAACACCGCGCGGAAGAAGCGGTTGAAGCGGCTGTCGCGCTCAAGCAGCAGGGCGAGGCCGAGACCGAAACCGTTCTGGAAGACGGCCACCAACACCGCGTACTCCAGGGTGATACGGATGTCCCGGGCCATCGACCCGTCCTGCAGGATGGTGCTGAAGTTCGACAGGCCCACGAAGCCGATCTTCGAGTGGAACGCCGACCAGTCGGTGAACGGGTAGACGAAGTTCAGCAGGTTCGGCAGCAGGAAGAACAGGCCGAACACGGCGAGCGCCGGCACGGCGAACCACCAGGGCTGGTTGGCCCTGCGGCGGGAGCGCCTCCGCACGCCGTGACGCGAGGGCCGGTCAGGTTCCTTCTCGCGCGTGGCGTCACCGACGCCGATGGTGGCTGTGTCCGCCACTGTTAAACCTCCCGGGGACGATCAGGCGAGGGGCTGAGACCGACGGCACCGCAACGCCCTGAAGGGGCGCGGGGAACTGCGCGACCAGCCACGACGAACCCGCAGCCAACCCACCGCCCCTCACGGCCCCTCCGAGCGGAGCGCATTGGTCAGAAACCGGAGACGCCGCGTGCCTTGAGGACCTGCTTGAACTGGTCCTCGGCGGCCTGGGCGACCTCACGCGGGGTCTTCTTGCCGTAGATCATGTCGGCGAGGGCGAGGTGCATGTCGGGGGCGGTGAGCGCCTTGACCTGGAAGACTCCCTGGGCTGTGGACAGCGCCTTCGCCTGCGCGATGGCGGTCTGCGGCAGGCCCTCGGGGTTGGGCACGGACGGCTCGACGGACACGAGCTTGTTGGCCTTGATGTAGGCCGGGTAGTTCGGGCCGAGCCAGAAGGACATGAACTGCCGGGCGGCGTTCTGGCGCTTGGTGTCGCCGGTGTTGAAGGCGACCACGCCGTTGGTCTGGTCGGGGGAGTACTCGGCCTTGGCGGAGCTGTTGGCGATGGGGAACCAGCCGAGCTTCTTGTCCATCTCCTCGGTGCTGGAGGTGGCCTGGATCTCGGACTGGAGCGCGGTGACGTTCACCGCCATCGCGGCGGTGCCGTCCATGATCGCCTTGCCCTGGTCCACGAAGGTGGCCGTCTTGTAGTTCTTCTGCGCCAGGCCGCCGTCGAGGACCTTCGTCTTGTAGGTGGTGATGGCGTCGACGATGGTCTTGTTGGTCCAGCTGTCCTTGTTCTTGTTGAGGTTGTCCCAGAACGACTGCGGCAGGTCCGTCATCTGGGCCTGCACCTGCCACTGCAGGGGCCACTTGTCGCCGCCGACCTCGAAGAACGGGGCGACGCCCGGGACCTTCGCCTTGATCTTCGCGGCGTCGGCGAGCATGTCGTCGTAGCTGGTGGGCATGGTGGTGATGCCCGCCTTCTTGAAGACGTCCTTGTTGTAGTAGACGCCGAGGACCGCGGGGCTGGTGACGATGGCCGCGTAGCGGTGACCGTCGACCTGGCCGAGGCTCTTCTCCGTCTCGCCGAGCTTGGAGACCCATTCCTCCTTGTCGAGCTGCAGCAGGTTCTTGGCCGGCTGGACGAACGGCAGGGTGCTGCCGGTGGGCTGCCAGAACATCAGGTCCGGCTTGACGCCCGAGGCGAGCTTGGTGGGGACGTTCGACTCGTAGGGGTCCGGTATCACCTCGGTGGTGATCTTGGCTCCGGTGGCCTTCTCGAACGCGTCGATGGCCTGCTTGGGCTCCGAGACGCTGTTCTGGGCGACCCACATGGTGAGGCTGACGCCCTTGAGGGAGGCGGTCGGATCGACCGAACCCTGCGGCGCGGCGCCCGTGGCGCCACCGGTGCTGTCGCTGCAGGCGGTGGCGGTCAGCCCGAGAACACAGGCGGTGGCAAGGACGGAAACGGCTCTTCTCATGGCGGGATCCTTGGTCCGACGGGGAAGGGTGGCGGGGCGGAGCTGGGGGGCGGTGAGTGTCCGGGGAGGGTGGTGGCTGTCTAGGTGGGCGGCGAGTTGGAAGCTCCCTGTCGGGGACCGCGGTGGCTGCCGGAGCTTGTGTGACCGGTCACATGCATGCGAGGATTGTGAGCGGTCACACGGTGGGCGTCAAGAGATCTGTAATCGCGGCTTTACCCGCCGATCACATCCGTCGGCGCCGCACGGTCCCTCCCGCCGAGCGTGAAGCCCCAGCTCAGCGCTGACACGAGACACGCAGGACCGAACCGTCCCAGAAGGGGAAGTTGCGTTGACCAGTGCCGTAGGAACAGTCGAGAGATCCCGTATCTGGGCGCACCCGGCGCTCGCACTGCACGCCGTCGTGGACGCGGCCGGTTCGGTGCGGCTGGGAGCGCCCGGCCAGGACTGGGCCTGTCTGGTGCCGCTCGTCGAGGTCACCGTCACCGGTCACGGGCGCATGTGGTCGGGGGAGCGCTTCATCGAGACCGCCGTCGGTGACCGCCTGGCCTACCGCGGCCACGAGACGGTCCAGGTCGGAAGCCTGGAGCGTACGACGATCCGGCTGGCGGACCCGGTGACCGGGCTGGCCGCCGAGGTCACCCTGGAGGCGGGTTCGGGTTCGGGTTCGGGATCGGGTGCGGACGCGGACGCGGGCTCGGGTTTCCTGCGTGCGCGGGTACGCCTGGTCAACGAGGGCGCCACCGCGCTCCGGCTGGAGAGCGTGTCGACCCTGACCCTCGGCGGCATCCGCGACCCCGACGGCGGCCTCGACGGCCTCACCCTGCACTGGGCGGACAACGACTGGCTCGCCGAGTGCCGCTGGCGCCGGGCCGCCTTCCGCGACCAGGTCGTCCCGCTGAGCCGGGCCGCCCACGGCCATGAGGGACGCGGCTGCTTCGAGCGCTACTCGCAGGGCAGTTGGTCCACCGGCCGCCATCTCCCCGTCGCCGCCCTCACCGACCGGGACGGCCGCGCCTGGCTCTGGCAGATCGAGTCCAGCGCGGGCTGGCGCTTCGAGTCCGGCGAACGTGAGGGCGCGGCGTACGTCGCCCTGTTCGGCCCCGACGACGCCCACCACCAGTGGCACCACACCCTCGCGCCCGGCCAGGAGTTCCACACGGTCCCCGCAGTCCTCGTCCGGGCCGGGTCCGGCGGCCTGGACGCCGCGTTCGCGACTCTCACGGACCACCGCAGGAGCATCCGCCGCGACCACCCCGACCACCACGCGCTCCCGGTGATCTACAACGACTACATGAACACCCTCATGGGTGACCCCACCACCGAACGGCTGCTGCCCCTCATCGAGGCGGCGGGGAGGGCCGGCGCCGAGATCTTCGTCATCGACGCCGGCTGGTACGACGACGACGCCCAGGGCTGGTGGGACGCGGTCGGCGCGTGGGAGGCCGCCCCGAATCGTTTTCCCGGCGGCATCCAGGAGGTTCTGGACGCCATCAGAGGTCACGGCATGACCCCGGGGCTCTGGCTCGAACCCGAAGTGGTCGGCGTGCGCAGCCCGTTGGCCGACACCCTGCCGCCCGAGGCGTTCTTCCAGCGCGGCGGCGTGCGCGTCACGGAGCACGGCCGACACCATCTGGACCTGCGCCACCCGGCCGCCCGCGCCCACCTCGACACGGTCGTGGACCGGCTGGTCGGCGAGTGGGGCGTCGGGTACCTGAAGCTCGACTACAACATCAACATCGGGCCGGGCACGGAGGGGGCCGTCGGTACGGACGGCGCTGTCGGCACCGGCACGACGAGCGGCGTCGAAAGCCCCGGCGCCGGCCTGCTCGGGCACCACCGCGCCCACCTCGACTGGATGAACTCCCTCCTCGACCGTCACCCCCACCTCGTCCTGGAGAACTGCGGCTCGGGCGGCCTGCGCATGGACTACGCCCAACTGGCGGTGGCCCAACTCCAGTCCACCAGCGACCAGCAGGACCCCCTGCGCTACCCGCCCATCGCCGCCGCGGCCGCCACCGCGGCCACACCCGAGCAGGCCGCCGTGTGGGCCTACCCCCAGCCGGACCAGAGCCTCGACGAGATCGCCTTCACCCTCACCGGCGCACTGCTCGGCCGGGTCCACCTCTCCGGCTTCCTCAACCTCATGAGCGACGAACAGTTCGACCTCGTCCGCTCGGCGATCTCCGTCTACAAGGACCTCCGGCCCCGGATCGGCGACGCGCACCCGTTCTGGCCGCTGGGCCTGCCCGGCTGGGAGGACACCTGGATCGCGCATGGGCTGCGGGGCCGGGAGTCGACGTACCTGGTGGTCTGGAGACGGGGCCTGGGCGGGGACCTGGGTAACGGCGGTCACGGGGCGGACCCGAGCCGTCACGACCAGAACGGGCCCGTCGACACCACCCGCACACTCACCGTCCCGCACCTGCGCGGCGTACACCTCGACCCCACGGTGCTCCAGCCCACGACCGCCGACCCCACCACGGAGTGGAACCCGACCGACGGAACCCTCACCGTCTCGCTGCCGCGCGCCAACACCGCCGTCCTCATCCGACTGAGCGTCGGTTCGCCGGAATGAGTCACTTCGCCCAGGCCCGTCAGCGACTGACTGTCTGAGTGCGGTCGGCAGTGCTGGGTGATGGATCGACCAGGATCGCCATGGCCGGGGACCGCGGGTCCTATCGGAAGGCGGGTCCTATCGGAAGGCAGCGATGTGGCGCTGAGCCCACTCGGCGAAGGTGCGGGGCGCGCGGCCGAGGACCTGCTCGACGTCGGGGCTGATGCGCTGCTCGGCAGGGGTGGGCTCGCCGAGGATGGTCAGCGTGGTCTCGACCACGGGCGCCGGCATGAACTGCAGCATCTGTGCGCCGGCCTCGTCGCGTGTCTGCTCGATGAACCGGATGGGTTCGCCGAGCGCGTCGGCAATCGCCTCGGCTCGCTGGCGGGGAGTGCTGAGGGCGGGGCCGGTCAGTTCGTAGATCCGTCCGGCGTGGCCGTCCTCCCGCAGGGCTGCGGCTGCGACCTCCGCGATGTCGTCCGGGTCGATGGTCGGCAGGCCGACGTCGGCGAACGGCGCGGCGATCTCCCGATGGGCGCGGACCGACTCGGCCCAGGCGAAGGCGTTGGAGTCGAAGCCGCCGGGTCGCAGGAGCGTCCAGTCCATGCCGGACTGCCGGACGGCGTCCTCGATGGAGCGTCCCGTGTCCCCGTGAGAGGCCGACTGCGGCCGGGTCGCGACTCCTTGAGAAGACAGCAGGACGACCCGCCCGATGCCGCCGGCCTTGGCGACGTCGAGGATGTCCCGGGGGCTCAGCAGGTGCGCGCTGGGGCCACCGCTTTGCAGGAACAGCGCGTCGGCGCCCTCGAAAACGGGCCGAAGGCTCTCAGGATCGATCAGGTCTGCCTGCTGATGCCGGACGCCCTCAGGCACGTCCGCTTCCGAGATGCCCCGTGAGGTTGCGGTCACCTGCTCGTCGGCTGCCGCGAGGGCCCGCACGAGCGAACGACCGACGTTACCGGTTGCCCCCGTCACTACGATCATGACCAACTCCCCTGTCGATTCAGCATGGTTGGCGTCGCACGAGCGGGCGAGGCCGCCGCCGAGAAGGCATCTCTCCGAGCGACACGGGGACGCTAACACCGTCGGTATAGTAGGTACCTACAGGAAAATGACTATGCCGAAGGGATGCGCATGCCCGGCAACGCCACCTGGACGGCACCCGCTGAGATCGACCCCGAACTGGCCTGTCCCATCGGCCCGGTCGTGGACATCGTGTTCAGCCGGTGGACCACTCCGATCCTGTGGACCCTCAACACGCACGGCCGGCAACGTTTCGTCGAGCTGCAACGGCGGATCGCCAGGATCACACCGAAGGTGCTGACCCAGCGGCTGAGGCAACTGGAACGTGATGGCCTGGTCGTGCGCACGTACCACCCAGAGGTCCCCCCTCGGGTCGAGTACGAGATCAGCGACCTCGGCCGCAGCCTCGCCCCGCTCTTCGCCCACCTCGCCGAATGGGCGGCCGGCAACCTGGACAAGGTCGAGCAGGCCCGTCACGCCTACGACACCGACCCGGCCCGGTAGCCCTCGTCGGCGACAGGCCCTGGCCGTCTGCAACGGGGCCCACCCGTGCCGTACAGCCTCCTCATGGCACAGTCGCCGCCCACCGATGCCATCGCGACGGCACTCGCCCAGTGCGCGCAGCGCCCGCAAGGCCGCCTTTTGGAGGACATCGTGAGCACACAGCCGGATCACGGCACGGAGCTGGTCCCGCGCCCCGAACGTACCCCCGGCGCCGTCCGCGTGGCGCTCGCCCTGATCGCTCCTCACCGCCTGGACGAGATGGAAAAGCACAAGGAAGAAGCACTCGCCGCCGCCCTTCGGACCGGCAAGATCGGACACCTTCAGCACTGGTTGACTCACTGGGCCGCTCAGGTGGAGATCGAGCGTCGGCCCGATCTCTCCGCACGCCGTAGCCGTGCTCTCGCCACGATCCACGGCACGGTCAGCAAGGACGCCCCTGCATTCCTATCCGCGATGGGCGAACTGCGTACTGTCGAGGACGCGGCGACGCAGGCGGTGTCCGAGTGTGAGGCACCGCGCATGTCGACAGCGGATTCTTCGGCTACCTGATGTTTCTGTCTCAGCCAACCGTGCAAGTCGTGGGGGCCTCCACGTTCGACACGAACCTGAACGTCAGCGACCGGTCGGTGTACGCGCGCAGCGCCTCGTACGCCATCGCCGGACCCAGATCCGAACCACCGATACCGATGTTGACGACATTACGGATCCGCCGGCCGGTATGGCCCGT
>NZ_JBEXRA010000055.1:0-55489 GCF_040612855.1 Streptomyces sp. NPDC006332
TTTGGCACGCTGTTGAGTTCTCAAGGAACGGACGCTTCCTTTGTACTCACCCGAGAGACTCTCTCGTGGCTTTCCTCCGGGCGCTTCCCTTCGGTGTTCCAAACTCTATCAGTGTTTTTCCGACTCTCTGACCACCGTCCTGCAGGCATGCAGAAGATGACCCCGAGATAGGATCTAACGAGTTTGGTGCTGCCAGGCAAGGACGCGAGTGCGCCGCTCAGCCCTGGGCAGGAGCACGACTGTACACGGGGCCGCGAGACAGGTGCAAATTGATTGGGGTTGTGGTCTAGACCACTTATCCGTAGGCTCTCATGGGGAACCGTTACTACACGTGACATACCCTGCTGAACAGTGCGCCGTCCGGGACAGGCAGTGACGGCCCCAATGAATCTCCACCCCGGGAGGCTTCCCATGACCACCGTCCAGTCCCCTCTTGCCGGGCGCGCCATCGGACTGGCCGCCGTGCCGGACCCGGTCTTCTCCGGGGCCATGGTCGGCCCGGGCACGGCCATCGACCCCGTGCGTGAGCCCTCGGAAGCAGTGGCGCCCGTCGGCGGCGTCATCGTCTCGCTGCATCCGCACGCCTTTGTCGTGGTCGACGAGGAGGGCCATGGTGTCCTCACCCACCTCGGCATCGACACGGTGCAGCTCAACGGCGAGGGTTTCGAACTGCTCGTGAACAAGGGCGACACTGTCGCCCGCGGTCAAGGTGTGGTGCGGTGGAACCCCGCCTCGGTCGAAGCCTCCGGCAAGTCTCCGATCTGCCCCGTCGTAGCGCTCGAAGCGACGGCCGAGGCTCTCGACGAACTCCGTGAGGACGGCGATGTGAAGGTGGGCGACAGTCTCTTCCTCTGGAAGTGACATCGGTGCCGTCGCTGACGGCTCATAGGACAACCATCGCGGTGGCGGGACCGCCGCACTACGGAGACGGTGAGATGGAGACAACGCTGCGAGGCGTGGGCGTGAGCCACGGTGTGGCGATCGGCGAGGTTCGGCACATGGGAACGGCGGTGCTCGAACCGCCCGCCAAGCAGATCCCGGCTGAGGATGCGGAGCGCGAACAGGGGCGCGCCCGCAAGGCCGTGGAGGCCGTGGCGGCCGACCTGATGGCGCGGGGCAACCTGGCGGGCGGCGAAGCCCAGGCGGTTCTTGAGGCGCAGGCCATGATGGCTCAGGACCCCGAGCTGATGGCGGACGTGGAACGGCGTATCGCTGTGGGCAGCACTGCCGAGCGAGGGGTGTACGACGCCTTCGCCGCCTACCGTGCCCTGCTGGCCGGTGCCGGTGAGTATCTCGCCGGTCGGGTGGCCGACCTGGATGACGTGCGGAATCGTATCGTCGCCCGGTTGCTCGGGGTTCCGATGCCGGGTGTGCCGGACAGCGACGAGCCCTACGTCCTCATAGCGCGTGACCTCGCGCCGGCCGACACGGCGCTGCTGGACCCGGCACTGGTGCTCGGGTTCGTGACCGAGGAGGGCGGGCCTACCAGCCACAGCGCGATCCTGGCGCGGGCGCTGGGGGTGCCGGCCGTGGTGGCGCTTCCCGGTGCCGGGGAGTTGGCCGAGGGCACGGTGATCGCCGTCGACGGCAGCACCGGTGAGATCTTCGTGAACCCCAGTGCGGAGAAGAAGACGCGGATGGCGGCGGCAGCGGCCGAGCGCAAGGCCGCGCTGGCCGCGTCGACCGGGCCCGGTGCCACGTCCGACGGTCACAAGGTGCCGCTGCTCGCCAATGTCGGCGGTCCGGCGGACGTACCCGCGGCCGTCGAGGCCGGGGCCGAGGGTGTCGGTCTGTTCCGTACCGAGTTCCTGTTTCTCGACGACAGCAAGAACGCGCCGTCGCAGGAGAAGCAGGTCGAGGCCTACCGGCAGGTCCTCGAGGCGTTTCCCGAGGGCCGCGTCGTGGTGCGGGTACTGGATGCCGGTGCCGACAAACCGCTGGACTTCCTCACCCCGGGCGATGAGCCCAACCCGGCTCTGGGCGTGCGTGGTCTGCGGACGCTGCTGGACCATCCGGAGGTGCTGCGCACTCAGCTGACCGCCTTGGCCAAGGCCGCGGAGGGGCTGCCGGTCTACCTGGAAGTCATGGCTCCGATGGTGGCGGACCGCGCTGACGCCAAGGCGTTCGCCGACGCGTGCCGCGAGGCAGGGCTGCGAGCGAAGTTCGGCGCGATGGTGGAGATCCCGTCGGCGGCGTTGCGGGCGCGCTCGGTGTTGCAGGAGGTCGAGTTCCTGTCGCTGGGGACCAACGACCTCGCGCAGTACACCTTCGCCGCGGACCGTCAGGTGGGTGCGGTGTCCCGTCTGCAGGATCCGTGGCAGCCCGCGCTGCTCGACCTGGTGGCCCTGTCGGCTGAGGCCGCCAAGGCCGAGGGCAAGAGCTGCGGTGTATGTGGTGAGGCGGCGTCCGACCCGCTGCTCGCGTGTGTGCTGACCGGCCTGGGTGTCACCTCGCTTTCCATGGGGGCGGCTTCGATTCCGTATGTCCGGGCGACCTTGGCGAAGTTCACCCTGGCGCAGTGTGAGCGGGCCGCGGCTGCCGCGCGGGCCGCGGACAGTGCTGAGGAGGCGCGCGACGCCGCTCAGGCCGTGCTGTCCGGCGAGTAGCCGTTCCCTGAGCGGTTTGTCCGCTGTCCCGGAGGGGCGCGCCACCTGTGAGTGGGGCGCCCCTCCGGCGTTCAGTGGTGGTGTCCCATCGGTTGTCCGGTGTCTCCGAGGTCCGGGGGTACGCAGTAGTCGACGTCCGGTTCGGGAGAGACGAGGTCGCCGGAGTCGATGTCGGTGCAGTAGGCGTCGAAAACCTCTGCGGCGGTGAGTGGTTCGAGGCCTTCGCCGCGCAGGCGCCAGCCGTAGATGCGGTCCGGGGCGCCGGGGGCGCTGGTGCGCATGACGAGGCCGCCGGGGCTGTGGGTGGCGAGGCCCAGGGCGAGGACCGTGGTGAACTCGAGGGCTTCGGCCTCGTCGAGGTGGGTGGCGCCGTCGGTGTCCTCGTCGGCGTGGAGCACGGAGAGAAGGGTCTCCGGGGTGCCGGTGACGCTGCAGACAAGGTGGCGGTCGCCCGGGTCGGCGGTGTCCAGGACGCGGACGAGCAGCTGCGAGGCTCGCACGAAGGCCGCGCGGCCGACGTCCTCACCGCAGGAGGCACACGCGCCGAGGCGGGCCAGCAAGGTGCTCGCGTACTCCCAGGTGGCCTGTCGTACGGCTTCGTCCACGAGGGCCGGCACCAGGTCGGTCAGGGGCTGGCCGTCGTACGGGATGGTCGGGCCGGTGGCGGCGAGTTCCGCTGTGAAGCGTGTGCGGCTCGAGGGGAAGTCGGGGTCCAGGCCCGCTTCCGCGCAGAATTCGGCGTACTCCAGTGGGTCGAAGAGGGCGACGGTGGTGTGGCTGCCTTGTGCGGCGCGGGTCCTGAGAAGGTCTTCGACCTGTCGGAGATAGGTCGGATGGTCGTCGAAGGTGAAGGTGCGGTAGCGCCGCATCGCGCGGAAGTCGTGCTCGTCGGTGAGCAGGCCGATGGTGCCGGCGATTTCGCGGCGCAGGACGCGTCGCATGGTCTGGTGGTCGGTGTGCGCCATGTTTCCCCCTGTGCACGGTCGATCAATGCTCACTCACAGTAACGGGCGGCACTGACAACGGGCCCCGAGCGAGGCGATCCCGGACGAGCCTGCGTTGAATCATGCAGGTCAGGGCGATGGTGGCGCCGAAGGCGGTCCAGCCGATCGGGCCTGTCACGATGGCCGCGGTGACGGTGAGTGGGCCGATGCTGCGCTGGGCGGACTGGGCGAGGCCGTGGACTCCGAGGTAGGAGCCCAGGGTGGTGTCGGGGGCGAGGGCGACGGAGAGTTCCCAGGACACGGTGGCGTGCAGCATCTCCGCCACGGTGAAGGCGGCGGCCGCGGCGGTGAGGAGGAGCGTGGCGGTGAGGGGGCCGCCGGTGGCCGAGAGTGCCATGGTGACGCCGCCCAGAGCGACGGCGGCTGCGTGTGGGACAAGCAGGTTGCGTGCGGCTGCCGTGGTGGTGCCGTAGCGGGCCAGGGGGACCTGCAGGGCCACCACCATCACGTTGTTGAGGACGAGCAGCAGGGGTGCGAGGCCGTGCGGTGCGTTGTTCGCGTGCGCGATCCACAGGGGTAATCCGACCTTGAAGACGGCGTCGTCCAGGAAGAGGACGGTCTCTGTGGCGACGTAGGCGAGATAGGTGCGGTCGCGCCAGGGGCTCGTCGGCGCGGCCGGGGGTTCGGGGTTCTGCGATGCGGCGACTGTGCGGGACGCGGACGCGGGTTCGCCGCAGCGGAGGGTGAGGAGTGCGGTGGCGAGGAAGGACAGGGCGTCGCCGACGAGGAGCCATTGGTATGCGGCCGTGGTGTCGAGAGTGAGCGCGGCTGCGGCGGCGAGGCCGCCCAGGGCCCAGCCGGCGTTGGCGACGGTTCGCTGCAGGGCCTGGTAACGGACGCGCTCCGGTCCCGCGGCCCGGGTCGCGTAGAGCTTGGTGAGGACGTTCGCGGCGCGGTCACCGAGGCTGCCGACTGCCGAGAAGACGAGGAGCAGGACGTAGTCGTCCGTGGTGATCAGGGCGATGGAGGCCAGGGCGCGCAGGAGTTGGAGTGCGGGCAGGACGCGGGTGAGCGGAACATGGTCGGCGATGCGGCCGCCGATCGGTGCGCCGGCGATTCCCACGGCCCCGGCGACGGCGACGAGTGTGCCGACCTCGGCGAGGGAGAGGCCGGAGACGTAGGTGAAGTAGAGGACGGACACCGATGCCCACAGACCGCTGCCGACGCGGTCGACGAGGGCCACCCCGAGCATTCTGCGTCCGTCACGCCCGCCGGGTATCCCTCTGGACCATGTCGTTGCGCGGCGTATCGGATGCACTGCTCCCCCTTGCTTCCAGTTATGTACTGATACATACTTGGTAACGTGGCAATACAATATGTGGTCAGCGGTACGACAGCCAAGGGGATTGCCGCCTCTGTGGAACGGGGCGTAGCGGAAGGGGCGTTGGCGCCGGGCGCCGCGCTGCCGCCGGTGCGGCGGCTCGCGGACGAACTCGCGGTGAGTCCGGGGACGGTCGCCACGGCCTACAAGGAGCTGCGCAGGCGCGGAGTCGTCGTCACGCGCGGGCGGGGTGGAACGGTGGTGGCGCCCGCTCCGACGG
This sequence comes from Streptomyces sp. NPDC006332, assembly GCF_040612855.1. NCBI lineage: Bacteria > Bacillati > Actinomycetota > Actinomycetes > Kitasatosporales > Streptomycetaceae > Streptomyces > Streptomyces sp. NPDC006332. The sequence continues at coordinate 5,152 of NZ_JBEXRA010000055.1, forward strand.
TGCCGTCACGACGGCCGCCCAAAGTCCCGGAGGGGCTGCGGGACTTGTCCGGCGGGCACCCCGATCCTCGACTGCTGCCCAGCCTGGTGCCGCCCTCCCGCCTGTCCCCCGGGGCTCGATCGCATCGTTCGACACCACGGCTGGCGCGGCTGGAGGACGCCGTGCGGGAGTGGTTGCGGCCCGAGGGTGTGCCCGTGGACAACGTGACGTTCGCGCACGGGGCGCTGGATCTGATCGGGCGGCTGCTGTCCGTGGAACTGCGGCCCGGTGACGGCGTGGCCATGGAGGATCCCGGATACCACCATCTGCTGGATCTGGTCGCGGCCCTGGGGCTGCGTGTCGTCCCGGTGGCCGTCGATGACGAGGGCGTGCGCCCCGACGCGCTCCGACAGGCGCTGCACGCGGGTGTGCGTGCCCTGGTGTGCAGTCCGCGGGCGCAGAACCCGTACGGCGGCCGCTTCTCCACCGCGCGCCGCGACGAACTCGTCGCCGTGCTGCGGGACCGGCCCGATGTGCTGGTCGTGGAGAACGACCACGCCTCCGCGGTGGCCCAGGCGCCCCTGCGCACCCTGACCGGGCACGGGCTGCCGCGCTGGGTGCATGTGCGGACGGTCAGCAAGTTCCTCGGGACGGACCTGAGGTGGGCGGCGGCGGCCTGCGACGCGACGACGCTGGCCCGGCACGACCGGCGGTTGCTGCTGACCTCCGGCTGGGTCAGTCATCTGCTCCAGGAGACGGTGCTCGGGCTGATGACCGACGAGGACACCCGCGCGTTGGTGGCGCGCGCCGAGGAGCGGTACGGGGTCCGTCGGAGCGCTGCCCTCCGGGAGCTTCGAGAGCGCGGCATCGAGGCGCACGGGGCGAGTGGGATGAACCTGTGGGTGCCCGTGCGGGACGAGTCGGCGGTGGTGAACGGGCTGCGGTCGCACGGCTGGTGGGTCGCGGCGGGCGCCCGGTTCCGGACGGCGGCCGGCCCCGGCGTACGGATCTCCGTGGCGGATCTCGAACCGGCTGACGCGGTGCGGCTGGCCTCGGACTTCGCCGGAGTGCTCGGCGAGTCCGAGGCCACCTATGGCGGTTGACCGCCCCTGGAGTGCCCGTCAGGAGCGCTTGCGGGCCAGCTCCTCGTAGAAGCGCATCAGGTCGAGGTTGTCGACGGAGCCCGGGTTGACCGCCTTCTCCAAGGGGGTGCCTTGGAGAAGGCGCTTCACGGGAACCTCGATGCGCTTTCCGGTGAGGGTGTGCGGAACGCCGGGCACCTCGATCACCTCGTCGGGGATGTGGCGGGGGGAGAGCTGGTCGCGGATGGTCTGCTTGACGCGGTTCAGGAGGGCCTCGTCGAGGACGGCTCCGGGGGCGAGGTGCACGAAGAGGGGCATCCAGTAGCCGCCGTCGGGCTGTTCGATGCCGATGACGAGGGATTCCCTGATCTCCGGCAGGCGTTCGACCGCCTCGTAGATGTCGGCCGACCCCATGCGCACACCCTGACGGTTGAGCGTCGAGTCGGAGCGGCCGTGGATGACGACCGAGCCGCGTGCGGTGACGGTGATCCAGTCGCCGTGGCGCCACACCCCGGGATAGGTGTCGAAGTAGCTCTCCCGGTAGCGGCTGCCGTCGGGATCGTTCCAGAAACGGACCGGCATCGACGGCATCGGGTTGGTGACCACGAGCTCACCGACCTCGTCGACGAGGGGATTGCCGCTCGGGTCCCAGGACTGCAGATCCGTGCCCAGGCCGGCCGCCTGGAGTTCACCGATGTGGACCGGGAGGGTCGGTACCGCTCCGGCGAAGCAGGAGCACACGTCGGTGCCGCCGCTGACGGACGCGATCCACAGATCGTCCCGGACCTCGTCGTGCAGCCAGCGGAACCCGTCGGGCGGGAGGGGGGACCCGGTGGTGGCGACGCACCGCACCCGGGAGAGGTCATGGTCGCGGCCGGGGTGCACGCCGGCCTTGCGGCACGCCATGACGTAGGCCGCGGAGGTGCCGAAGAGGGTGGCTTCGGTACGTTCGGCGATCCGCCACTGGGCGCCGGTGTCCGGGTATCCGGGACTGCCGTCGTAGAGGACGATCGTCGTGCCCGTCAGGAGGCCGGAGACGAGGAAGTTCCACATCATCCAGCCGGTGGACGTGTACCAGAAGAAGCGGTCCTGGGGGCCGAGGTCGCAGTGCAGGCCGAGTTGTTTGAGGTGCTCGACGAGAATGCCCCCCTGGGACTGGACGATGGCCTTGGGCAGGCCGGTCGTGCCGGAGGAGTAGAGCACCCACAGGGGGTGGTCGAAGCGGACCTCCTCGAAGACGGGCTCGGTGTCGGCGCTCGTCAGGGCCGACCACTCCAGGGCGCCTTCGGGGGCCTCGGTGCCCAGGAGGGGGATGTGGACGACCGCGCGCAGAGTGGTCAGTTCACGGCGCAGTTCGGCGACCGTGTCGCGACGGTCGTGCTCCTTGCCGCCGTAGCGGTAGCCGTCCACGGCGAACAGGACCACCGGTTCCACCTGCTGGAAGCGGTCCAGGACGCTGCGGGCGCCGAAGTCCGGGGCGCAGGACGTCCAGACGCCGCCCACGGCGGCGGTGGCGAGCAGGGCGACGACGGCCTCGGGAATGTTGGGCAGGTAGCCGCTGACGCGGTCTCCGGGCCGTACGCCGAGGGCGCGCAGTTCGGCGGCCAGGGAGCCGACCCGGCGGCGCAGCTCGGACCAGCTCACGGGAGTGAGCTCGTGGGTCTCGTCGACATACAGGAGGGCGGGTTCGTCCGTGCGGGTGGCGCTCGCGCGCAAGGCGTGCTCGGCGTAGTTCAGCGTCGATCCCGGGAACCACTGGGCACCGGGCATCGAGCGGTCGCCGAGCACCCGCGTCCAAGGGGTCGAGAACCGTACGTCGAACCACTCCACGACCGCTTTCCAGAAGGTGTCCAGTTCGTCGACGGACCAGCGGTGCAGTGCGGGATAGCCTCCGTCGGCGGGGGCGTTGTGGTGCTGCGCGGCCCAGGCCTGGAACGTGGTGATCTGCGCCTGGGCGATGCGTTCCGGATCGGGCTGCCAGAGCGGCTGGGGGTTCTCGGTCGTCATGGGGCGGCTCCCGGACTCTGCGCGTCGTGTGCGTCCTCCGCGCACGGGCTGGGGTGTGCGCGTGACGCGGCTGACACGGACGATGCCATGTGATCGATCCTTACACCAGGGCGTGCCCCACATAGTCCGTGTCGTGAAGATGTGGTCCCGGCACGGGTGAACGGAAGTTGAACAACACTTACCTGCAGACCCGTCAATGGCAGGCTGAACAGCATGGACGGTCGTGACCTGGTGCGTTCGATAAAGGCAGTCGGTTCGGCGGGGGCGGCCCAGCGGGTGCGCACCGTACGGGCCGCGTGGCGCAGGAGGCGTGCCGATGCGGCCGGGCTGCCCCGGCGGGGGGCCGAGCGGGCGCGGGTGCCCGGTCCCGTGCGGGACGTGGAGCCGGGGCCCGGGGGCGGTGTCGTCCGGTTCAACCGCTCGGAGCTGCGGATCACCGTGGCGGTGAACGGGGCCGTTTTCTGGGGGTGGGACGGGGCCGGCCCGGAGCCGTCCTACGCGCTCGCCGGCCGCTGCCCGGAACCCGACCCCAGGGCGGTGCTGGAGCCGGACAAGGACGGCGGCTGGCGGGTGGTGGCCGAGCGGGTGACGGTCGTCGTCTCGCGGCACGGCGCGATCGAGGTGCTCACGCCCGGCGGAGTGGTGCTGCGCCGGGATCTGCCACCGCGCTGGTGGGAGCCGGTGGGGGGCGGCCCGGCGCGTTGGATGCAGCGCTCCGAGGTGGCCGCCGACGCGCGGTTCTTCGGGCTCGGCGGACGGGCATCGGGTCCTCGGCTGCGGGACGGGACGTACCGGCTGTGGAACACCGATCCCGGACGGCCCTTCGGCCCGGGCGACGATCCGCTCTACGTCACCATGCCGGTGCAGTTGGTGGTCGCCGACGCGGCGACGCATCTGGTGTTCCACGACAGTTCGTGGGACGGCACGGTGACCCTGCGGGAGGGTGAGGAGGGCGCCGGGTCCGGCCACGACCACGAGGGCGTGTCCGAGCTGCGGATGGACGGTGGTCCGTTGCGCTGCTGGGTCATGGTGGGCACTCCCGCGCGCGTGCTGCTCGCCTGGGCCTCGCTCACCGGGGCGCCCGCCCTGCCGCCCGCGTGGGCGCTCGGCCACCATCACGCCCGGTGGGGCTTCGGCGGCGAGCAGGAGGTGCGGCGGATCGTCTCGGGCTACCTGGAGCGTGATCTTCCGCTCGACGCGGTCCATCTGGACATCGACCACTACGACGCCCACCAGGTGTTCACGGTGGACACCGAGCGCTTCCCGAAGCTGCCGCAGCTCGCCGAGGATCTGCGGCGGGACGGGATCCGCCTGGTGTCGGTCGTCGATCCGGCGGTGAAGGCCGAACCGGGCAACGACGTGTTCGACAGCGGGAGTGCCGAGGACGCGTTCGTACGGGACGCGTCGGGACGGCTCGTGCGCGGAGTCGTCTGGCCCGGGGAGGCCGCCTACCCGGACTTCACCGACGCGCGTGTACGGCAGTGGTGGGGCCGCCTCTACGCGGAGCGGGTCGCTCAGGGGTTCTCGGGATTCTGGCACGACATGAACGAACCGACCTCGTTCACGGCGTTCGGGGAGTCGACCCTGCCCCGCTCGGCCCGGCACTCCCTGGGGGGAAGGGGCGGCGACCATCGTGAGGCGCACAACGTCTACGCCCTCTGCATGGGGCAGGCCGCCTACGAGTCGCTGTCCGGTCTGACTCCCCAGGAACGCCCCTTCGTCTTCTCACGCTCGGGCTGGGCGGGCATGCAGCGCTACGGCGGTACGTGGTCCGGTGACGTGGCCACGGGCTGGCCCGGGTTGCGGGCGTCGCTGTCGCTGGTCATCGGCCTCGGGCTGTGCGGAGTGCCGTACTCGGGACCGGACGTGGGGGGCTTCGACGGGAGTCCGTCGCCCGAGCTCTATCTGCGCTGGTTCCAGCTGGGCTCGTACCTGCCGCTGTTCCGTACGCACGCGAGTCTGCGAGCCGGACGCAGGGAGCCCTGGGAGTTCGGTGCCGAGGTGCTGGCGCACGCGCGCGTGGCGCTCGTCGAACGCCGACGGCTGCTGCCGTACTTCGTGACCCTGGCCCAGCTGGCCCGGCGTACGGGGGCGCCCTATGTGCGGCCGCTGTGGTGGGCGGCGCCCGAGGATCGCGCGCTGCGCGACTGCGAGGACGCGTTCCTGCTGGGCGACTGCCTGCTGGTGGCGCCGGTGCTCGATCCGGGGACGGACCGGCGGGCTGTGCAGCTTCCCCGGGGCCGCTGGTACGACACGGCCACGGAGCAGGTCCACGAAGGGCCGGGGCAGGTCCTGGTGGACGCGCCCCTGGCTCGTGTTCCGGTGTTCGCGCGCGCGGGTGCCGTCATTCCGGTGCGCGGGGAGGACGGCGGGCTGGAACTGGAGGTCTGGGCGCCCGCCCCTGGACGCACCGGGGGCGGGACGGTGGTGCACGACGTGGGCGACGGCCGGTCCGAGCCGGAGGTCGAGCGCTACCTCGTCCGCTGGGAGGGCCGCCGGGTGGTCGTCGAGCGGGAGGGCGAGGGCGGCCCGAGCCAGTCGCCTCACCCGGTCCGGGTTCGGGGGCTCGGGGCGGGCTGACGTCAGGCGTACCGGCCCTCGAACCATTCCCGGGCGGCCAGGGTGTGCAGGGGGAAGGCGAGCTCCTGCGGCCTGCGCAGGAGCTGCCAGCCCTCCGTCTCGTCGGTGGCCGCGGAGGGCGGCAGGCCGTCGGCGGGGCGCTCCGGCAGGACCCCGAACAGCAGGAGGTGTCCGTCGGGCGAGCTCAGCGCGTCGACGAGCCGCACGTCACGGCTGGCCGCTTCGATGCCGGTCTCTTCCCTGAGCTCACGGACCAGGGCGTGCCGCCAGTCCTCGCGGTCGTCGACGTAGCCGCCGGGCAGCGCGATGCCTCCGCGCGCGGGGGCCACGGTTCGGGTGATGACCACGAGAGCGGTGCCCTGGGTGTCGTAGACGGGCTGGAGGGCCACCGCCACCGGGAGTGGATTGCGGTAGGCCACGGTGTGGCAGGCCGGGCAGGTGCGGGGCCAGCCGGAGACGCCCTCTCCGTAGGGAGTCCCACAGCTCGAACAGTGGGAGCCGGGCGCGGAGTTGGGGGTGGGGAACTGAGTTTCGGACACGCGGCGGACTGTATCCGATCATCGGAAGGGCGTCTTCCGGGGGCGGCTCAGTCATGGGTGGTCAGCGACTTCTCGGACACCGGGAAGTCGAAGTAGGTGTCGGGGTAGGACTCGGGCTTGAAGGTGTAGTGCCACCATTCCTCGGCGAGGTTGATGAAGCCGCGGCCCTCCAGGACGCTCTTCAGGAGCAGGCGGTTGGCCCGCTGTTCACCCTGGACGCGGGGGTCGAGGGTGTGGGAGAGCGTGTCGAAGCAGTCATATCCGGTGCCCATGTCGACGGAATTGTCCGGGAAACGCTCGCTCCTGGGCGCGTGGCAGGGGACCAGGGGCTCTCCGGGCCGATACGGCCTGGTGGGTTTCGCGGGGAGCTTCACCAGTGTGAGGTCCATGGTCGAGCCGCGGCTGTGGCCGGACTTCTCGGCGATGTAACCGTCGGCGAACAGGCGGGTCTTGTCGACGTCCGGGTAGAACTCGCCCTTCATGGTCTGGTCGTCGAGGTCCTCGGCCCAGCGGACGAAGTGGTCCACGGCGCGCTGTGGGCGGTAACAGTCGTAGACCTTGAGGCTGTACCCCTTGCGCAGCAGCTCGCTCTGCGCCTCGTGGAGCGCTCGCGCGGCTGGTCGGGTGAGGATGCAGAGAGGCTGCTGGTAGCCGTCGACGCGCTCACCGACGAAGTTGTGCGGGGTGACGTAACGCATCTCCTGGGTGATCGTCGGATCCACTGTTCGCAGCGCCACGAACTCCGCCGGCGCCTTCGGCTCCGTGCTCGCGCGAGCGGAGGCGGGGGCGGTGACTGCGGTGACGGCCGTGACGATCAGCAGGGCGGCGAACGTGGTGACGGGACCGCGTAGTGCGCTGGAGAGTCGTGTCATGTCTCCTGCCTTTATCAGGAACGCGTTCCCGCGGGGAAGTGATCGGGGGCGATCCTCCTCGAAGAATCCCCTCGAAAGGCGCTTCGACGGCGGGCCTGCCCATGGAGTGACGCCCGTGGCACACTTCTGACGTACCGTCAGATGTATTGGTGGGGAGGGACCTTGACGCGCACACCGACGCCCGTGGTCGCCGGATGGTTCGCCGGCGACGGGGACGACTTCCGGCTCCTGGGCACCCGCTGCCGCGCCTGTTCATCGGTGTTCTTCCCTCGCGAGGACACCCATTGCCGTAATCCCGGGTGCCTCGGCGGCGACCTGGAGGACATGCCTCTCTCCCGGCGCGGGCGGATCTGGTCGTACACGGATGCGCGTTACCGGCCTCCGTCACCCTATGTGACCGACCCGGAACTTCCCTGGGAGCCGTACGCGTTGATCGCTGTGGAGCTGGCGGCAGAACGGATGGTGGTGCTGGGACAGGCGGTTCCCGAAGTCACCGTCACCGATCTGGCGGTGGGCATGGAGGTGGAGGTGGTGCGTGGCGTACTCCATGAGGACGCGACGACCATCTGGACGACGTGGCAGTGGCGGCCGACGGGGGCGACGGCATGACGGGAGAGGTGGCGGTGCTCGGCGCCGGCATGCATCCGTGGGGCAAGTGGGGCCGCGGATTCGTCGAGTACGGCGTCGTGGCGGCCCGCGCCGCGCTCGACGACGCCCGACTGGAATGGCGGGAGGTCGGCTCGATCGTCGGCGCGGACACCGTGCGCGGCGGCTACCCGGGCCATGTGGCCGGGGCGACCTTCGCGAAGGCGCTGGGCTGGCAGGGAGCGCGGGTCGCGAGCGTGTACGCGGCGTGCGCGTCGGGGGCGCAGGCCATCGACGCCGCGCGTGCGCAGATCCTTTCGGGTCTGGCGGAGGTGGTGCTCGTGGTCGGGGCGGACGCCGCGCCCAAGGGCTTCTTCCGGCCCGCGGGCGGGGACCGGCCCGATGACCCGGACTGGTTGCGCTTCCGGGCGCTGGGGGCCACCAATCCGGCGTACTTCGGGCTGTACGCGCGTCGGCGGATGGCCCTGTACGGGGACACCACGGAGGACTTCGCGCAGGTCAAGGTGAAGAACGCGGCACTGGGCACGCTGAATCCGTACGCGCGCTACCGCAAGCGGGTCAGCGCCGAGGAGGTCGCCGCCTCCGCCGTGGTCGCCGATCCGCTGCGCCTGCTCGACATCTGCGCGACCTCGGACGGCGGGGCTGCCGTGGTGCTGTCGAGCATGGAGTTCGCGCGTCGGCGGGGGGTGGCGGAGCCGGTGCGGATCCGGGCGGTGTCCACGGTGACGCCGCGCTACCCCAACACGGTGCTGGACCTGCCCGACATCGCGACGGACTCGGCGGTCGCGGTCGAGCCCCCCACGGGTCCGTTCCGGGCCTCCATCGCGCGGTCGGCCTACGAGGAGGCCGGCATCGGGCCCGAGGATCTCTCCCTCGCCGAGGTGTACGACCTGTCCACCGCCCTGGAGTTGCAGTGGTACGAGGACCTGGGGCTGTGCGCGGAGGGCGACGGCGTGAAGTTGCTGCGAGAGGGCGCGACGGCGCTCGGTGGGCGCATACCCGTCAACACGAGCGGGGGACTCGCCTCCTTCGGAGAGGCCGTTCCGGCCCAGGCGATCGCCCAGGTCTGCGAACTGACCTGGCAGCTGCGGGGAGTCGCGGGCGACAGACAGGTCGAGGGCGCGCGCGTGGGGATCACGGCGAACCAGGGGCTCTTCGGTCACGGGTCGGCCGTGGTCGCGGTGCGGTGAGGGGCGGACCTCGGGAGCCGCGCCCACTCACGTCGTGACGGTCTGCCGGTGCTGCGCCGTGTGGGCCATCGCGTGCCGGACGACACCGATGAGGACTTCCTTGACCGACCCCCGGTCACGGGCGTCGCACAGCAGCACCGGTACGTCGTCGTCGAGGTCGAGAGCCTGGCGTACGTCTTCCTGCGGGTAACGGACGGACCCGTCGAAGCAGTTGACGCCGACGACGAAGGGTATGGAACGCCGTTCGAAGTAGTCGACGGCGGCGAAGCAGTCCTCCAGGCGGCGGGTGTCGGCGAGCACGACAGCGCCGAGTGCGCCCTCCGACAGCTCGTCCCACATGAACCAGAACCGCTCCTGTCCGGGAGTTCCGAACAGGTACAGGACGAGGTCCTCGCGCAGCGTGATGCGGCCGAAGTCCATCGCCACGGTGGTGGTGTGCTTGCTTTCCACACCGCTGATGTCGTCGATGGGGCGTCCGGCCTCGGTGAGGTACTCCTCGGTGCGCAAGGGCCTGATCTCGCTGACCGCTCCGACGAGGGTCGTCTTGCCCACGCCGAAGCCGCCGGCCACCAGGATCTTGAACGTGACGGGCTCGACCGGAGGCTTGCCGCGCTCAGAACGCCCGAAGATCATCGATCTCTTCTCCTGCTTGATGGGGGCTTGATGGGAGGGGCTTGCGGGGTCCCTGGGACTCGCCCAGCAGTGCGCCGACCACCGCGATGGCCGCCTCGGAGTACCACTGCCGGCCTGTCCTCACGTCCGTCTCCCCGGTCGCGCTGGTGGGCACCGTGTCCGCGGGGCTGCCGGTCGGTCTGCCTCGGACGGTCGTCGACGATCGGTCAGATCATATCGGGAGCGCTCGTTCGACGCCCGGTCCGGAGCGGCGGATTCCGATCGGCGGACCGGTTCCTGACCGATTGTCTGCCGCCCTGCACACGATCTCCCCGACCGCGGTCCGCGAGCGCCTCGCGGCGCTCACAGAACCGCCTCCTCCGGGACGGGAAGCACGGTCACAGCGCCCGAAGGCCGTTGATCACATCGCGCAGGATGCTCTCGTCCGGCAGTTCCGCCGGGGGCACGGGCCGGTTCACGTGGACGAACTCCGCGTCCACCAGGTCCCCTATGAGGACCCGTATCACTCCGATGGGCAGGTTGAGTTCGGCGGACAGTTCGGCGACCGACTGCGGGGCGTCACGGCACAGGTCGACGATGTCCACGTGCTCCGGGGAGAGCGTGTGGTCGCCTTCCGGGTCGTCCGCGTGGCTTTCCGTGACGACCACCGCGATGAGGTCGAGGCGGTGCTGGGCCGCACTGGTGGTGCGGCCCCGCGTCATGGCGTACGGACGGACGACCGGTCCGGCCTCGTCGTCGAACCAGTGACTACTTCCTTGACCGTCTGCGCTCATGCCATCCCACTACCCGCCCTGAGGCAGATCGGTGCGCGGAGCGGCACTCAGATGCGCGCCGACCCGCTTCACCAGGAGCGTCATCTCGTAGGCGACCAGACCCACGTCCGAGTCGGCGTCCGAGAGCACGGCCAGGCAACTGCCGTCGCCGGCCGCCGTGACGAACAGGAAGGCTTCGTCCAGCTCCACCACCGTCTGCCGGACACTGCCCGCCTCGAAGTGGCGGCCCACTCCCTTGGCGAGGCTGTGGAACCCGGAGGCGACGGCAGCCAGATGCTCACTGTCCTCGCGGGTCAGGTCGGCGGAAAGCCCGATCGGCAGCCCGTCGCTGGACAGCACGAGGGCCTTGCGGATGCTCGCGACGCGGTCCACCAGGTCGTCCAGGAGCCAGTTGAGCTCGCCGGACCTCTCGATCGCGCTGTGGCCGGTCGGCTTCGGTGCGGTCATCGACCGTCCCCCTTTGTCGTTCGTTGTGGTGCTGTGCCGCTCTGGGTGTCATCACCCGCGGCGTTCTCCTCACGGCCGCGCTGCCAGCCACGCTGGAGCGAGGCCATGCGGCTGCGTACCTCGTCGGCGTCCCGTTCGTCGAGCCCGGACCGGTCGTCGGTGCGCGGCTCAGGGCCCTTTCTCAGCTGCGGAGCCAGGTTGGCCTGGCGTACCCGGCGTGGCAGCGGGGCCGTGCCGGACGGGGCGTCCCCCGGCCCGGGAGCCGGGCCCTGCCTCCCCGGACCGGAACCGATTCTCGCCGGGCCGGAACCCAACCCCGGCCGGGCGGATCCGGTGCCGGGTTCCCGTGCCGCGGCGCGGTCGCCGGGAGCGAGGGAGGTCTCGTTCGGCGCGCCCAGGCTGCTCGGGCCGCTCGACGCGATCTCGGTACGGCGGGTGCGCCTGGGGAGTGCGGGCGCCTCGGGCGATGTGCCGCGCTCTCGGCTCGGGGACGCCGCAGACGTGGAGGACTCGGTGCGCTGTTGGTCCAGGCGGTCGGCGACGCCGGTGGCACGCAGTGGCTGGCCCGCACCGCGACGGCGGGCGGGCAGCGGCGGCGGCCCCTGCGAGCGCGACCTGCTCGGGTCCGTCGGGTCCTGCTCGTCCGTCTCCTCGCGGCGCGACCGCTGCTCCGTGACCGGACGTCCGTGCGAGCTGACCAGCTTGGGGGCGCCTCGGCGGGGCAGCGGAGCCGGGGCGTTCACATCGTCCACGTCGGCCGATCGCGAAGCGCCGAAGCCGGTGGCCTCGTGCGGTTTCTCGTGCTCCTCGCCCTGGCGGCCCACCGTGCTGTCGTCCGTACGCGCGGACCGGCGCGGGCGGAACAGTCCGCCGCGTTCGCTGTCCTCGTCGTCGAGAGCGCCCGGGAAGTCGTCCAGAGCGTCCAGGTCGACGGGGGCCTCCAGCTCGACCGGGCCGTTCAGGACCGCGGGAGCCAGCCCCGGCGACTGCGTCGACGCCGCGGAGAGCGGGGCGCGACGGGTCTCTTCCAGTTCGGCTTCCTTGGACGGATGGGACCGGTCGAGGCGGAAGCCGATGCCGTTGGTGTCCGGAACGTCGTCCGTGAGCAGGGTGTCCGGGATGAAGACGACGGCTGTCGTACCGCCGTACGGCGACGGCTGCAGGGAGACCCGGACGTTCTGTCGCTGGGCGAGCCGGCTGACCACGAACAGGCCCAGCCGGTCGGTGTCGGACAGTTCGAACTCCGGTGTCTCGGCGAGCCGGAGGTTGGCGTCCAGGAGCGCGTCGGCCGCCATGCCGAGGCCGCGGTCGTGAATCTCCAGGGTGAAGCCGTTGGCGACGCGCTCGCCCAGGACCTGGACAGCGGTGTGCGGCGGGGAGAACACCGTGGCGTTCTCCAGGAGTTCGGCGACGAGGTGCGTGAGGTCCGCCACGGCCGGGCCGGTCACGGCGACCCTGGGAAGCCGCCGGACCTCGATGCGCTCGTAGTCCTCGACCTCGGCCACGGCGGCCCGGACGACGTCCATGAGCTGCACCGGCTTGCGCCACTGCCGCGAGGGGGCGGCGCCGGAGAGGATCACCAGACCCTCGGCGTGCCGGCGCATCCGGGTGGTCAGGTGGTCGAGGCGGAACAGGTCGGCGAGTTCGTCGGTGTCCTCGGTCCTGCGTTCCATGCTGTCGAGCAGGGTGAGCTGCTTGTGGAGCAGGACCTGGCTGCGGCGGGCGAGGTTCACGAAGACCTCGGCGACACCGGCCCGGAGTTCGGCCTGCTTGACGGCCGCTTCGACGGCCGCACGCTGCAGGGTGTTGAGGGCCTGGCCGACCTCGCCGATCTCGTTCTTGTCGTACTCCAGCCGCGGGACCTCGGTCTCCACGTCCACCTGTTCGCCCGCGGAGAGGCGACGCATCACGCTGGGCAGCCGTACACCGGACGCCTCGTGGGCCTCCAGGCGCAGCTGCCGCAGGTCGCGGATGAGGGTGCGGCCGACGCGCACCGAGAGGACGAGCGAGGTCAGCAGGGCGATCAGACCGAGGAGTCCGGCGACGGACGCCTTGACGATGACACCGATGGCGTTCGGGCGGACCCGGTCCTGATAGCGGTCGCCGGCCTGGTCGTTGAGGGTGGAGAGGTCGTCGAGCGCGCTGCCGGCGGCCGCGTCCCAGTTCTTGGCGGTGACGGAAGGCGCGGTCCCGGGATCGGAGGTGATGACCGCCTGTTCGGCCGACCGCAGGGGGGCGGAGTTCGCGTTCTTCCAGAAGCTCTCGTAGCGCTCACGCTCCGCCGGGGGCAGCACCGGCAGGCTGATGTCGTACAGCAGGGTGCGCTGGGCGACGAGGTCGGTGACGTCCCGGGTCTCCTCGCGGGAGAGCTTCCCGACCACCAGGGCGGAACCGAGCAGAGCGTCCTCACGGGAGAGCAGTTCGCGGGCGCGGGTGATGTTCACCAGAGCCCGGGCCTGTTTGTCCAGCTCCACGCTGTCGACGCCGTCGATCGAGGCCAGGAGGGCGTAGCACGGATCGACGAGCCGGTTGTACAGGTCGAGGGCCTGGGACCGGGTCACGGTGCCCTCCTCGACGCTGCGCCGCAGGGAGTCGATGCCGTTGAAGGCGTCCAGGACGGCGGTGACGCGTTCGTCGTCGTCCGCGTCCAGGCTGTCGCGGAGGTCTGGGTCCTTCGCGTTCGCACGGAGCTTGGTGACGGCGTCGTCGGTGGCGTCCCGGGTGGTGCGAAGCGCGGACAGCGCGTCCGACGCCCGGGGATCCGCGAGGTAGACGAGCGTCTGGCGGCGTTCCTGTTGCAGGACGCGGACGGTGTCCTCGGTGGGGTAGCCGACCTTCTCGACGATGGACGAGACATGGAACAGCTGGGCCACTTCCCGGCCCGTGAGTACCGTGGCGAAGCCCCAGATCGCGATCAGGGACACCAGCGGCACAAGGAGCAGCGCCACGATCTTCCGGCGGATCGATTTCCCGCGAAAGCGCATGGCCTCCCCCAGCTCGACCCCCTCTCGACAGGGGGTACACATGTGCGTCAACAAACGGCGCGAGCCTACTACCGACGCCCAGTTAACTCGAAGGCCGGTCCGGACCCCGAACTTCCACACCTGCGGCGAGTCATGGGGAGTTGTCCCCTCATTGGGGGAGATCGTCCCCTGCCCTTTCCTGACCTCGGCCGGGACGGACGGAGCGGGTCGGATGGCCAGTTGGCTGGATTTTTACGTTCCTTGGGAATCTTGGAGGCGTTTTGTTCGTCCTTCTCCATGGGAGTTGGGGGCGAATCGGCCACAGGAGCCGCATCCCGCAACCCGGGCGGCGTAAAACAGCGCAAGCCGGGCAGCCACTGGGGAGCCGGGTCTTCGGACTCGGGGCGAGCGGTCTGCTGGCGGTGGGGAGTGACATGTTGATGGGCACGGCGGAGCGGCACGAGGCGCCGTCGGACGGCGGGGCGGACGACGCGACGGCCGATCTGACGACACGACAGGAGGCGTCGGATCACGACATTCCGGCGGCGCGGGAGAGCGCTGCCGGGGCGAGTGACGTGGTCGAAGAGCAGCCGTACTACCGACCGTTGTGGGTCGAGGAGCCGGCGCGGCGTCGCCGGTTGCCCGATCCCGTGCGGACGTCGGCGGTCCGGGCGGTACTGATCATCTCGGTGACGCTGATCCAGGCGATGGTGGCCTTCCTGTGCACCATGGCGGGCTCCTGGCTGGCCTTCCCGATGGTGCTGAGCGGTGTGGCCGGCACCGTGCTGGCGACCTGGGCCGTGCTCGACGTCTGGGTGACCCGGCAGGTGTGGAACCAGCGCAACGGGGTGGTGTCCACGCCCAGCAGCACCGCGCGCGCCCTGCGGCGCGAACGTCGCAAGGCCCGGCGCCAGGCACGGGTCACCGAGCGGACCCAGGAGCGGATACGCCGACGGGAGCGCACCGGGCAGGTTGCGCACCCGTAGGAGGCCCTGCGGGCCCCATGGACGCCGCCGCTGCTGACGCGCCCTCCGGAGGTTTGCGATGTCCCCCACGTACGACGTGATCGTCATCGGTCTCGGCGGCATGGGCAGCGCCGCGGCCCATCACCTGTCCGCGCGCGGGGCCCGGGTGCTCGGCCTGGAGAAGTTCGGTCCGGTGCACAACCGCGGCTCCAGCCACGGCGGTTCACGGATCACCCGGCAGTCGTACTTCGAGGACCCGGCGTACGTCCCGCTGCTGCTGCGCGCCTACGAACTGTACGAGGAACTGGAGCGGTCCACCGGCCGCCAGATCGCGATCCTCTCGGGTGGCGTGATGATCGGCCGCCCCGACTCCCGGACCGTCTCCGGCTCGCTGCTCTCCGCCCGGCAGTGGGACCTGCCGCACGAGATGCTGGACGCCGAGGAGATCCGCCGCCGCTTCCCGACCCTCACGCCCAGGGACGACGAGGTGGCTCTGTTCGAGCGCAAGGCCGGCCTCCTGCGCCCCGAGAACACGGTCGCCGCGCACCTCCAGCTCGCCACCCGGCAGGGCGCCGACCTGCACTTCGAGGAACCGATGACCCGTTGGGAGCCGTACCGGGACGGCGTTCGGGTCCACACGGCCGAGAACACCTACACCGCCGGACAGTTGGTGATCTGCCCGGGGGCCTGGGCGCCGCAGCTGCTCACCGACCTGGGGGTGCCGTTCATGATCGAGCGGCAGGTCATGCACTGGTTCCAGCCGACCGGCGGGGTCGGCCGCTTCCTCCCCGAGAACCACCCGATCTACATCTGGGAGGACGCGGACGACGTCCAGATCTACGGCTTCCCGTCCATCGACGGACCCGATCTCGGCGCCAAGGCCGCCTTCTTCCGCAAGGGCCGGGAGACCACGCCGGAGACCATCGACCGGTCGGTCCACGCGGACGAGATCAAGGCGATCGCCGACCATCTGGCCGGTTGCGTCCCGGACCTCCCCGGCACCTTCCTCAGGGCCGCGACCTGCATGTACACCACCACGCCCGACGAGCACTTCGTCATCGCCCGTCACCCCGGGCATCCGGAGTCGGTGACCGTGGCCTGCGGGTTCTCCGGACACGGGTTCAAGTTCGTGCCCGTCGTCGGCGAGATCCTCGCCGACCTGGCCCTGACCGGCGGCACCGAGCATCCCATCGGCCTGTTCGACCCCGCCCGTCTCGCCGCCGCGCCCGCCTGAGAAACACACACGCGCTGATCCGCTGCCGCCGACGGCTTCGAACCACCTCTGGCGCAACCCGACCCCAACACCGCAGGGTTAGCTCGACTGACCCGCGCGTCACGGCCCGCACACCTTTCCCGCGTACCACCCCTTCCCTGATCCAGGCACCCGCGACGAGCCGCTCCCCCCTCCCCGCCCCCGGCCCACCAGGAGTCCGCTCATGACGACCGCCGAGCAACCGACAGGCCCACGCGGCAACGACGACACCGAGCTCACCGAGTTCGGATACAGACCCGAACTCAAGCGCACCCTCGGCAACTTCCACACCTTCGCCGCAGGCATCAGCTACATCTCGATCCTGACGGGCACCTTCCAGTTGTTCTACTTCGGCTACGGCAGCGGCGGCCCCGCCTACTGGTGGTCGTGGCCGATGGTCTTCGTCGGCCAGTTCATGGTCGCCCTCTGCTTCGCGGAGCTCGCCGCCCGCTACCCCGTGGCCGGCTCGGTCTACAACTGGTCGAAGAAGATCGGCAACCCGCATCTGGGCTGGCTGGCAGGCTGGATGATGCTGATCGCGTCGATCGTGTCGATCGCGGCGGTGGCACTGGCCTACCAGTTGACGCTCCCTCAGATCTCGTCGACGTTCCAGTTGGTCGGTGACGGCACCGGCAAATACGACGTGGCGACCAACGCGGTCATCCTTGCTGCGGTGTTGATCCTGTTCACCACCCTGGTGAACGCCTTCGGCGTCAAGTTGATGGCGCGGATCAACACGGCGGGTGTGTTCATCGAGTTGATCGCCACCGTCGTACTGATCATCCTGTTCGCGGTCCACATCACGCGTGGTCCGCAGGTCGTGATGGACACCAACGGAACCGGGTCGGCCTACGGCAACGGTTACCTGGGCGCCTTCCTGGTGGCCTCGCTGGCCTCGGCGTACGTCATGTACGGCTTCGACACGGCCGCCTCGCTGGGCGAGGAGTCCCTGGACCCGACCCGCAACGCACCGCGGGCGATCATCCGGGCGATCGTGGCGTCCTTCGTGCTCGGCGGCCTGGTGCTGCTGCTCGCGCTGATGAGCGTCTCCAGCCTGAAGGGCGAGAAGCTGTCCACGGACGGCCTGCAGTACATCGTGCTCGACGTGCTCGGGCCGACGGCCGGCAAGGCGATGCTGTGGTGTGTGCTGATCGCGGTCACGGTGTGCGCGCTCGCTGTCCACACGGCCGCGATCCGGCTGGCGTTCGCGATGGCCCGGGACAACAACCTGCCCGCCTCGCCGCGGCTGGCCAAGTGTCACCCGCGCTTCCAGACACCGGTGCTGCCGACTGTGATCATCGGGATCCTGGCGCTGGCGATCCTCGTGGTCAACATCCGCCAGCCGCAGATCTTCACGGTCGTCACCAGCATCGGCATCATCATGATCTACCTGGCCTACCTCGGCGTCACGGTGCCGATGCTGGTGGCACGGCTGCGCGGCACATGGCAGCCGGCGGGTGACGGCAGGTTCTCGCTGGGCCGCTGGGGCCTGCTCGTCAACATCGTCGCCGTGGTGTGGGGCACGGCCATGACGGTCAACCTGATCTGGCCGCGGTCCGCCGTCTACAACGCCGCTGCTCCCTACCACTGGTACCTGCGCTGGGGCGCGGTGCTCTTCGTGGGAGTCATCGCGGGCGGCGGTTTCGCCTACTACTGGTTCGTCCAGCGGCACAGGACCGGCGTCCTCGCCGACCACAAGTTCCAGGAGTCGGCCTCGCCGGCCGGCCCCTTCGCCGCGCCGGCGGCCGAATGAACCGGGCCGTCTGCTGGACTCCCGTCGGCGAGAAGTGCGCGGATCGCTGAAAGCCGACACCTGAGGAGTCCGTGATCACGGTCGCGGGGCGGACGCGGGACCGGTTGTGGCCGGTCGTGCAGCCGCCCCGCGCCCCCTCAGGGTGCTGCCGGCGCCGGACGTTTGAACATCCGGGTCGCCGTGATCTCGCTGTGCGCGTCCTCCCCGGCGGGAGCGTCGGGCAGTCCCGGCCTGAGGTGTTCTTCCACGCTGATGTACTTCAGCCCCGCCCGCAGGTCGGCGTCGTTGCGCATCCGGATGACCAGCGGGAACTCGGCCAGCGCGGTCGTGTCGAAGAGGCCGGTGGTGTAGAGGAGCTGGACACCGAGCGCGTCCGACACGGCTCGCTGGAGCTCCAGCAGGTAGGTGGCGTTGGCGCGGCCGATCGGGTTGTCGAGGAACAGCGTGCCGGCGTGCCGGTGCTTGTCGCGCCCCCGGTCGTTCGAGCGCAGCGCCGCCATCGTGCAGTACAGGGCGATGGCGGCCGTCAGCAGCTGACCGCCGGAGAACACGTCGCCCATCTGCCCGACGGGCACCCGCTCGGCGCGCAGTACGGCGTCCGGCTTGAGGATCTCGACGGCGACTCCCTTGGGCTGGAGCGCCGCGGCGACCCCGCGCAGCAGCAGGGACATGCCGTCGCGCCGCAGGTCGGAGTTCTTCTTGACGGCCGCGCGGGTCGCCTCGTCGATGACCTCGCCGAGCCGCTCGGTGAGGGTGGCCTGGTCGGGCTCGTCGAAGCGGATACGCAAGAACTCCTGTCCCGACCACTCACCGAGCCCCTCCGGCAGCCGCGACAGCCGCTGTGCGGATCGGAGCGTGGCGAGCGCCGACTCCACCAGCCCCCGGAGCCGGTCCACGATCGAGTCCCGGTTCCGCTCCAGCTGAGCCAACTCGTCGGTGAGGACCCGGAGCCGGGGCGCGAAGGCGTCGGCCCACTTCTGGGCGTGCTCGGGCAGCGCGGAGGCGGGCAGCTCCCGGATCTGCTGCCGGGCGGGCGTGCGGACCTGCTCGTAGCGGGTGGAGTTGGCGTGCCGGACGAGGATGTCACTGGCCTCGCGCACGGCGCCCTCGGCGGCGGACAGGTCGGTGGCGCAGCCGCGCAGGGACCGGCGGGCCTCGGCGGCGGACTGCCGTGCCTCCTCCAGACTGCCCGGGTACGGCTCGGGTTCCTCCGGTTCCTCCTCCGTGGTGTGTTCACGCAGCAGGTCGCGGAGCATCGCGGCGATCTCGTCGAAGCCGCCGACCGCGTCCTCGGCGGCCCGGTGCGCGTCGAGGAGTTCGGCGTGCGCGTCCCGGGCCTGGCCCAACGCCTCGGTGCGCGAGGCCAGTTCGGCGCTGGCGGTGCGCAGCAGCGCCTGGGCGTGCTCGGCGTCGCGGGGCTGCTGCTCCTCGGGCAGTTCGGTGTGCGCGTCGCCGTCCTCGGGAGCGTGCCGCTCGGCCTCGCCCCGCAGCCGTCCGAGCTGCTCGCTCGCGCTGGACATCCGGGTCTCCAGGAGCTGCACCAGTTCGTCGGCGCGCGCCACGGCCGCCTGCCGGGACGGCCCGTCGGAGCCGTCGGGCGACTGGAGCAGCTGCTCCGCGCGCGTGCGGACCTTGTTGGTCAGCCGGTCCAGGTCGGACCGCGCGGCGCTCTCGTCGCTCTCCGCCCGGGCCTGCTCGGTACGCAGATCGGCGCCGACGCCGACCTTCTCGTACACCTGGGAGGCGGCCCGATACGCCTCGCGGAGAGCGGGCAGGGACGCCCGGGGTTCGTCCGAACCGCCCTGCGACACGTCGTCGGGGGCGCCGGCGATCTCGGAGCGCTCGGCGCGCAGCACCCGGGCCGTGCGGCGGGCGTCGTCGGCGGCACGCTGGGCGGCCCGCCGGTCCTCGTCGGCGGCGCGGGCACGGTCCAGGCAGGTCTGGGCTCGGGCTTCCGACTCGGCCGCCTCATCGGCGAGTTCACGCACCTTGACCTGCCAGCCTGCCCGCTCTCGGAGCCGGAAGGCGAGCCCGGCGAGGGCGTCGGCGGCCCGCCGGGCCTTCTGGGCGGTCTCCTGCCGTTCGTCGCGGACCTGCGCGGCCTCGGCGGCGGCCTCGTCGGCCTCGGCCCGCACGGTCCGCGCCTCGGTCAGTTCGGCCTCGGACTCCTGGGCGAAGACACGCGTGTCCTGGGCGGCCCGGGACAGCTCCACCAGCCGCCCCGCCGGGCAGCCGGTGCGCCAGGAGGAGAGCCGGGCCGCCAGCTCCCGGTCCTTGCCGAGCCGCGCCGCCAGGCCCCGGATCTCCTCGTCACGCTCGGTCGCCCGGGCCCGCAGTGCCTGACGCTCCTCGTCGGCGGCGTGTTCGTCGTGCATGGCCGGGTTCGGCGGTACGAGGAAGACGTCACCGCCGTCCGCGTCGGGCGCCGGGGTCGGTGCGAGCAGGGCGGCGGCCGTACCGACCGCCACGGCGGACCGCGGCAGCAGCGCGGCGTCACTCAGGGCCGCGCGGGCCCGCGCGTGCGTGGCCGGGTCGGTGATGATCACTCCGTCGACCAGTTCCGGCCGGGCGGCCAGAACGCGCGCGTGGTCGGCCGGGTCGACGGCCTGGGCGAGGTAGCGCCAGCCGGGCAGGGCCGGGATGCCCTGCTCACCGAGGAACTCCACGGTGGCCAGTACGTCGGGCCCGGGCGGCAGCAGCCCGCCGTCACCGAGCGCGCCGAGGATGCGGGAGTCGTCGGCGGCGGCTGTCCGCAGCTCGAAGAGCTGCCGCTCGGCGGAGGAGACGGCGTCGTCGAGGAGTTCGCGCAGTTCGTCGGCGAACCGGTCCAGGTCCTCCGG
The DNA here is from genome assembly GCF_040612855.1 of Streptomyces sp. NPDC006332. Classification (NCBI taxonomy): domain Bacteria; kingdom Bacillati; phylum Actinomycetota; class Actinomycetes; order Kitasatosporales; family Streptomycetaceae; genus Streptomyces; species Streptomyces sp. NPDC006332. The sequence goes on from NZ_JBEXRA010000055.1 coordinate 25,633, forward strand.
GGTGAGACCTTCCCGGGGGTCGGTGTCGCTGTCCTGGCGGGGTGAGGGAATCGCGGACGGGCGGGCGTCGCCGCCCGTCAGGCTCAGCAGCTCCGCCAGTCGCTCCTCGTGGGCCAGCGCCTCGGCGAGGCGACGTTCGGCCTCGTAGGACCGTTCCGCCGCCGTGGCCGCGTCCTCCGCGCGGGCCGCTGTCAGCTCCGCGCGGGACTCGGCGGCGGCCGCCTCGCGGGCGTGCTCGGTGGCCCGGCGTGACGCCTCACGCGCCTGGTCCCAGGCGGCGACCGCCGACTTCTCGGCGTCGCTGGCTGCTAGGGCCGCGCGCGCCGGGTCGGCGTCGGGGGCGGTGTCGTCGAGCCAGCCCGCGCGGACCGCCTCGGCGGTCTCCTGCTCCACCTCGGTCAGGCGCTGGCGCAGGTGTCCGATCTCGCTGCGGGCGCGCTGCGCCTCGGTGGCGGCGGAGGTGGAGTCCCGGTAGGCCGACTCGCCGACCTCCTGGAGGGCGGCGGACCGCTCCTCCTGTTCGTTGGCGAGGCTCTCGGCGCTCTGAGCCGCCGCGTGCAGGGCGCGGACGAGATCGACGGCGGCCTTGGTGCGGGCGGCGAGCGCGGGGGCCGCGTCCCGCTCGGCCTCCTGGATCGCGGTGGCCACCCGGGCCACCCGGTCGGCGGCGGCACGGTGCCGCAGTACGGCCTCGGCGGCCTGCCAGGCGGAGTGCAGGGTGCGCGCGTCGGCGAGTTCACGTTTCTGTGCCGCGGCCGACTTCTCGGCGGCGGCGAGCGCCAACGAGGCGTGCCGGTAGGCGAGTTCGGCGGCGATCAGCGCGCTGCGGTCCCGGGCCGCCTCGGTGTGGGTGACGGCGTTCGCCGCGGCGGTGACCCGCTGGGCGAGGTCGGCGGCCCGCACCCGCTCCTGGGCGCCACGGGCGGACAACCGGCGCGCCAGGGTTCTCGTGCGGCGCTCGGCCCCGGTGTGGATGTCCCGTGCGCGGGAGCGGGCCTCGGCTGCCTCGACGATCCGCCCGAGGAGGTCGACGGACCCGGCGGTGAAGTCGCGTTCGGCGATCAGTTCGGCGCGTCGCCCCAGCTTGTTGCCGAAGCCGCTGACCAGGTCGGCGAGGCCGTCGGTGTCACGGGTGTCCGTGACCGCGCGCAGCAGCAGGTCGGTGAAGTCGGAGTCCTTCTTCACCGCGAAGAGGCCGGCGGCCTCGCCCTCGTCGGCGTTCATCTCCCGCTGGTAGCGGAAGAGTTCGGGGTCGAGGCCGAGGTCGCCGAGGTGCTCGATCCAGCGGTCGTGGATCTCCTCCCAGTGCACCTCCAGATGCGGGTAGGCCTTGCCCGCCTCGGTGATGGCGTCCCTGAAGCCCTTCATGGTCCGCCGCCGCCCCTGTGCGCCGGAGACGCCCTCGGCGGACGGCCGTACGGCGGTGGACTCCGCGACGGGCAGGCTGTCCAGGCTGAGGCCGGGGCCGGGCCGGAAGGAGTACCAGGCCTCGGCGAACTTCCGCGGGTCGTTGGAGACCTGCCGTCCCCGCCACTCGCTGGCCTTGCCGACGACCACGCACTCCCCCGTGAGCACGTGCTGCCACTCCAGGGCGACGTGACCGCAGTCGTCCGCGAGCAGGAACTTGCGCAGCACACCGGAGCTGGCGCCACCGAGGGTGTTGCGGTGGCCGGGCAGCATCACGGAGAAGATCAGCTTGAGCAGGACGGACTTGCCGCCGCCGTTCTCCAGGAAGAGCACACCGGCGGGCGCGGGCCGGCGCGGCGGGCCGACGGGCTCCTCCTCGAAGAACTCCGCCTGGGCGGGCGCGGGGTCGGGCACGGGCGCGCCCACGCCCCGCAGGTCAAGCACGGTGTCGGCGTAGCGTGCACCGGCGGGTCCGATGGAGTAGAGGCGGACCCGGGACAGCTCGTACATGGCGGACTCTCGTCAGTCTTCGTCAGGTGGGGGGGCAGGGGCGGTCAGGACGACGAAGGCGCGTGGAAGGGCAGCCCGGCGTCGGCCACCAGGTCCAGTTCGTCGGTGTCCTCGGCGGGCAGCAGGGTCGGCGTGCCGTCGGTCACGGGCACGACGCCCAGTTCGAGCAGCTCGGCCATGGCGGCGGTCCCGGCCATGTCCCGCACCTGGAGCTGATAGCGGGCGGTGGTCCGGTACGTGCCGCCGTTGTCGTCGCCGGTGCGCTGCAGGAACCCGGAGTCGGTGAGGAACGCGACGGCCTTGCCGACGATGCCGGTGGTGGAACCGGCCAGGCGGCGCGCGTCCTTGGTGGCACCGGTCGCGCTGCGTCTGACCCAGACCCGCCAGGCGGCCTCGAGTGCGGGCGCGTCGGTGGCCGGGTCGGTGTTCTCGCCCTGTTCCTCGGCTCGCTCCTCCAGGCGCCGGCAGGCCTGTCGTACGAACGCGTCGACGCCGTTTACGGAGACGCGCCCGATGTACCCGTCGTCGGCGAGGTCCTCGGGGCGCGGGAACGCCATGGCGGCGACGGCGAGATGCGCCAGTCCGTGCAGGAACCGGTCCCCGCCGTCGGCGGACGTCCGGCGCGCGTAGTCACCCATCCGTACGGCGAACACCGAGTCCTCGGCGGCTGTCACCGCCATCCCGGCGCGCGGGGACACCTCCAGCACGACCAGCCCGAGCCCGGCGGCCACGGCGTCGGCGAGCCGCGCGAACGGCGGGTCCTCGCGGTAGCGGCGCAGCAGCTCCGTGTACTCCTGGTCCCGCGCGGGCTGCAACTTCGGCTGCAACCCGAAGGCGACGAGCCGCGCCGCGTCGGCGGCGTCGGCGGGGGTGACGGGGGCGGTCGCCGGCGCGGGGCCGGCTTCCGGCTCACTCCACTCGGCGTGCTCGGTCACGGTTGGGGCTCCTTGTCGGGGTGGTTCATGTGACGGTGGTCGGTGCCGGGGTGGTGTGGGCTGCGGTGGTCCGTGTCGCGGTACGTCGTGTCGCGGTGGTCGGTGCCGCGGTGGTTCCTGTCGCGGCGGTCCCTGCCATGGCTGTCCGTGCCGCAGCGGTCCGTGCCGCGGCGGTCGGTGGAGAGGTGCGTCACGCTTACGCCGCCTCCGTCCGGTCCGCCGCCATCCCCGCCGCGTCCAGGAGGGCCGTCCCGACGATCAGGTCGGCCCCACCGAACTCCGGGTCGTCCAGCTCCGTCCCGTCGTCCACGGAGAACAACAGCTTCTCCTCGCCCTGCCGGTAAGCCGTGCCGACCGGGGGGCTGGCGGCGTGCACCGCCAACAGGGCCACCAGGTAAGGCAGATCGGGGTCCTGCTCACGCGCGTCGGCGAGCAGTCCGGAAAGTCGCCGGGGCGCGTCCGCCGGCAGGTCGAGCAGGCGCCTCGCCGCCGCCAACTGCTCCTCGCTGAACCGGCTGTCGTCCGGGGTGGCGATGAGATCCGGTTCCGGCATCTCCGCACCCAGGTGTTCCCGCTCCAGCGGCGGCGTCAACAGTATGTCGACGAGGTCGCCCACCCGCACCGACACCGGGGTGCGCAGCCCGGTCCCGTGTGCGAAGAACGCGTCCGTGACCCGGACCGCCCGCTCCAGTTCCAACGGCAGGACCGGCGCGAGCAGATGCCCGTACAGGTCCGTGCCGGACGTCGTCATCGGCGTGGCGAAGGCCTGCCGGTCCTGCTCGGCACGGAACAGCGGGCCGGCCTCCAGCAGGCGGGACTGCAACTGCGTGTGCCGGCGGATGCAGTCCTTCACGATGTCCACCAGCTCGGCGGCGCGCCGCTTCTGCTCCGCGTCCTCGGACTCGTCCCGTGCCTTGCGGATGTTCGTGAGGATCGCGTTCTCGTGGCGGTACCGGTCCGCCACGTGGTCGAGGGCCTCGGCGATCATGTCGGGCACGGTGTTGAGCCAGTCCACCGCCCGGACGTTGCGCCGGGTGGCGTCCAGGGCCCGCCGCAGGGTTTCCGAGTACTGGACCGTGCGGTACCGGGCCTGCTCGGCGGCGAGTTGGGCGTCCGCGAGACGGCCGCGGCTGATCAGCACCTCCAGCTTGACCTCGGCGGCGATCTGCGCGCTGGTGACATCGGTGTCGAGGGCGCCCACCAGGACGTTGACGGCCTCGTCGGTCGTCCGGAGGTACACCGAGCCACCGGGGCCTGGCACCTCCTCGATCAGCTTGAAGTCGTAGTCACGGCGCACATAGGTGCCGTCCGGGGCGAACGTGCCGTACACCGCTCGGAAACCGCGGTCGACGCTGCCGACGTTGATCAGGTTCTCCAGGACCCAGCGGGCCACGCGCTCGTGTTCCGGGACCGGACGCTGCGGGGCCTGGGCGGCGATACGCGGGATGAGCCGGGCGACTATCTGGTCGTGGTCGGCGCCGGTGTCGAAGTCCATGTTCAGGGTGACCAGGTCGATGGCGGCCAGAGCCACCTCCGCCATGCCGTACACCGAGTACTCGCCGGCGAGGTTCGCTTTGCGCGCGTCCAGGTCGTGCAGCGGCGCGGTGCAGGCGAGCGCGCGCAGCCGGCGCGCCAGACCCTCGTCGGCGGCCGGCCCCGGTGCGGGGCGCGGCCCCGCGTTGAGCTGGGGCGGAACACTGTCCGTCGATGCAGGCGAAGTCACGGTGCACAGACTAGGTCCTCGGTCTGACAACGACCCAAACGACGCGGATCGCCTCCGGTGGCCGGCCGGGCGGTCAGCGGTGGTGTGCCGTCCGCGGGCCGCCTCCGGCCTGTCGGGCGTCAGCGCCCGTCCCTCAGGTGTCCTCCCCCACCCTTCGCCTGTACACCTCGACCACGCGTTCCAGCGAGTCGGCGAGGTAGACCCCCAGCCGTTCCTCCGCGTCCCGCTTGTCCCCCGCCCGCAGCGCCTCCAGGATCGTCTGGTTGCGGGCCAGGTACGGCTCGTGCAGCGCCTTCGGGTCGTCCACGACGTGGAAGGCGAGGCGCAGTTCGGCGAAGACGCTGCGCATCAGTTCGTCGGTGCGCTCGCTGCCGGCGAGTGCGACCAGCTCCCGGTGGAAGTGGATGTTGGCGGTTCCCAGCCCTTTCCAGTCACCTTCGCGCACCGCCCGTCGGCCTTCGGCGACCGCCCCGGCGAGCAGGTCCAGCCCGTACGGGGGCTCGCCCAGGCCGCGTACGACGGCGCGCTCCACGAGGTCGCGGGTGCGGTAGATGTCCTCGACGTCCTCGACGCTGAGGACCCGGACGAAGACGCCCCGGTTCAACTCGTGGACGAGCAGGCGTTCGTGGGTGAGCAGCCGGAAGGCCTCGCGCAGCGTGTTGCGGGAGACCCCGAGCGCACCGCCGATGCTGTCCTCCGACAATCGGGTCCCGGGCGGGAAGTACCCCTCGGCGATACGGCTCCTGAGGATGTCCGAGACCCGTTCCGCGGTGCTGGTACGGCCCAGCAGGGCACGGTCGTCGGCCAGTTGCGCCAGCTGCTTGGCCATGCCAGGAATTCAACCGCAGCCACCAGAACGAAACAACATGGGGATGAAGGAATCGTTCAACGATCTCCTACCGTGGTGAGCGCCGCGGACACGGCCGCTGAAGCCCGCAGATCGAGCCGGGCGCTCGTCCCCCGCGCGCGGTGCCGCATCTCGTCGACGGCGAGCGTCAGGAGCTGCGGCAGCAGGTCGGTGCACCGTCGGGCCACCCAGCCGGTGCCCGCGGTGGCCAGCCACCACAGACTCGCCGACCTGGTGGGCACCGGGAACTCAGGCTCGGCCGAGGGTGCGACGCCCGCCGCCAGGCCCCGCTCCGTCAACAACGCGTGGAACCGCACCGCCAGTTGCCGGTGACCCCGCTCGCCGGGGTGCAGCCGGTCCGCGCTCCACATCGCGCGGTCGGTGAGCCACGCGCCCTCGCAGGCGTGCAGGTGCACGGCCCCGTGCCGCTCGGACAGCGCGTGCACCACGGCGTTGACGGCCCGCTGCCGCCGCGCCAGTGGACGCGCCAGGGCCCCCGGCAACCCCAGCATCGTGCCGGGGTCGGGCAGACAGGCCGTGAGCAGGACGGCGCCCTGCTCGGTGAAGGCGGAGCAGACGGTGTCGAGGCGCGCGGCCACGGCCTGGATGTCGAAGGTGCAGCGCAGGGTGTCGTTGACCCCTATGAGGACCGAGACGACGTCGGGCCGCAGCGCGAGCCCCGCGGGCAACTGCCGTTCCAGCACGTCACGCGTCTGCGAACCGCTCACCGCCAGGTTGGTGAACTCCACGTACTCATCGGACTCACCAGTCCCCTCCGCGAGCCCGTCGGCCAGCAGTGCGGCCCAGCCGCGCCACCCGTCGCCGACGGGGTCGCCCACGCCTTCGGTCAGCGAGTCGCCGAGCGCCACGAACCGCAGCGGTCTCACGCCACGCCTCCGGGTACGAAGGGCCCGCCCGGGCCGCCCCCGGACACGCCGGGGGCCACGGAGGTCACCGCGTCGTGCGCCCGGAGGAAGGCCGCGACCGCCGCGTCCCACCCGAAGCACTCCGCCCGCGCCCGTGCGGCCTCCCGGCGTTCCTCCACGGACCGGGCCAGCAGCAGCTCCACGGCGTCCGCGAAGGCGCCCCCGTGGTCCGTCGCGACGGCTCCGGCGGAACCGATCACCTCGGGCAGGGCGGACGAGGCACTGGCGACCACCGGGGTGCCGCAGGCCATCGCCTCCAGGGCGGCGAGCCCGAACGTCTCGGCGGGCCCCGGTGCCAGGCAGACGTCGGCGGACGCCTGGAGGGCGCCCAGCAGACCTCGGTCGCGGACGTGCCCGAGGAACGTCACCGGCAACCCGCGTTCCCGCGCCCGCTGTTCGAGCCGGGACCGCAGCGGCCCGTCCCCGGCCACCACGAGCACCGCCCGCCTGCCTCGCCGTAGAAGCGCTTCCAGGGCGTCCAGCGCGGTCCCCGGCCGCTTCTCCACGGACAGCCGGGTGCATGTCACCAGGAGCACCTCGTCCCCGCGCGCGTGCCGGTCACGCAGGCCCCGGTCACGCAGCGCCGGGTGCCGTTGCACCAGGTCGACGCCGAGTGGCGCCCGTACGACGTTCCGCGCCCCGATCCGCACGAACTCCCGCTCGGCGAACTCCGTGGTGCACACCACGCGCGCGTAGGTGTGGGCCGTACGGACGTTGAGGGCGTCGGCGGCGCGCCGGGCCGTCTTCTCCGGCACACCCCAGGTGCGCAGCACGCCGTCGGCCGTCTCGTGGGAGACCATCACGGCCGGGACCCGGGCGCGCCGGGCCCACTTGCCGGTCCAGCGCAGGGTCGTACGGTCGGAGACCTCCAGACGGTCGGGGGCCAGGTCCTCCAGGAGCGCGGACACCCGCCGCCGGTCGGTGAGGACCCGGTAGCCGCCGGTGCCGGGCAGCGACGGCCCGGGAAGGGTGATCACCCTGCCCTGCTCGGTCTCCCGGTCGCCCGCGTGCTCACCCGGCACGACCAGCACGGGCTGGTGCCCGGCGGCCTGGTAGCCCGTGCCGAGTTCGCGCAGCGCGGTACGCAGGCCACCGGAGGACGGCGCGACGAAGTTGGCCAGCCGCACGATGCGCAATGACGTCATGCCGCCACCGCCGTCTTCCGCGCGGCGAGCACGTTCGCATAGTGCTCGATCAGCTGGTCGCCGACGGCGGCCCAGGTACGCCCCTCGACGGTCACCCGCGCGGCGACGCCGAACGCGGTGCGCAGGCCCGGGTCGGCGGCCAGGGCCCGGACGGCGTCCCGTACGGCGGCCGGGTCTCGCGGTGGGACCAGGAACCCGGTACCTCCGTGGGCGACGAGGTCCAGCGGGCCGCCGGCCGCGGGGGCGACCACGGGCACGCCGCTCGCCATGGCCTCCTGCACGGTCTGGCAGAAGGTCTCGAAGGGGCCGGTGTGCGCGAAGACGTCCAAGGAGGCGAAGATCCTGGCCAGTTCGTCGCCGGTGCGGCGGCCCAGGAAGACCGCGTTCGGCAGTGCCTGGTCCAGGCTCGGGCGGCTCGGCCCGTCACCGACGATCACGACCCGGACGCCGTCCAGGCCGCACACTCCCGACAGCAGCTCTATCTGCTTCTCGGGGGCCAGCCGGCCGACGTAGCCGACGATCACCTCGCCGTTCGGGGCGAGTTCGCGACGTAGCGCCTCGTCCCGCAGCTCGGGACGGAAACGGGCGGTGTCCACGCCCCGCGCCCACAGCCGTACCCGGGGCACACCGTGCGCCTCCAGGTCGTTCAGGGCCGGGCTGGAGGGGGCGAGGGTGAGGTCGGCGGCGGAGTGGACGGAGCGGATACGACGCCAGGCAGCGGCCTCGCCGGCGTGGACGTAGGTGCGGGCGTATCCGGCGAGGTCGGTCTGGTAGACGGCCACGGCGGGGATGCCGAGCCGGGTGGCGGCGGCCATGCCGCGGACGCCGAGGACGAAGGGAGAGGCCAGGTGGACGACATCGGCACGGTGCTCGGCGATCGCCGCGGCCACGCGTCGGCTGGGGAGGGCGACACGGACCTGGGGATAGCCCGGGAGCGGTAGGGAGGGGACACGGACGACAGGGCAGGGCGACAGGGCGTCGGCCCCGGGCCCGGTGCCGGCGGCGGTGGCCGGCGCGACGACGAGCGGAGAGTGACCGCGATCTACGAGGTGCCGGGCGGTTTGGAACGCGCAGTGGGCCACGCCGTTCACATCGGGGGGAAAGGATTCGGTCACGATGACGACACGCATACTCGTGTTGTCGCCGTACTGGACGTGCCCGCGTCAACGTGGATCTTTCCGGACGAGGAACGTCCCGTGAGCGTTGCGCTGCGCACCCGCGCAGGTCAGACCGCGTCCACGCCCGCCTGACCCGCGAGTCACCCCCAGTTCACCCAGAGGGTGCGCCCGAACCCGGAAATCTCGCCGATGGTCGTATCTGAGCCGACTGTGATCAGGAGCGGGCGCACCCGGCAGCCGGTCGTTCACATGGCGGTCGCGTCCGGTCCGATGCGGCTACGGACGGCGGTCTGGACCTCGGCTTCCTCGGCCGGATCGGCGGCGAGCCTGCGCAATCGCTCCACGACCCGGGCGTCACCGGTCTCGGCGTGCCGGGCGGCGAGCTCGCGGGTGGACTCCTCGCAGTCCCAGAGGCACTCGACGGCGAAGCCGGTGCCGAAGGAGGGGTCGGTGACGGCGAGGGCACGGGCGGCCCGGCCGCGCAGGTGGGAGGAGGCGGTCTCCCGGTAGATGTGGCGCAGGACGGGGGCCGCGCAGTCGATGCCCAGCCGTCCGGTGCCGTCGACGAGCGTCCACAAGGTCGGCGCGTCGGGCCCTTCGCCCCGGACGGCCTCCCGGAGTGCCGCGAGGACGTGTTCGTTGTCCTGGACCCCGCCCAGGCAGGCGAGCACGCGACCGGAGGCCGCGCCGAGGGGATCGGGGCGGCGGGCCCAGCCGCGCGCCCGGTCGACGGCCGCGACACTGCGCATGCGCTCGAAGGCGTCCACGGCGGCGTCCACGACGGCCGGGGTACCGGTGGCCACCGCTGCCTCGATCAGGTCGAGGGCGTCCGGATCGTTGCTGTCGGCGAGATAGCGCAGCGCGGTGCAGCGGGCGCCGTCGGTACCGTCCTGGGCGGCTCGGACGATCTCCGGCCGGTCCTCGGGTCCCGCGACGGCCACCAGACAGCGGGCTGCGGGGACATGGAGGGCGGCTCCGCGTTCCATCCCCTGCTGGGCCCACTCGAAGACGGCCCGCACGCTCCACCCGGGACGGGGCCCGCCTGGCCGCATCTGACGTTGCCAGCGGTCGAAATGACCGGCCTCATGAGCGGCCCGCACGCGCGTGGCGATCGACTCGCGCGGGTCATCGGCCCACAGTCGCCAGGGCCGCGGCTCGAAGGCGTCCCGCACGACCGCCGCCAGCCGGGCCTCGCCCTCGGCGTCGGTCGTGAACCGCGCGAGGACGGGGGCGGCGAGGGCGCGCAGCCCGGCGTCGTCGTCGCGCAGCGCCAGTTCGTCCAGGGCCCAGGCCCAGTTGGAGCCGGAGCCGGCGTACCTGCGCAGCAGTTCCAGCGCGTCCCGCCTGCCGTACGAGGCGAGATGACCGAGGACCGCCAGGGCCAGGCCGGTGCGTGACTCCTCGGTGTCGAGTACGTCCTCGACGTCGAAGAGGTGCGCCTCGATCTCGTCCAGCTCGCCGTTCAGGTCGAGGAAGAGACGGGCGTAGTAGAGGGAGCGGTTCTCCACCTGCCAGTCGTGGCGGGGATCGCGCAGCACGCAGTGGTTCAGCGCCGCGAGCGCTTCCGCGCGCGGTGCGGTGAGTGCGTGCAGTGTGCCGTCGCCGCGGCCCCGCTGGAGCAGGCCGAGCAGCGTACCGCTGGGCGCTATGACCGGATCGAACATGGGAAACAGCCTCACATCAAGCGTCGACGCAACCGGGGACCTGCGTTACCTGGCCGCGTGACAACACGTCGGGGCGCCCGCCGTTTCCTGCTTGCTGTAAGCCATCTTCCTCTGCCTCTCGTCGGTGGCCCATCCGGACCGTTTCACGGTCCGCGCGGTGCGGCGTCATCTGCCCGGCCATCGCGTCCGTGAATCACGACGTCATGATGACCCGGCAGTTCCATCCACCGCGACCGAAATTTCGGCGGTCTGTCACCGCCTCCCCCGTTTTCTGTGTCTGCCCTGGTCAGGGCGGGTGTGTCAGTGTGTGCCGAACAGTTCGAGCAAGTGTGTCCGGCCGAACATCCGGGCCGTGTCGACGGCCGACGGTGTGCCGGACGCCGGGTCGGCGCCGCCCTCCAGAAGGGCATTGATGACGTCTTCCTCACCCTTGAAGACGGCTCCGGCGAGCGGGGTCTGCCCCCGGTCGTTGATCCGGTCGGCCTCGGCTCCCCGGGCGAGCAGGGCGCGTACGGCGTCGGCGTGGCCGTGATAGGCGGCGAGCATCAGCAGGGAGTCGCCGCGGTCGTTGGTCAGGTTGGCCGGAACCCCGGCGTCCACGTACGCCACGAGCGCCTCGGCCGGCCCCTGCCGGGCCAGGTCGAAGACCTTGGTCGCGAGCTCCACGACCTCGGGGTCGGGGGCTTCACTCATCGGCCGGACCGCCTCTCCATGCAACCGTTCAGGTGAATCGCCAGGGTACTGGCTCACGCCGCACATGACCCGATGTGCCGGAGGTAAAGATCACCGCATACCCGGGCTTTTGCCGCAGTGGGACCCGACCGGGCCAAGACCGCTCCGCCGGTTGGGCGAAATCAGCAGTAATTCACCTAGTTGCACCTTTTATCGTATGGATACATCCTGTGATCCTGGAAGTACTCATGGTGACTGTCCCCGCGAACCAGGAGATCCCCAATGATCCTGTCCATCTCAGGCGTGGTCCTGCTCGGCATCGTCGTCTTCCTCTTCTTCCGCAAGGACGGCCTCAAGGGCTCGCACGCCTTGGTCGCGACCCTGTTCGGCTTCTACCTCTCGAGTACGGCCATCGCACCGAGCATCAAGGCCGGCGGCGAGAGCCTCGCGAGCCTCCTGGGCGGAATCAAGTTCTGACGCTCCCCACGTCCGTACGCACGATCAGGAGACAGCAGTGGCCCGGCGCCCCCTCCCCCGCATCCTGAGCACCGGCAGCGCACAGATCGCCCGGGGCCGGGAGCTGGCCCGGACGGCGGCCGACAGCGCCACCGACGTCCTGCACCCGCTGATCACGATCACCCGCGGGCTGCGCCGACTCGCAGCGGCCGGGGGGCGCAGATGGGTCGACACCCCCAAGGACAGACGCGGACCGCTGCTCTTCCTGGTGGCGTCCGCGATCCTGGTCGTGGCGCTCGTTCCGTACGGTCCGCTGCTCGCCGTCATCACCCTGATGGCGGCGGCGGCCTGGCAGGGCCGGGAGCGCGGTCCGGCTCAGCCCGAGGGTCCTGACGAGTCGCAGGCCCAGCGCCTGCAGTCCTTGTACGAGGCCCTGGTCCCCTACTTCTCGAAGCCCGAGGACCCGGCCCCCCTCTACGCGCACGGCGGCGACTGGGAGCAGGCCTTCCCCGCCTACGAGTTCGACGAGACGGGCCGCACGTCCCATCTCGTGATCCGTTACCCGGCGTACTTCACCGACGGCGAGGCCGAGCCCCGGGCCCGCATCGAACAGTTGCTGGCAGCCAAGTCGGGCCGCGGCCGCGAGTACCACTTCGCCTGGGACGAGGAGGCCAACCAGCTCTCGGTCTCCGTGCTGCCACCACTGCCCAGCCACATCACCGCCCAGCACTTCGTCACCACCCCCGGCGAGACCGTGCTCGGCATCACCGACCACTCCGAGGTCCAGCGCACCCTTCCCCTCACCTACGGGGAGGAGCAGCGCGATGTGCCCCCGGTGGTCTGGCGCACCGGCCCCCGCTCCACCGAGCCGCACCTCCTGGTCATGGGACAGCCGGGCAGCGGTACCTCGACCCTGCTCCGCTCGATCGCCCTGCAGGCCCTGCGGTACGGCGACGTGGTGATCGTCGAAGGCGGCGGAACCGGCGAGTACGCCTGCCTCACCGGCCGGGACGGCGTCCTCGCGGTCGAGTGCGGGCTGGCCGGAGCGCTGGCCAGCCTGGAGTGGGTGACGACGGAGACCGAGCGCCGCCTGATCGCCGCGAACCAGGCGCGTCAGGCGGGCCTGCCCCTTCCGGAGGACACCCGGCGTCCGCTGTGGGTCCTCCTGGACCGTCCGAGCGCGTTCGCTCACATCGCCGCCGCCGACGGCCGCAAGGACCCGCAGTCACTTCTCCAGGTGCCGCTGCGGCACGGCCGCGCGGCGAACGTCACGGTGGTGGTGGCGGACCAGTTCGACAGCGCTGACGCCCTCAGCGACGCCGTACTACAGCACACCCGGGCGCGCGTGGTCCTCGGTCCGGCGACGGGAACCCAGCGGGAAGCGGTCCTCGGCGTCCGCCCGACCACCACCCCCGTCACGCACGTCCCACCCGGCCGCGGTTACGCCCGCCTGGGCGTCGGCCCCGTCCACCGTCTCCAGGTCCCGGCGACCCCGGACCCGTACGACGACGCGACGAGCGACGCGGACCGGCAGGCGGTACTGGCGCTGCTGCCGCCGCGGACCACACCGGCGGACGGGGAGAACCTGCCGGAGGCACCACCGGCGGAATCGGCGAAACCCCTGACCGCGGAGACCGCCCAGATGCCGTAGGGCGGGTCCGCGACGCCGCTCACGCGACGAACGTACGAGGCGTCTCCCCGCCCGCGGACCCCCCGTTCTCCACCAGCCGTGCCGCCGCGGCCAACCGCGTCGCCGCCTCCTCGGCCACCGCGCCGCCCACGGTGAACGGCAGCCGGACGTACCCCTCGAAGGCGCCGTCGACCCCGAACCGAGGCCCGGACGGCACGCGGACGCCCACCCGCTCCCCCACCTCGGCGAGCCGCGACCCGGAGAGCCCGCCGGCCCGCACCCACAACGTCAGCCCGCCCTGCGGCACCTCGAACTCCCACGTCGGCAGCTCCCTGCGTACCGCCGCCACCAGCGCGTCCCGGTTCTCCCGCGCCTGGTTGCGCCGCACCTCCACGGCGTTCGCCCAACCGCCCGTGCTGAACAGCCAGTTCACGGCCAGCTGCTCGAGGACCGGAGTCCCCATGTCGGCGTAGGCCCGCGCGGCGACCAGGCTGCGGATGACGTCGGGCGCGGCCCGCACCCAACCGATCCGCATCCCCGCCCAGAACGCCTTGCTGGCCGATCCGACGGTGATCACCGTGGACCCGGCCGGGTCGAACGCGCAGACGGGCGGGGGCATGGCGCCCGCGATGTCCGCGTCCAGCCACAGCTCGCTCATCGTCTCGTCGGCGACCAGCACCGTGCCCGCGGACCGGGCCGCCTCCACCAGCTGCCGCCGCTGCCCCTCGCCGGCCAGCGCCCCGGTCGGGTTGTGGAAGTCGGCGACGACGTACGCCAGCCGGGGCGCGGCGTCCCGCAGGACCTGCCGCCAGCGGTCCACGTCCCACCCCGTCAGCCCCTCGGCCATGGCGACGGGCACCAGCCGGGCGCCCGCCTCCCGCATCAGCTGCAGGATGTTGGCGTACGACGGCGACTCGACGGCGATGCGCTCGCCGCGCCCCGCGAACAGATGACAGATCGCGTCGATGGCGCCCATCGCGCCGGTCGTGACCATGATCTGCTCGGGCATCGTCGCGATCCCGCGCGCGGTGTACCGTTCGGCGATCATCGAGCGCAGCGCGGGCAGCCCGGCCGGATAGTCGCCATGCGTGTGGGCGTACGGCGGCAGTTCCTCCAAGGCGCCCTGGACGGCGCGGGTCAGCCACGGCTCGGGCGCGGGAAGGGCCGCGCAGCCGAGGTCGATCATCGAGCCGAGTGCCTCGGGCGGCAGGGGTTCCAGGCCACGGGCGGGCAGCGGGTTGCCCGCCGGGACCGCGGTCCAGCTGCCGGCTCCGCGCCGGGACTCCAGGAACCCCTCGGCGCGCAGCGCCTCGTAGGCGGCCGCGACCGTCGTACGGCTGACGGACAGGGCCAGCGCCAGTTCGCGTTCGGCGGGCAGCCGGGCGGCCACCGGCACCCGCCCTTCGAGGACCAGCAGCCGGATGCCGTCGGCGAGCGCACGGTAGGCGGGCGGGCGACGGGTGCCGGGGCCGGCCGGGCGGTCCTGTTGGGAGTTGAGCAGCCGGGCCAGCTGCACCGCACCCATCGCCGAGGTCCACTGCGCCATGGAAATCAGTCCACCTTCCCCGAATTGGCCATGGATGACGTTTCCACTCAAGCCCCAGGGTGTCACGAGTCAGGCCACTGCCACCACAGGGGGACCACTTGTCCAGGAACAGCCCGGGCCGCGTCGGACGACGACTGATCCAGCTGTACGCCGGTCTCGCGCTGTACGGGGCGAGTTCCGCGCTCCTCGTCCGGGCGGGCCTGGGCCTGGAGCCCTGGAACGTGCTGCACCAAGGCATGGCCGAGCTCACCGGCCTGACGATCGGGGTGGTCTCGATCATCGTCGGCGCGGCGGTGCTGCTCCTGTGGATCCCGCTGCGCCAACGCCCCGGGCTGGGCACGGTCTCCAATGTCTTCGTGGTCGGGATCGCCATGGACGGCACCCTCGCCGCGACCCCCGAGACGCACACTCTGGCGGTACGGCTCCCCCTTCTCCTCGCCGGCATCCTGCTCAACGGAGCGGCCACCGGTCTCTACATCGCCGCCCGGTTCGGGCCCGGCCCCCGGGACGGCCTGATGACGGGTCTGCACCGGCGCACCGGCCGTTCGATCCGGCTGATGCGGACGGGTGTGGAGGTGGCGGTGGTGGCGACCGGGTTCCTCCTGGGCGGCACCATCGGCGTCGGCACGCTGCTGTACACGGTGTCCATCGGCCCGCTCGCCCAGCTCTTCCTGCGGGTGTTCGCCGTCCCCTCGGAAACCGGCAGCACGGTCGTTGCCACCGGGCCACCGCGGCGAGCAATACTGCGACCGTGAGCAACCGGACACGCCACCCCTATCTCGACCACCCCGGCCCCATAGCCTTCGCTCATCGCGGCGGAGCGGCCGACGGCCTGGAGAACACCACCCCGCAGTTCCGGCGGGCGGTCGAGGCGGGCTACCGCTACCTGGAGACCGACGTCCACGCCACCGCGGACGGCAGGCTCGTCGCGTTCCACGACGCGACCCTGGACCGGGTGACGGACGGGGCGGGCCGGATCGCCGACCTGCCGTGGAAGGACGTACGGCACGCGCGGGTGGCGGGCCAGGAGCCGGTGCCGCTGTTCGAGGAACTCCTGGAGACCTTCCCCGAGGCGCGCTGGAACGTGGACGTCAAGGCGGAGTCCGCCCTCCTCCCCTTCCTGGAGCTGGTCGAACGCACCGACTCCTGGGGCCGGATATGCCTCGGCTCGTTCGCGGAGGCCCGCGTGGTCCGCGCCCAGCGGCTGGCCGGGCCGCGCCTGGCGACGTCGTACGGCACCCGTGGTGTGCTCAACCTGCGGCTGCGTTCCTGGGGTCTGCCGGCCGTGGTGCGCCGGTCCGCGGTGGCCGCGCAGGTGCCGGAGGCGCAGTCCGGCATCCCGGTGGTGGATCACCGCTTCCTGCGCACCGCGCACGCGCTCGGACTCCAGGTGCACGTGTGGACGGTGAACGAACCCGAGCGCATGCACCGGCTCCTGGACCTGGGAGTCGATGGCATCATGACCGATCACATCGACACACTGCGCAAGGTCATGGAGGACCGGGGCGTCTGGGTCTGACCCGGGCCGCCACCCGCTGCCTCGCGCGGCACCACGGGGAAGCGAGGGGCGCGGGTGGGCACCGACACCGTGCGCACGGGACCGGTCGACGAGGCCGGCCGGCGGCGGCGCGAACAGCGCGGCTGGTACTTCTACGACTGGGCGTGCTCCGTCTACTCGACGAGCGTGCTCACCGTGTTCCTGGGCCCTTATCTGACGTCGGTCGCCACGTCAGCGGCGGACGGGGACGGATTCGTGCACCCCTTGGGGGTCCCGGTGCGGGCCGGGTCCTTCTTCGCGTACGCGGTGTCCCTGTCGGTGATCGTGGCGGTCCTGGTGATGCCCCTGGTGGGCGCCGCCGCCGACCGCACCGGACGCAAGAAGCCCCTCCTGGCGGCCGCCGCGTACACCGGCGCGGCGGCGACCACGGCCATGTTCTTCCTGGACGGCGACCGCTATCTGCTCGGCGGTCTGCTGCTGATCGTGGCGAACGCGGCGCAGTCCGTGGCGATGATGCTCTACAACTCCTACCTGCCGCAGATCGCTCTGCCCGAGGAACGTGACGCGGTCTCCTCGCGGGGCTGGGCCTTCGGGTACGCGGCCGGTTCGCTGGTCCTGATCGTGAACCTCGTCCTTTACACGAGTCACGAGTCCTTCGGCCTCTCGGAGAGCGCGGCGGTCCGCGTCTGCCTGGCCTCGGCCGGCCTGTGGTGGGGCGCCTTCACCCTCGTCCCGCTGCGTCGCCTGCGCGACCGTCGCCCCACCGCGCGGCGCGCCGGGGAAGCGAGTGCTCCCGGCTTCCGTCAACTCGCCGCGACCGTCCGCGACATGCGCCGTCATCCACGGACCCTCGCCTTCCTGCTGGCCTACCTCGTCTACAACGACGGCATCCAGACCGTGATCTCCCAGGCGTCCGTCTACGGCTCCGAGGAACTCGGCCTCGGACAGTCGACCCTCATCGTGGCGGTCCTGCTGGTCCAGGTGCTCGCGGTGGCCGGAGCACTGGGGATGGGGCGGCTGGCCCGGGTCCACGGAGCCAAGCGCACGATCCTGGGCTCGCTGGTCGCGTGGACGGTGACACTGGCGGCCGGGTACTTCCTGCCGGCCGGCGCTCCGGTGTGGTTCTTCGTGCTGGCCGCCGGGATCGGGCTGGTGCTCGGCGGGAGCCAGGCGCTCTCCCGGTCCCTGTTCTCGCATCTCGTCCCGCCCGGCAAGGAGGCCGAGTACTTCTCCGCGTACGAGATGAGCGACCGAGGCATGAGCTGGCTGGGCCCGCTGCTGTTCGGGGTCACCTACCAGGTGACCGGGAGTTACCGGGACGCGATCATCTCGCTGGTGGCCTTCTTCGTCATCGGGTTCGTGCTGCTCGCGAGGGTTCCGGTACGGCGGGCGATCAGCGACGCGGGCAATCAGGTTCCGGAGACGATTTAGCGTTCCGGGCGAAAGCGCTGTAGTGTACGCGTTTGGCCTGCCAGGCGTACCGTTACTGCGCGTCAAAGATGCCGAACGCTGTGTCACATCTGCTAGCAGATGTGACAAACCGGGCGCTGGTGGGTACAACAAGGGGCGGCTACGACGGCGACGCATGACCCGGAACGAGACCCGGAACGGGAATCTTTACCGCCGACCGGACGTTGACCGGATGACGACGACAGCGACACCTGTCCTGTGGGCGACAAGCCCGGGAGGCACGATTCATGAGTGAGCGAGCTCTTCGCGGCACGCGCCTCGTGGTGACCAGCTACGAGACGGACCGCGGTATCGACCTGGCCCCGCGCCAGGCCGTGGAGTACGCATGCGAGAAGGGGCACCGGTTCGAGATGCCCTTCTCGGTCGAGGCGGAGATTCCGCCGGAGTGGGAGTGCAAGGTCTGCGGGGCCCAGGCACTCCTCGTCGACGGCGACGGCCCTGAGGAAAAGAAGGCCAAGCCCGCGCGTACGCACTGGGACATGCTGATGGAACGGCGCACCCGCGAGGAACTCGAAGAGGTCCTCGAGGAGCGCCTGGCCGTTCTGCGCTCCGGCGCGATGAACATCGCTGTTCATCCGAGGGACAGCCGGAAGTCGGCATAATCCCGGCAAGGCTTGAGCGGGATACACCACACAAGTAACCGCGGGCGCCGTACGTGAAAGCTCACGTACGGCGCCCGCGGTTTTGTGTGCCCGCGGTACTGATGGCCGAGGCGACGTCCGACAGGGGCGGCGCCCCCGCCGGATGCGCCCGGCGTCACCGACTCAGTGCGTCAGGGGCGGGCGCGAATCCCGCGGTGCGTCTCCCGGCTCGTCCCTGATGACCTCGCCCTGGACCACCTTTCCGTCCGGCTGGCGCATACGGGCCTGCTGGAAGGCGCCTGACAGGGTGCCCGGGACCGACTCACGGAGCTTGCGCTCGACGGTGCGCTCCGCGTAGCGGCTGAGGGTCTTCTGGACCGGCGGGAGCAGCAGAAGCAGACCCACCGCGTCCGAGATCAGGCCGGGGATCATCAGGAGCAGCCCGCCCAGCATCATCAGGCCGTTGCCGCCGCCGTTCGACGAGTCCGACGGGGCCCCGCCGCGCTGCAGCGCCTCGTTCAGGTTCTGGAAGGCGCGCCGGCCGGCCCGCTTGATGACCACCGAGCCGAGCACGAAACCGGCGACCAGCAGCAGGAAGACCGTGAACCCGCTCGCCGCGCCGGCCACCACGGTGAGCAGCCAGATCTCCAGCACGAGCCAGGCGGCGACGCCCAGCGGCAGGAACGTGCGCAGCCGGGAGCGCCGGGGCCTGGTGGGGTAGGTGGGGGTCGGAGCGCCAGTCGTCATGCGTCCAGTGTGCCTGGAACCGGCTCAGTACGGCATAAGGGGACGATCAGCCGCGGCTGTGAGAGGGCGGATCTACGACCTCGACGGCTTCGTGCGGCCCACTATCTTGCCGACCCGCTCCCCCACACCCCAGGTGGTGACCCGCCACAGCGCCTCCACCAGGATGTCCCGGCTCATCTTCGAGTCGCCGAGTTCGCGCTCGACGAACGTGATGGGCACCTCGACGACGTGGTAGCCGGCCTTGACCGCGCGACGGGCGAGGTCGACCTGGAAGCAGTAGCCTTGGGAGGCGACCTCTTCGAGGCCGAGGCCTTCGAGGGTCTCGCGACGGAAGGCGCGGTAACCGCCGGTGATGTCGCGCAGCGGCAGGTCCAGCGCGAGGCGGGAGTAGAGGCTGCCGCCCCGGGAGATGTACTCACGGGACCTGGGCCAGTTCACGACCCGGCCGCCCGGTACCCAGCGGGAGCCGAGGACCAGGTCGGCGCTCTTCAGGGCGGTCAGCAGACGGGACAGTTCCTCGGGTTGGTGGGAGCCGTCCGCGTCCATCTCGACCAGGACGCCGTAGCCGTTCTCCAGGCCCCAGCGGAAGCCGGCCAGATAGGCGGCGCCGAGGCCCTCCTTGCCCTTGCGGTGCAGCACCTGGACGTGGTCGTCACCGGCGGCCAGTTCGTCGGCGAGCTTGCCCGTGCCGTCCGGACTGTTGTCGTCGGCGACCAGCACGTGCGCCTCCGGGACGGCCTTGCGCACCCGGCCGACGATCGCCTTGATGTTCTCCGCCTCGTTGTAGGTCGGGATGATCACCAATGCCGTGCCGAGCGGTCCGAACCGCCTCCCCCGCTCCTGTGCCGCGAGGGTCCCGTCGCCGTCGTCCACTGCTGCCCCTTCATCTCCGTACGCAGAGGTCCACCTTAATGGCCACGGCCTGGGGTGACGTGACAGAACAATCGTATGGTGGTGTTGTTTCCAGAAAAGCGGGGTAAGAATCCCCTTTTGCGTGCGGTACGTTCCGTATTCGGGGTCGTGCCTACAGCGGATGGGGGCCCGGCGCCCTTCGGGCCGACCTGGGACCCGCTGGCTGCGAGTCGACCGAAAGCCGTTGTCTACTGAGCACCCGGGCCCCACCCGGGTCACACCTCCCCGACCGGCCGGAACGTTCCCGCGTCGTGGCACGGGCGCTGAGCCTGGCTCCCAGTGACGGTGCCCCGTGCGGCACACCGTCCCTGACCCAGCGGCGCCACGACGCGTGCGTGGACGTTCCCCGGTCGGGCGTCCGGTGGTGGACTCGGCCGAACCTACCGGCCCGCAGCCGTCGGCTGTCAACAGCCCTATGACCTGCGCATCTTCCGTCAAAGCCCTGGTCAGCGCGGCGGATACGCGGGTCCCGGCACGGCGCGTCGCGGGCCGATCGGGGGTGCGCCACCCCCGGAGATCACTCGCCCGGGCGTACGAACACCGTCCGCCCGCCCACCACGGTGCGCAGGCAGAGGGGAAGGTCGCGGCCCGGCGTAAGGTCGGGCAGGCCGGGGGTTCCGGAGCGGGGGTCGGTCGACCAGCGGGCGACCCGGTCGTCCGGGGCCTGGACGACCAGTTCGTCGGTGCGCCACACGGCGTAATCCGCGGGGGCTCCCGGCACCAGGACGCCCGCGTCGTCCCGCCCGACCGCCCGCCAGCCGCCCCGCGTGTGCGCGGTGAACGCGGCGCGCACGGAGACGCGGTGTTCGCGGGTGCGATGGAAGGCCGCCGCGCGGACCGTGCCCCACGGGTCCAGCGGCGTGACCGGGCTGTCCGAGCCGAAGGCCAGCGGGACACCGGCCCGAAGCAGAGCCGCGAGGGGGTTCAGGGTGCGGGCCCGGTCGGCGCCCAGGCGCTGGGCGTACATGCCGTCCTCGCCGCCCCACAGCGCGTCGAAGGCGGGTTGGACGGAGGCGGTGAGGCCGAGTTCGGCGAAGGCCGCGATCGTCTCCGGGGTGAGCATCTCGGCGTGTTCCACCCGGTGGCGGGCGGCGCGGACGCGGGCGAGACCGACCTTCTCGGCGGCGGTGCGCACGCCGTCGACGACGGCGGTCACGGCCGCGTCCCCGATGGCGTGGAAGCCCGCCTGGAGGCCCGCCTCGGTGCAGGCGGTGACATGGGCGGCCACGGCGGCCGCGTCCAGGTAGGCGGTGCCGGTGTGGCCGGCGTCGGTGTACGGCTGATGCAGACAGGCGGTGTGCGAGCCGAGGGCGCCGTCGACGAACAGGTCTCCGGCCGCGCCGACCGCGCCGAGTTCCCGGGCCTTGTCGATGTCGCGCTCGGCCCAGTAACCGACGACCCGCGGGCCCGGCTCCTCGGCCGCCAGCCGCAGCAGCCCCGTGAAGTCGTCCTCGGAGGAGATCTCCGGCCCTGCGCATTCGTGAACGGTTCCGATGCCGAGGGAGGCCGCCCGGGCGAGGGCGGTGCGCTGGGCCTCGACGCGCTGCTCGGGAGTGACGGCGGCGAGGGCGGCGGCACGGACCGCGTGGTGGGCGTCGGCGGTGAGCGGGCCCTCCACCACGCCGAGACCGGGAGTCAGGTCGAGCAGGGCCGTGGTGACGACCGCCGAGTGCACGTCGATCCGGCTGAGGTAGAGCGGTCGGCCGCCGGTGGCCGCGTCGAGTTCGGCTCGGGTCGGGGGGCGGCCGTCCGGCCAGCGGGAGGCGTCCCAGCCGTGACCGAGCAGGACGCGATCGTGCGGCCGGGTGGTCGCGAAGTCCCGTACGAGGGCGAGGGCCGCGTCCAGGGAAGGGGCGTCGGACAGGTCCAGGCCGGTGCGGGCGAGACCGGTGGAGGTGGTGTGCACGTGTGCGTCGGTGAACGCGGGGGTGACGAGGGCGCCGTCGAGGTCGATCACCTCGTCGACGCCGTCCGCGAAGGCGTCGGCGGCGCCCTCGGAGCCGACCCAGGCGACGTGCCCTCGTTCCACCACCATCGCCGTCGCGAAGGGGTCGGCAGGGCTGTGGACCTCGCCGCGGCGCAGCAGGACGGTGGTCGGTTCGGCGGTGCGTTCACTCATGGGGGACAGTTTCGCGCCTCACGCGCGCCGCCTCGCACCCAGGTCGGCCCGGCGCGCGCCGTCCGGCACGCCGGGGGTCAGACGCGCGGCGGTCGCGCCTCGTACGGCGTCGAGAGCACCACCGTGGTCCGGGTCGACACTCCCGCCAGCGAGCGCAGCCGGGCCAGCAGTTCCTCCAGCTCGTGCGGTGTGGAGACGCGCACCTTGAGGATGTAGTTCTCGTCACCCGCGACGCTGTGACAGGCCTCGATCTCGGGGACTCCGGCGAGGCGTTCCGCGATGTCGTCGGGGGCACTGGGGTCGAACGGTTTCACCGAGATGAACGCGGTCATCGACAGTCCGACGGCCTCCGGGTCGACGACCGCGGCGTAACCGCGGATCACCCCCCGCTGTTCCAGCCGGCGCACCCGCTGGTGCACGGCCGACGTGGACAGGCCGGTGGCCTTGCCCAGGTCTGTGTAGCTCATCCGCCCGTCCTTGACGAGCAGCTGCACGATCTGTCGGTCGAGCTCCTCCATGGCGCAAGAACCTACAGTGCACCTGACCTCCTCGGATACCTGAGCGGCGCAGGTCATACCCGGTTCGTGATGTGGCCGGAGGCAGCCGAGGGGGCTGCGGGGAGAGGGGACAAAGAGAGCGCGTCGGGCACCTGCGGATGGCATGTGACGAAGACCACACCCCATGGGGAGGCTCCGTGATGCTCTCGTGATTACCGCCGAGACGGGACGGGAAGTGCTTGCTGTGGTCGAGGCCTCAGTGCCGACACGGCCCAGCCCGAGGGGGAGAATCCAATGCAGAGTCTTAAGCGCCCTGGTCGCACCGCGCCCAAGCGGCCGCAGCTGGTCGTCGAGCCCGAGCCGGAGGGCGTCGAACCCGACGCTTTCGACGAGGAGTTCGACGCCTACGACACCTTCGAGATGTACCGGGTGACCTGCCCGGACTGTGCGCAGCCCATCGCGCTGCTGGCGGACGAGGAGGTCCTGCCGGAGCACGCGCTGTGCGCCTCGCCGTGGAACCCGTTCGGGCTGACGGTCTGCGCCGGCACCGGTCGCAGGGCGTCCGACGCCAAGCCGGCGGACGAGTCGGTCGAGCCCCAGGAGCAGGACACCGCGCTCCTGCTGACGCTCCCTCAAGGCCTCGACTGGCGGACCCAGCCCTTCTCGCACGTCGGCGGCCCGGGCTCGCGCCCCATCCGGGTGCCCGTCCTGCGCCGACGCCAGGCCGCCTGAGCGCGCGGTCCGCTCCACCTCCCTGATCGACCCGCACCACGACACTCAGCCTGCCGCGGTGCGGGGCGTCAGTGCGTCCGGACACCAGAACGGCCGAGCATGCCTTGCCGGAGCCCGGACACGGCTCCTCGGGCCCCCGGCCCGCCGCCGGACGGCGCCCCCGGACGACCGTGAACGCACGCCCGATTCCCGGGACCGGTGACCTGTCCGGTGACCTCCGCGTTGCCCTGGTATGCCCCCCACCTACACAGTGACCGGGCGTCAGCGCCGGCTCTTCGTTCCCGCTCCGGTCGCCGGGGCCGCAAAATCGGTTCCGCCGCCGCCCGTTCAGGACCCGCCCATCTACCGCGAGCTGCTGCGCACCTGGGCCGACCGCGGCCGCACGCTGCCGGGACGCCCCGACCCGGAGTGGGTCCGGCTGGCGGCGCCCCAGGTGACGGCGGGCCAGTTCAGCGGGTCTCGGGACCCGCTAGATGACGGGCGATGACCATCCGCTGGATCTGGTTGGTGCCCTCGACGATCTGCAGGACCTTGGCTTCGCGCATGTACCGCTCGGCCGGGAAGTCGGCGGTGTAGCCGTACCCGCCGAGGACCTGGACGGCGTCCGTGGTCACCTTCATCGCGGTGTCGGTGCAGTGCAGCTTGGCCATGGCCGCCTGTTTGGCGAACGGCCGGCCCGCGTCCCGCAGCCGTGCCGCCGTCAGGTACAGCGCCCGGCCGGCCTCGATCTGGGTGGCCATGTCGGCGAGCATGAAACGCAGCCCCTGGAAGTCGGCGATCGGCCGGCCGAACTGCCGCCGTCCGGTGGCGTATTCCACCGCCTCGTCCAGTGCCGCCTGGGCCAGGCCGATCGCGCAGGCCGCGATGCCGAGCCGTCCCGAGTCCAGCGCGGCCAGGGCGATCGCGAAGCCCTGTCCCTCCTCGCCGATGCGGCGGCCGTCAGGCACCCGCACGCCGTCGAGGTGGACCTGGGCGGTCGGCGAGCCCTTCATGCCCATCTTCTTCTCGGGCTGCGCCGCGCTCAGACCGTCCGCGTCGCCGGGCACCAGGAACGCGGTGATCCCGCGCGGCCCCTCCTCGCCCGTGCGCGCCATGACCGTGTAGAAGTCGGCGACTCCGCCGTGCGTGATCCACGCCTTGGTTCCGGTGATGACCCAGTGGTCGCCGTCCCGCACGGCTTTGGTGCGCAGTGAGGCCGCGTCCGAGCCCGAGGACGGTTCGGAGAGGCAGTACGCGCCCAGCAGGCCGCCGCCGAGCATCGCGGGCAGGTGCTCGACCTGCTGCGCCTTCGTGCCGTGGGCGGCGAGCGCGTAGCAGGCCAGGGTGTGCACGCTGACGCCGAGGCCGACGGTGAGGCGGGCGGCGGCGAGCTCTTCGAGGACCTGGAGGTAGATCTCGTACGGCTGGTCGCCGCCGCCGTACTCGGAGTCGTACGGCAGACCGAGCAGGCCGGACGCGGAGAGCAGGGTGAAGACCTCGCGCGGGAAGCGTCCGGCGTCCTCCTCCTCGGCCGCCTTCGGGGCGATCTCCTGCCGCGCGATGTCACGCACGAGCGAGAGCAGGTCCCGGGCCTCGTCGGTGGGCAGGTGCCGTTCCACCGGCTGCGGGGCGCGATCGGACATGGCGACGCTCTCCTCCCTGATCGGGATCTGGCGGACTCACCCGTCGTGGGGGCGGCTCGCCGGGTCTCACTGGGTGCCGACCGATGCTCGCACTCCCGGGTCGCGGAAGCTGCTGACCAGCGGCTGTGGGCTGTGAGTATGCCCGATCGGAGGCATCCCGTCACCAGTTAACGACCGCTTACTTCAGGAAACCCGCGGACCCGCCGCCCGAGATTGGTCCGAACCATTGACCTATTGGTCTAGTCCTCTTACTGTTTCGCTCCAACGCTTCCCTCGCGTTCATGCCAATCGGCGTGCGATCCCCTCCCTGTCCCTGCGAGGAGACACCCGATGCACAGCCCGCTCCACTCCCGCGCCCGTTTCCGGGCCCTCCTGTCCGCCTCGTGCTGCGCCGCCCTGGGCGCCGGTCTGCTCGTCGGTGCCGGCACCGCCACCGCCACGGCCGGCCCCGACGAGGTGCCCGCCACCGCCGCGGCCGGTTCCAAGGTCGTCGGCTACTTCACCGACTGGGGCATCTACGACCGCCAGTACTACGTCAAGAACATCGAGACCTCCGGCTCCGCCGACAAGCTCACTCACATCAACTACGCCTTCGGCAACGTCACCGACGGCAAGTGCGCCCTCGGCGACGCCTGGGCGGACACCGACAGACCGTTCACCGCCGACGAGTCCGTGGACGGTGTCGCCGACACCGCGGACCAGCCCCTGAGCGGCAACTTCAACCAGCTGCGCAAGCTGAAGAAGCTGCATCCCGGCCTCAAGGTCATCTGGTCGTTCGGCGGCTGGAGCTGGTCGGGCGGCTTCAGCGAGGCGGCCAAGAACCCCGCGGCCTTCGCCCAGTCCTGCTACGACCTGGTCGAGAACTCGAAGTGGGCGGACGTCTTCGACGGCATCGACATCGACTGGGAGTACCCGGGCGCCTGTGGCCTGACCTGCGACACCAGCGGCCGGGACGCCTTCCGGGACGTGATGGGCGCACTGCGCGCCAAGTTCGGCAAACGGCAGTTGATCACCGCGGCGATCACGGCCGACGCCACGAGCGGCGGCAAGATCGACGCGGCGAACTACGCGGGCGCGGCGCAGTACGTCAACTGGTACAACCCCATGACGTACGACTACTTCGGCGCCTGGGACGCCACCGGCCCGACGGCGCCGCACTCCCCGCTGACGTCCTACCCGGGCATACCGCAGGAGGGCTACAACACCGCCGCCACCATCGCCAAGCTCAAGAGCCTGGGCATACCTTCCTCGAAGCTGCTGCTCGGCATCGGCTTCTACGGGCGGGGCTGGACCGGTGTCACGCAGGCGAAGCCGGGCGGCACGGCCACCGGGCCGGCGGCGGGCACCTACGAGGACGGCAGCGAGGACTACCGGGTGCTGAAGACCACGTGCCCGGCGACCGGGACCGTCGGCGGCACCGCGTACGCCAAGTGCGGCAGCGACTGGTGGAGTTACGACACCCCGAAGACGATCAAGGGGAAGATGAAGTACAAGGACTCTCAGCACCTCGGCGGCACGTTCTTCTGGGAGCTGAGCGGGGACACCGCGGACGGTGAGCTGATCAGGGCGATCAACTGACCCTTCCCGACGGTGATTTGGGGCGGAGGACCACGGCCTCCGCCCCAAGTCGTGTGTCGTCAGCCGGTGCCGCGGCGAGCCGGCTCCGGAGCCGGGTACGCGGGGTCCATCTCCTCGATGGCCCGCATCGAACCGCCGAGTGTCTTCACCAGCAGTTCGCGCATCGTGTCTCTGGTGAGCTGGGGGCGGCCGATCCAGTCGAGGGTGGCGCCCTCCACACTGCACAACCAGGCGAGCAGCCCCATGCGGGGCAGCGGGCCGATGTCGCTGCGGCCGTACGCCCCGTCCGCGATGGTCGCGACGATCGCCTCGCGCACGCCGTCCCGGATGGCCTGCACCTCGGTGTCGAAGCCGACGCCGCCGCTGACGATCGTGCGGTAGGCGGCCTGGTTGTGCTCGGCGTAGCGCAGATAGCTGTCGATGGTGCGGTGGACCCGGTCCACTGGCCCCAGTTCGAGGCCGCTCGCCGCATAGGTGACCAGGTCGGCGACGGAGTCCTGGATGATGGCCAGGTAGTAGCCGCGCTTGGAGTGGAAGTAGTAGTAGATCAGCCCCTTGGCGACATGTGCCTGCCGGGCGATGTCGTCCATGGACAGCGCGTCGTACGACGTGTCGGCGAACAACTTCCGTCCGATGGCGATGAGTTCGGCACGACGCGCGATGGAACGCTCGGTGCCGCGCGCCCGCGGGCGGACGTCGTCGCGCTGTTGACTGATACTCAATTCGGACCCTGGTCTCAACAGGCGGCGGGACAGCCGCAGTATGCCAGGTCGGCCATGGGGCAACTCACAGCAGGCCGAGCCGGGTGGTGAGCACCGCGATCACCACGAGGCCCGGCCCAGGATGTGCTCCAGCGCTCAGCGGACTCCCACGGCCGCGAGCGCCGCGCGCTGGCGCGGAGTCGGGCGGACCGGGAAGTACAGGTAGCAGACGCCGCCGGAGCCGGAGACGACCTTGCCGGAGGCGTTGTACCGCTTGGTCCTGAGCCAGATGTTCTCCCACTCCCGCCGCCGGTAGACGCGCCGCACCGCCTCGTCGCCGGGCGAGGCCGGGTCGTTGGCGATCACATCGCCGTCGGCGGTGAAGCCGATCACGGTCATCAGGTGCCCGGAGGTGCCGTAACCGGCGCCGGTGAGCTCCTCCTTCAAGAACGACTGGGACGTTATGGCCGGGACGCCGGCCGCGATCAGCGTCTCCAGGTCGGTCAGCGAGCCGAGTCGGGTGACCACGCCCTGGATGCCCTCGAAGGTGGCCGCGTAGGCGGCGTTGAACGGCCAGTTGCCGCAGCCGGCGTACTGGTGGTCGTAGGTGTACCGGGCCGCATGGCACACCTGGGGGTCGGCGTACGTCGCATCGACCCACGACAGCTGCTCGGGGGTGAGCCGACCGCCCCAGTACTCGATGATCATCTGCGAGGAGGTGGGGCTGCACCAGGCCTCGCCGCCGTTGTCGTACTGCGGATACTGACCGGCGTGGATCTCCTGCGAGTAGCGCGGCACGACCAGCTCGGCGGCCGGGCCGGGCGTCGAGGCCGGCACGGTGAACCGGTCGGGGACGTCGGAGCCCATCGCGCCGATCCGCCAGACGGTGGGCGTGGCTTTCGTGCCCGGCTTGCGGTGGAGGGTGAGCCGGAGGCGGTAGGAGACCAGGCGGAGGCCGGTCGCCGGGTCGCCGATCGCGACGGTGTCCGTCCAGACGGCGCTCCTGCCGTCGCCCTGGTCGTCGACCGAGGTCCGGCTGATGTCCTGGTCACCGGAGGCCCAACGGCCCATCACGTACCAGGGGCTGTCCGTGCCGTCGGAGTACGTCCCCTTCAGTTCGACCTGGATCCAGGTACCCGCCGGGGTGTGCGCGTTCCAGGAGGCGATCAGCTCGTTCGCGGGGACGGCGAGGGTGTGCGCCGGCCCCGTCCAGGTTCCGTACTCCCAGGTGGCGGTCCTGCCGGTGTGCGGGTCGGTGTACGGGGAGGTGCCCGCCGGAGTGCCGATCACCACGCCCGGCCGAGCGCCGGCGACGGCCCGGGTGCCCCGCGCGGTGCCGCCACGCCATTCGGCGTACGTGGTCCAGGCGCGGTTGTCGACCGGGCGGGCCTGAGCCCTCATCGGATCCACGGTGTCGGCCTCGGCCTCGGCCGCGGCCGCCGGGCCCCCGGCGCCGGCCACCGCGGCGGCGACCACGGCTGCCAGGACGGTCCTGCGGGACGGCTGTTCGGATCTGCTCATGGCGGGATGACCCCCAGGTGTCACGGTCGAGTGAGTCGAGGTGTCCGAGCCGAGGTGGTCCAGTGCACGGCTGTGCGCCCACTATGGGGCAGCCCACCTGCTCCCGCCAGCACTTCCGCCCGTGCCGCGCTCACCGATCTCGGTTTCGCCCGCCGGAGCCGCGGTCGCCGCCGGGAGTCAGGCGGACGGGCGGCGTAGCCTGGTGTTCCCGCATCCGAGTCCGGCTCGGAGTCCGCCTCCCGAACGTCCCAGGAACCGTCATCCACGAGCTCGCCGCCCTGCTGCGCCGTCTGCCCCCCTCCTGCGGCCCGGTCCGTCTGATCGGGATCGACGGCCACGCCGGCTCCGGGAAGTCGACGTTCGCCGGACAGTTGTCCCGCGCGCTGGACGACGCCCCGGTGCTGCGCCTCGACGACATCTCCGGCCACGACGAGCTGTTCGACTGGACCGGGCGCCTGCTGACCCAGGTGATCGAGCCGCTGAGCCGGGGCGGTACCGCGCACTACGCCCCCTACGACTGGCACGCCCGCCGCTTCGGGCCGCCCCGCCCGCTGACCCCGGCTCCGGTGGTCATCGTGGAGGGGGTCGGCGCGGGTCGGCGCGCACTGCGCCCCCGTCTGGCACACCTGCTGTGGATGGATCTGGCCCGGGACGAGGCGTGGGCGCGCGGAAGGGCGCGGGACGGGGAGGAACAGCGGGAGTTCTGGGACGGATGGGTCCGGGCGGAACGACAGCACTTCGCCGAGGACCCCTCCCGCCCCTTCGCCGACCTCCTGGTACGACAGGGCACCGAGGGATACGAGGCACTTCCGGGGCCTGCCGCGGCCGGACAGGCCGATGGGCCCCACCAGGTCGTCACGCACGGTGATTGATCATCCGCGGTGTGCTGAACCTGTGAAGGTCGCGCCGGACAACGTGCCGCAGTGCCTCAACTCGGCTTGACCGGGGGGCCGTACAGGACTTACGTTCTGAATGCGCGGTCGTTCCAAGGCCGCCCGAAAACGCGAAGCCCCCGATTGTTCCCCCGTGATCGGGGGCTTCGTTCTGCCCTGAAGCCACTTTTCGGGCGCCGCGTGACACGATTCGCTCACCCTCGGTCACCACGCGGACTCCGCGCATCTGCTCCCACCTCGTCAAACGGTCCGTGCGGCACCCTTCGGTGGGCGACACCCCCACAGGTACGATGCCCTCGGTGCGACCTGCGGACGGCTGCTCCGCGCACCGTCGCAACTCCGGTCCGCTGCACGGAGGTTGGACCAAGGACGTCGACGGGCACCGCGTCTCGCCGCGTTCCTACGGG